>NZ_NKUG01000099.1 GCF_014845095.1 Methylobacterium bullatum | reverse complement strand
CCTTCCGCGCGGCCGATCTCCCCACACCCCGGCGATCCCCCATGGCCTTCTTTCGCGGCGGAGTGAAGGAGGCGGATAGCAAGCCGGCCGTCGAACCCGTAGCGCGAGCGGAGCCGGCACGTCCGGTCAGATCCCATATCCGTCCCGAGCCCGAATCCCGCGCCGAACTCAAGCCGCCCCACGAACCGGAACAGGCCGTGACACCGTCGTTCGACAATCCCGCCTCGGCCAAGCGTCCCGCGGGGAAGCGCGCCTCGACCACATCGTTCAGCGTTTCGGGCGCCGCTGCGCTGGTGGGAGGGGGACGATGACGACGCCGTCCCGGGCGGTCCTCGGGCAGGTTCCCGTGACCTTTCTCGGCGGGATGTCGATCGCGGCTCTGGGAATGCAGGAGACCGTGGATAGGATGGCCGAGGCCGTGCGCCTCCATCCGAGACCCGGAACGCCCCTCTATTTCACCTCGGCCAACGGTGAGGTGATGTCGCGGCACGCACGGGATGCCGAGTTCGCGCGGCTGGTGGACATGGCCGATCTCATCAGTGCCGACGGACAGCCGATGGTGACGCTGTCACGCGTCGTCGGCGACCGGGCCCTGCCCGTGCGGGTCGCCACCACCGACCTCTATCACGAGGTCGCCCGCAAGGCCGCCGCGGAGGGCCTGACCTTCTATCTCTACGGCGCCACGGAGGACGAGAACCGCGCGGCGGTGGCGACGACGCAGCGCCTGTATCCGGCGCTGCGCATCGTCGGTCATCACCACGGCTACCTCGCGGGCGACGCGCTGACGGACAAGATCGCGGAGATCGACGCCCTGGCGCCGGACATTCTCTGGATCGCCCTGGGGGTACCGCGCGAGCAGGCCTTCGTGCGGGATCACGGTCCGCTCCTGCGCAACGTCGCCCTGATCAAGACCTCGGGCGGCCTGTTCAATTTCCTCTCCGGAAGCCGCAGCCGGGCACCGTCCTGGGTCCAGCGGGTCGGGTTCGAATGGCTCTGGCGGCTGGTGCAGGAACCCCGGCGCCTGTTCTGGCGATACTGTCTTACCAATCCCCACTCCCTCTATCTCATGCTCACGCGCAGCGGCGACCGTCGGCGCGCGCGGCAAGGCGAGGGCAAGACCGGCGAGGCGATGGTGCTGGCGGAGCCCGAGAAGGACGATCTCGTCGGGAGACGGGCGAAGGGAGCCTGACCCCTCCTCCGCGCTCAATGCTGCGCGAAGCCTGCGGCCATGTTCACCGCCAGGGCCAGGACGCTGGTGTTGAACAGGTAGGCGTAGACGGTCTGTGCCGTCACGATCCGGCGGAAGGTCTTGCTGGTGATGTCGGTATCCGAGGTCTGCGACGTCGCCCCGATGGTGACGGAGAAGTAGAGGAAGTCCCAGAAATCCGGATCCTCGTTCCCCGGAAAATCCAAGCCGCCGCGGTGCCGGCCCGTCTCGACCTCGCCGTAGTAGAGGTGAGTGTAATGCACGGTGAAGATCACCTGCACGAAGACCCAGGCGCAGAGCATCGTCATGACCGCCAGGGTGAAGTGGGCGAGGCGCGGCGCATCCGGCTCCCGCCCTCCGATCACCAGCATCGCCACGGCGCCGCAACTCGCGAGCCCTGCCAGGATGGCGAAGAGCGAGATCACCGGAGCGCTGTCGTCGAGCTGCGAGGCCTCCCGGCGCAGGGAGTCCTGCGACAGGGACGAGGTCCGCCAGATCACCAGGGCGGTGTAGACGACGACGCCGACGCACCAGCCGACGAGGAGGCGCGTCCAGATCGAGGCGAAGGGCAGGGCCACCGACAGCACCACCGCGAACACGATCGCCCCGAGAAGCCGCGGGCGCAGCAGGAAGGCCTGGAAGGGGTTCTGCATCGATGGGCCTCGCGCTCCGGCCCCCGGCTATAACGCCGGATCGCGCCGAGCGGTCATCGCATCCCCGTGAGAAGAGGTGCGCTCACTGGGACCCGGCGGATGGCCCGGTATCACGCCTTGGGTGGGCGGCAGGCGGTGTCGCAGGAGGTCCCCGAGAAGCGGGAGAACAGCCTGGCGAGATGAGGGCGCAGGGGCAGGAACCCGCGATAGGCGGCCTCGGCCAGGATCGGCATGCCGGGCAGACTCGCGAGGGTCGCGAGCCAGCCCCAGCCGGGCAACTCGCGCCAGAGCCGGATGAAGCCCGACGCCCCGGAGGCGAGGCGGCCCTGATCGTCCCGGACGTGGAAACGCGCCCGCGCGGCTTCGCGGCTGAGATCGGGGCCGAGCGTGGCGGGGGCGTCGTCGCCGCTGACGTCGACGAAGGCGAGGCGTTCGGCCCCGCGGCTACGCCGGTAGGTCCGGATCTCGGCGGAACAGAGCGGACAGGCCCCGTCGTAATAGACGGTCAGTGCGGCGGGTGGGGTCATGGTGGGCGGTACCGTCCCTCATCATCGGCTCCAGAGAGGGAGACCGTGTCCGGGGACAACGCCGATACACGCGAAACGGCCACAGCCTCGATGGAAGCGGAGGTGTGGCCGTCTTTCGATGTGATGTCGGAGAGGCACCCGTGTTTCGGGACGCCCCCCGCGGGTCAGCGGGCGGCGAAGGCCTTGAGCGCGGCCTTGCCGGCGTAGCGACCCTGCGCGCCGAGGCCTTCCTCGATGCGGATGAGCTGGTTGTACTTGGCCAATCTGTCCGAGCGGGCGAGCGAGCCGGTCTTGATCTGTCCGCAATTGGTGGCGACGGCGAGATCCGCGATGGTGGAATCCTCGGTCTCGCCCGAACGATGCGACATCACGGCGGTGTAGCCGGCGCGCTGCGCCATATCGACGGCGGCCAGCGTCTCGGTGAGGGTGCCGATCTGGTTGACCTTCACCAGGATCGAGTTGGCGGTGTTCTCCGCGATGCCGCGCGACAGGCGGGTGACGTTGGTGACGAACAGGTCGTCGCCCACGAGCTGGCAGCGGTTGCCGACCTTCTCGGTCAGGAGCTTCCAGCCGGCCCAGTCGTCCTCGGACATGCCGTCCTCGATGGACAGGATCGGGTAGGAATCCACGAGCTTGGCGAGGTAATCGACCTGGGCCTCGATCGAGCGGGTCTGGCCCTCGCCCTCGTAATGGTAGGCGCCGTCCTTGAAGAACTCCGTGGCGGCGCAGTCCAGCGCCAGCACGATGTCGGTGCCGGGCTTGAAGCCGGCCGCCTGGATCGATTCCATCACGAAGTCGAGCCCGGCCTCGGCCGAGGGGAGGTTGGGGGCGAAACCGCCCTCGTCGCCGACATTGGTGTTGTGGCCGGCCTTCTTGAGCGCGCCCTTGAGGGTGTGGAACACCTCGGCGCCCATGCGCACCGCCTCGGCGAGCGAGGAGGCGCCCACCGGCATGATCATGAATTCCTGGAAGTCGATCGGGTTGTCGGCATGCGCGCCGCCGTTGATGATGTTCATCATCGGCACCGGCAGCACCCGCCCCTGGGTTCCGCCGACGTAGCGGTAGAGCGGCAGGCCGGCGGTCTCGGCGGCGGCCTTGGCCACGGCGAGCGAGACGCCGAGGATGGCGTTGGCGCCCAGCCGCGCCTTGTTGGGGGTGCCGTCGAGCTCGATCATCGCCTCGTCGACGGCGATCTGGTCCTCGGCATCCATGCCGCCGATGGCGTCGAGGATGTCGCCGCGGACCGCGGCCACCGCCTTGCGCACGCCCTTGCCGCCGTAGCGTCCCTTGTCGCCGTCGCGCAGCTCCATCGCCTCGTGGGCGCCGGTGGAGGCGCCGGACGGCACGGCGGCGCGGCCGAAGGAGCCGTCCTCCAGCAGGACGTCCACCTCGATGGTCGGGTTGCCCCGGCTGTCGAGGATCTCGCGGGCGGCGATGTTGGTGATCGCGGTCATGCGTGCCCCTAGCTCTCAAGATGTGGTGCGGCGGGCGCTCGCCCGAGCCGTCATGATCCCGCAGGAACCCCTCAACCGAGGGATGAGCCAGCGGAACCGGTCTGATCCAGGGCAGGCTTATCCGTCAACACGCCGCCTCCGGCAAGCGTCCCCCTGTGCGCGGAGGGCTTGGGACCGTGACAAATCTTTGCGGAGCGCGCGAGAATTTCTCAAGCGGTCCGTTCGGGCCATCCCGCGAGGCCTGCGGCGGGCGAAGGGCCGGACTTCGCCGGCCGCGTCTACGCCCTTGATTTCATACGGGGAATCGAGCCGACACGTTCCCTTGCCGCGACCGGTGCGCTATAGCGGCGGACATGACCAGCCCGCCCCCCTCCTCCGACGGCCTGCAACTCGGCCAGGCCACCCCCCTGCCCGCCTCTCCGGAGGCGGCGCGCCTGGACCGGGTGCCGAATCCGCATCCCAAGACCGATTACCTGGCGCGTTTCACCGCGCCGGAATTCACCTCGATCTGCCCGGTCACCGGCCAGCCCGATTTCGGCATCCTGATGATCGACTACGTGCCCGACCTCTGGCTCGTGGAATCGAAATCGCTGAAGCTCTATCTCGGCGCGTTCCGCAATCACGGCGCCTTCCACGAGGATTGCACCGTGGGCATCGGCCTCACCCTCGTCGACCTGCTCAAGCCCCGGTACTTCCGCATCGGCGGCTACTGGAACGCGCGCGGCGGCATCCCCATCGACGTGTTCTGGCAGACCGGCGAGCCGCCGAAAGCCATCTGGCTGCCGGACCAGGGGATCGCGCCCTATCGCGGCCGCGGCTGAGCCTCGGCGAAGCCGCATCCTGCCTCACCGATCTTCGGCGACGGCGCGGACGATCTCGTCGATCAGGCGTTCCTGTGCCTCGATGGGACCTTGATGGACCTCCGCGACCGTCCGGAGCATGTCGGCGAAATGGTCTCGCTCCGCGAAACTCAGGGCATCGTGCAGGATTGGCGCCAGGACCTTGATGGCCAGCGTCGTATCGGGAGCCTGCGCGGCGGCGTGGCGGACGAACACCATCCGGGCATCGAGGTCGTCCCCGGCCTCCACGATGCCGCGCATCTGCGCCGTGATGACGGCCTCCTGCTCGGGCGTCGGTACGCCACGGAGACGGGCGACCATTTCCATCAGGACGCCGGCCGCATCGGCGGGATGGCGGAGGGAGCGCAGGGGTGCGGAGCGGATCTGCCGTTCGCTCGCCATCCGGCGGCGGGTGCCGCGCCAGTCTCGCACTGCGTTGTCGATATGCTCCATCCCGTTGCCGTACTTGATCCAATAGACCAGTCCGGCGACGAGGGCGCCGAAGACGGCTGCGATGATCGGCATTGCGCGGGTCCCCACCTGTTCGAAACGGGGCCTCCATGCAACCGTGCGGCCCATCCCGCAACCACCCGGCCATGCGGCCGGGATCGGAACACAAAAAAAGACGGCCGGTAAAAACCGGCCGCCCTTCTCGCACGAGGTTTCGGGTGTGTCGGCTCAGTAGCCGTAGCCGTAGGCGGGCCGACCATAAGCCGGGCGGCCATAACCGTTGTTGTAATAGGAATCCCGCGCGGCTCCGGCCGCGATGGCGCCGGCTGCCAGGCCCGCGATGCCCAGGCCGACGGCGGCACCGGTTCCGATGCCACGACGATGGCCACCACCGTAGGCGTAACCGCGGTTGCCATAACCGCGATGGCCGTAGCCACCGTGGGCGTAACCACCATGGCCGCCGCGACCATAGCCATGACCGTGTCCGGGGCGGGCTTCCGCCGCCGTTCCGGCAGCCATGGCGCCGAGGGAAAGGGTAACGGCCGTGATCAGTGCGAACTTGCGCATGGGGCTCCTCAAATCGTTGTCACATTCAAGTGATGACAACGGGACGAAGACGGGTTGGTTCCATTGTCATGGCCGTACGAACGAGTCCGGGTGACGAGTCTCGGTCAGCGGCTGGACTTCGCCAGGCGATCGAAAGCCTGCAAGGTCTCCAGTAACGCCGGCATCGCCCGGAGAGGAACCATGTTGGGGCCGTCCGACGGAGCATGATCCGGATCGGGATGGGTCTCGATGAACAGGCCGGCGACCCCCACCGCCACGGCGGCGCGGGCCAGCACCGCCACGAACTCGCGCTGCCCGCCGGAGGTGGCACCCTGCCCGCCCGGCTGCTGCACCGAATGGGTCGCGTCGAACACGACGGGGGCACCGTGCGTGACCTGTGCCATGATCGGCAGGCTGCGCATGTCGGAGACCAGCGTATTGTAGCCGAAGGAGGCGCCGCGCTCGGTGACGATGACGTTCGGGTTGCCGGCATTCGTCACCTTGGCGGCGACATGAGCCATGTCCCAGGGGGCGAGGAACTGGCCCTTCTTCACGTTCACCACGCGGCCCGTGGCGGCGGCCGCCAGGAGCAGGTCGGTCTGCCGGCACAGGAAGGCCGGGATCTGGAGGATGTCGATGACCTCCGCCGCCGGCGCGCACTGGGCCACCTCATGGACGTCGGTGAGGACGGGAAGACCGAAGCGCTCCTTGATCTCGGCGAAGATCGGCAGCGCCCCGGCGAGGCCGAGACCGCGCGCGGTGGAGCCCGAGGTCCGGTTGGCCTTGTCGAACGAGCCCTTGAACACGAGGCCGATCCCGAGGCGGTCGGTCATGCCCTTGAGCGCGTCGGCGATCTCGATGGCGTGGTCGCGGCTCTCGAGCTGGCACGGGCCGGCGATGAGCGCGAAGGGCAGATGGTTGGCGAAGGCGGTGGACCCCGCCATCACGACGGGACCGGCGGGTGAGCGAGCGGGTTCAGACATGGCGCCCGGTCTAGCCCGACTGGGCCCCGTCGAAAAGGCCGGCGCGACGGCGAAGGACCGCCCGACGATGCCGGGTGAGCATGCAGCGCGTGATGTCCGGCGCCGGGCCGCCAAGGCCGAGCGCGTCGGCGAGCCCCTGCCCGCTCGTCTCGCATCGCAGGGCCGCATTCCCTGCCCGTCCCGCCTGCGGCATTCCCGTGAGGCGGGAATCCCGATGAAGCGTGCGGGCCAGGATCTCGACCATGCCGGCCTTCGCGCCGGTCAGCCCTTCCGCCGCCAGCCCGATCAGGACGAAATAGGCGCCGGCCGGCTCATGGTCGCGCGACCCGAACGCCATCCGCGCCGGCGCCCGGCAATCGAGGCTCATGCGATCGGCATCCTCGGCGCGGAACACGGCAAGCGACGCCTCGCGCCCGGCGAGCGACGCCCCGGTGGCCCGGATCATCCGCGCGGTGAGCCGGTCGCAGGATTCCGTCGCCCTCGCCGGATCCGGTGCCGAGGACAGGAGGATGGCGGTCAGGAGGCAGGCGATGGATGGGAGGGATCGGGCTTTCATGGGCCCGATCCTAAAGCAGGCCGCCGCTCGAGCCCAACGATCTCAGCGTCGCGTTCCGATCGATCCCGTCACATCCGGGGGACAGGCCTCGTGGGCGTGCGAGCGGAGGACCCGGCGCAGTCGTAACGGATAGGCGCCCGTCTCGTCTTCCACCGTGCCCACCAGCGCATCCGTCGCCAGCGTTCCACGGAACGCGACATGGCCCCGTTCGCCGCCGACCAAGAACGATAAGGTCTTGGTGTCGTCGTCGAGGGTGAGGCTCTCGGCCTGCGCCGACTGGGATGCGGTCTCGTAGACCAGGACGTCGCCGGTGGGAGAGCGCCTGAGCGTGATCCGCCGCCCTGCCCGCTCGCCGCTCTCGGTCGCCGTGCAGAGATCCGCGAAGACGAAGGTGCCCGTGGCCCAGACCGGTTTCGCCGCCACGGACTTGGCGCGGGCAGGCCCTGTCGCCGCCATCGTCGAGGCGAGGGCCGCAAGCGGCAGGCCGGCCATCAACATCCGCTTCAGAACCTGCATCGGATTCTCCCCCCTCCGTGCTCGCATCAGGAGACCCGCAGCCTCGCTCCGTCATGTCTCTGGATTGCGACAGGATCCGGCCTCGGCGTGCGCGAAGGCACCCCGGCGCTCGAAGCAAGATTCGGTCCCGTCGGCCTTGGATGCCGTCACGCGAAGCGCCGGCCCGAACGAACGGGCCGGCGCTGATGGAAAGGTCGTCTGCGAGGCGGCCGGACTTGTCACCGTCGGGCCGCCGAGCGGGTGTTCAGCCGGCCTTGTTGAGGGCCACGGCGACGAAGCGGGTCACGCCCTTGGTGCTCTTGACCCGCATCAGCACCGCCTTGCGGCCGCTGGCCTCGGCCGCCTTGATGCGCTCGGCGATCTCCGAGGGCTTCGAGACGCTGGAGCCGGCCACATCGAGGATGATGTCGCCCTGCTCGATGCCCTTGGCCGCGGCGGGGCCGTCGGGGTCGACATCCATCACCGCGACGCCCTCGTCGCCGGCACCGACCTGCGCGGCCGGGGCGAGGCTGAGGCCCAGGCGCGGCTGGCCGTCGCTCGTCGAGCTGCTGCGGTTGTCGTTGCCCGCCTTCGGGTCGTTCGGCAGGGCGCCGAGCTCAACCGTGGCGGTGTCGGACTTGCCAGCCCGCAGATAGGCGAGCTCCACCTTGGCGCCGGGCTTCAGGCCGGCGATGCGGCGGGACAATTCGCGGGCATCGTTCACCGACGCGCCGTTGACCGATTCGATCACGTCGCCGGATTTGAGGCCGGCCTTGGCCGCCGGTGTGCCGGGTTCGGCGTGGTCCACGAGGGCGCCCTTGGCCTTGTCGAGGCCGAGGCCGTCGGCGATGTCCTTCGTCACCGGCTGGACCTGGACGCCCAGATAGCCGCGGGCCACCTTGCCGTCCGCTCGGAGCTGATCGACCACCGCCTGCACGGTCTCGGCGGGAATCGCGAAAGCGAGACCCACGCTGCCGCCCGAGGGGGAGGCGATGGCGGTGTTCACGCCCACCACCTCGCCGCCGACATTGAAGGTCGGGCCGCCGGAATTGCCCTTGTTGATGGGCGCGTCGATCTGGAGGAAGTCGTCATAGGGGCCGGCGCCGATGTCGCGGCCACGGGCCGAGACGATGCCGGCGGTCACCGTGCCGCCGAGGCCGAACGGGTTGCCGATGGCCACCACCCAATCGCCGACGCGGGGCGCGGTCTTGCCCAGCGAGACATAGGGGAAAGTGCCACCTTCGGTGATCTTGAGCAGCGCGAGGTCGGTCTTCGGGTCCTTGCCGATGACCTTGGCGTCGAGGGTGCGGTTGTCGTCGAGCGTGACCTGCACGGTCTTGGCCTTGTCGACCACGTGGTTGTTGGTGACGACGTAGCCGTCGGCCGAGATGATGAAGCCCGAGCCCATGGCGCCGCGCTGGCCCTGACGCTTGGGCGAGGGACCGCCGAAGCCCTGGCCCTGGCCCTGCCCCGGGCCGCCCTGGCCGAAGCGCTTGAAGAACTCGCGCAGCTGCGGCGGAACCTGCTGGCCCTGGCCCTGCCCGGGGCCGTCATCGTCGTCCATGCCGGCGCTGTCGTCGAGCTTCACCTTCACGGCGACCACGCCGGGCTTCACCTTGTCGACCACGCTGGCGAAGGAGCCGGGCGGATGGTCCGGCACGTCGATGGGATTCTTCGACAGTGCCTGGGCATAGGCCGGGGTGGAGGGCTGGGTCAGGCCGACGCCGGCCGCGCCGGTCGCCACCAGGGCGATGGCGGCGACGGAGGCGAGGGCGTTGCGGCGCAGGCGAGAGGTGGACGAGATCATGGACTGGGCTCTCCGGAAAGGTCGTGTCCCCGCTGAGCGGGGCCATGACCCACTGTGTAGAGACCTCAGCCTGACCCGCCCGTGTCGCCGAGATTACGGTTTGGACAGGTTGGGAGCCGGGAGCACACTCACCCCCGCCCGCCATCTCAGATCCAGCAGCAATCCCGCCGGGTGCGTGTCGAGGACCGGCGTGATCGGCAGGCCGGCGGCGTGGAGGAGGCGGGCGGCCCAGTGGTTGCAGACGTTGGCGGCGCTGAAGCGGCCCTGCCCTTCGTAGAACAGGCTCGGCCCGTAGAGGCCGGGGCCGCCCTCGATGGGGAGGTTGTCGGCGAGGCGGAAGCTCGCGTCGAGGCGGGCGAGCAGACGGGCGAGGCCGGCCTTCGAGACCCGGATGGGGACGATATCCGAATGCGGGAAGCTCGTGCGGGTATCGTCTTCGAGGCCCACCACCTGGACGACGCCCTCGCGGCCGCCGGGGGTGAACAGGGCTTCGAGGGCGAGGCGCAGGTCGAACTGAGCCAGGGTCGGCGTCGCCCGGTAGAAGCGGGCCTCGCCCCAGCCGAACTCGATCCCCGGATAGGCCCGGAAGCGGGTGGCGATGCTCCGCAAAGCCGTGCCGGCGCCCTCCCCGGTGAGGGCCTCGCGCGGGATCACGAGACCCGAATGCCAGCCGTGGCTGACGAGTTCGATTTTCTCTGAGTCGTCGTCGGGGGCGGGATAGAGAGCGGGGTCGCCGGGCCTCGCCGTGACGATCGCGGCGAGGACGAGGAGGGCCAACAGGCCGGCGAGGCCCTGGCCCAGCCGGCGCAGGATCACGCGTCGGACAACCGCGCCAGGGCTTCCCGGATCTTTTCCAGACGTGCGGCTTCCGCGTCGCGGCGCTCGCGCTGCTCGTCCACCACCTCGTCGGGCGCGCGGGCGAGGAAATCGGCGTTGCCGAGCTTGGCCTCGATCTTCCCGATTTCGGAGGCCGCCTTCACCGCCTCCTTGTTCAGGCGGGCGACCTCGGCCTTGAGGTCGACGATGCCCTCCAGGGGCAGCGCCGCCACCGAGCCGCGCACCAGCAGCTGGACCGCGTTCTTCGGCGCGGTCTCGGCGAAGGAGATGTCCGACAGGCGGGCGAGGCGCAGGAGCGTGTCCTGCCACTGCGTTGCCCGCGCCCGCAGGGCTTCGTCGGCGCCGACGATGACCAGGGGAATCTGGGCGCCGGCCGGCACATTGGTCTCCGAGCGGGCGGAGCGGATCTCGGAGACGAGGTCCACCACCCAGCCGATCTCGGCTTCGGCCCGAGCATCCGCCAGCCCCGACAGGTCGGGCCAGGGCGCCAGCGCCAGGAGCCCACGCTCGGCGATGCCCTCGCCCTTGATCGCCCAGAGCTCCTCGGTGAGGAACGGCATGAACGGGTGCAGCAGCTTGGCGATCTGGTCGATCAGGAACGCCACCGTGGCCTGCGTCTCGGCCTTGAGGCCGGCTTCCACGCTCTCGCCCTGAAGCACCGGCTTGGCCAGTTCGAGATACCAATCACAAAAGATGTTCCAGACGAAGCGGTAGGCGGCCGCCGCCGCATCGTTGAAGCGATAGGCGTCGAGTGCCGCCGTCACCTCGGCCACGGCGCGCGCGGCCTCGCCCAGGGCCCAGCGGTTCAGGGTCTCGGTGGCGTCTTCCGGGCGGTAATCGGCGCGGAGCACGCAGCCGTTCATCTCGGCGAAGCGCGAGGCGTTCCAGAGCTTGGTCGCGAAGTTGCGGTAGCCCTCGACGCGGTTCACCGCGAGTTTGATGTCCCTGCCCTGCGCGGCCATGGCGGCCAGGGTGAAACGGAGGGCATCGGCGCCGTACTGGTCGATGAGGCCGAGGGGATCGACGACGTTGCCCTTCGACTTCGACATCTTGGCGCCCGACGCGTCGCGCACCAGGGTGTGGAGATAGACCGTGGCGAACGGCACCCGGTCGGTGACGTGGAGGCCGAGCATCATCATCCGGGCGACCCAGAAGAAGATGATGTCCTTGCCGGTGACCAGGGTGTCGGTGGGATAGTAGCGGTCGAGCTCCGGCGTCGCATCGGGCCAGCCCAGCGTCGAGAACGGCCACAGGGCGGAGGAGAACCACGTGTCGAGGACATCCTCGTCACGGCGCAGAGCAACGGCGCGTCCGTGCTTCGCATCGGCCTGTGCCTGCGCCTCGACCTCGCCGGAGGCCACGAAGATGCCGCCCTCGTCGTCGTACCAGACCGGGATCTGGTGGCCCCACCAGAGCTGGCGCGAGATGCACCACGGCTCGATGTTCTCCAGCCACTGGAAGAAGGTCCGCTCGTAATTCTCCGGAACGAACCTGGTCTGCCCGTCGCGCACCGCCTGGAGGGCGCGCTCGGCCAGGGGCTTCACGTTCACGTACCATTGGTCGGTGAGGTAGGGCTCGATGACGACGTTCGAACGGTCGCCATGCGGCACCGCATGGGTGTTGGGCTCGGTGAGCCGCAGCCGCTCGCGCGCTTCCATCAGGGCGACGACGCGCTTCCTCGCCTCGAACCGGTCGAGGCCGTGCAGGGCCAGGGCCTCCGGCTCCGGGTTCGAGTCCTTCAGGAAAGCCGCGTTCCCGTCGAGGGTTATGCGCGCTTCCGGATCCAGGATGTTAATCGGCGTGCAGCCGGCCCGCTTGCCCACCTCGAAATCGTTGAAGTCGTGCGCGGGCGTGATCTTGACGGCACCCGTGCCCTTCTCCGGGTCCGAATAGGTGTCGGCGACGATGGGGATGAGGCGGCCGACCAGCGGCAGCCGCACGTGCTTGCCGACGAGATGGGTGTAGCGCTCGTCGTCCGGATGGACCGCCACCGCCGTGTCGCCCAGCATGGTCTCGGGCCGGGTGGTGGCCACCGTGATGACCGCGCCGGTCTCGTTTCCGGCCTCGTCGACGATCGGATAATCGAAGTGCCAGAGATGGCCCTTCACCTCGACCTGCAGCACTTCGAGATCCGAGATCGCGGTCTGGAACTTCGGATCCCAGTTCACGAGCCGCTTGTCGCGGTAGATCAGCCCCTGCGCGTGGAGATCGACGAACGTTTTCGTCACGGCCCGGACCATCTGGTCGTCGGGCTGGCCGGACAGGCCCATGGTGAAGCGCTCGCGCGTCCAGTCGCAGGAGGCGCCCAGGCGCTTCAGCTGGTTGACGATGGCCCCGCCGGACTCCGCTTTCCATGCCCAGACCTTCTCGACGAAGGCCTCGCGGCCGAGCTCGCGCCGG
>NZ_NKUG01000098.1 GCF_014845095.1 Methylobacterium bullatum | reverse complement strand
ATCCTGACCCCCGCCACCCCGTCCGCCGCCTTCGGCATCGGCGAGAAGGGCTCGGGCGATCCCGTGGAGATGTACCTCCAGGACGTCTTCACCATCACGGTGAACATGGCGGGGCTGCCCGGCATCTCGGTGCCGGCCGGGCTCGACGCGCAGGGACTGCCGCTGGGCCTCCAACTCATCGGGCGACCGTTCGACGAGGAGACGCTGTTCGCCGCCGCCCAAGTGATCGAGACGGCGGCCGGGCGGACCAAGCTGCCGAAGGCGTGGTGGGCATGAAAGCGCGACCATGACCGTTCCGGTCTATCCCTTCGACGTCTGGATCTGGGCCGCGTTCGATCCCGTCCTGATCGCCATCGCCCTGGTCATGGGCTGGAAGTCGGACCAGTTCGTGAAGGTCATCCTGGTCTCGCTGATGGCTTTCGCCATCTCGGTTATGGTGTCCTGGGCCGTCACGGCCATCGGCATCCCCTGGCCGGCGCCGATCAGCCATGACGGGCCGACCTTCTTCCCCATTCGCTGGATGGCGGGCTTCCTGTGGGGCACCCTCGGCTTCCTCGCCCATCAGCTCTATCGCCTGCGCGCTTGACCGCGCCGGCCGGTCCTTCCACCTTTCCGGTGCGGTTTCGCGCCGCGCAACACTGAATCCGGGCCATCATGACCGCTGCCGTGAACCCTAAGAAACTCATCAAGGGCGGCCTGCACGACTGGGAGGTCGTGATCGGCATGGAGATCCATGCCCAGGTCACGAGCCGCTCGAAGCTGTTCTCCGGCGCCTCGACGGAATTCGGGGGCGAGCCCAACGACCACGTCTCCCTGGTGGACGCGGCGATGCCTGGCATGCTCCCCGTCATCAACGAGGAATGCGTGGCCCAAGCCGTGCGCACCGGCCTCGGACTGAAGGCGCTGATCAACCACCGCTCGGTGTTCGACCGGAAGAACTATTTCTACCCGGACCTGCCGCAGGGCTACCAGATCAGCCAGTTCAAGGACCCCATCGTCGGCGAGGGCGAGGTGCTGGTGGACCTGCCCGAGGGTGAGACCATCACGGTGGGCATCGAGCGCCTGCATCTCGAGCAGGATGCCGGCAAGTCCCTGCACGACCAGAACCCGACCCAGAGCTTCGTCGACCTCAACCGCTCGGGCGTCGCCCTGATGGAGATCGTCTCGCGGCCGGATCTGCGTTCCTCCGAGGAAGCGCGCGCCTACGTGACCAAGCTGCGCACCATCCTGCGCTATCTCGGCACCTGTGACGGCGACATGGAGAAGGGATCTCTCCGCGCCGACGTGAACGTCTCGGTGCGCAAGCCCGGCGAGCCGCTCGGCACCCGCTGCGAGATCAAGAACGTCAACTCGATCCGCTTCATCGGGCAGGCCATCGAGGTCGAGGCGCGGCGCCAGATCGCGATCATCGAGGATGGCGGTACCATTTCCCAGGAGACCCGCCTGTTCGATCCGGGCAAGGGCGAGACCCGCTCCATGCGCTCGAAGGAAGAGGCGCACGATTACCGCTACTTCCCCGACCCGGACCTGCTGCCGCTGGAATTCGACCAGGCCTATGTGGATGCTTTGGCCGAGGGTTTGCCGGAACTGCCCGACGCCAAGAAGGCGCGCTTCATCGAGTCCTACGGCCTCTCTCCCTACGATGCCGGCGTGCTCATCGCCGAGCGGTCCTCCGCCGATTATTTCGAGGCGGTGGCCAAGGGCCGCGACGGCAAGGCCGCGGCGAACTGGGTGATCAACGAGCTGTTCGGCCGCCTCAACAAGGAGGGCCACAGCATTGAGACGAGCCCGGTCTCGGCCGATCAGCTCGGCGCCATCGTCGATCTCATCGGCGAGGGCGTGATCTCCGGCAAGATCGCCAAGGACCTTTTCGAAGTTGTCTGGTCCGAGGGCGGTGACCCGCGCGAGATCGTCGAATCGCGCGGCATGAAGCAGGTGACCGATACAGGCGCCATCGAGGCGGCGGTGGACGAGATCATCGCCAAGAACCCCGACAAGGTTCAGCAGGCCAAGGAAAAGCCGACCCTGCTCGGCTGGTTCGTCGGCCAGACCATGAAGGCCACGGGCGGCAAGGCCAATCCGGCCGCGGTCAATGCCCTGCTGAAGGCGAAGCTCGGGATCGAGTGACCCGCGCCGCGCCGTTGTCGAGGCTCTCATTTCAACCGGTTGCTCAAACCCGACAAAGACATCCTCGATCGGCCCTGGCGCATCATGGTCAGCGCAATGCGCCGGCGGGCGCGCGGAGGCGGCTAACGAGATGTCTTAGAGGCACATGTGTCGGCCCTCGTGATGGCACCGGTGGCGGGGCGGGCGCCCGTCAGCCACACATCTCCCACTTTTATCGGGGGGCATGGCGCTCGGGCGCGCGAACGGCACAGGAAAATCCCAAATGCCCCTCAGGCTCGACCACTCCTCCGTCGAGGAACTCAACCTGGCCTTGCGCCTGTATCGGCGCCTTCTCGTTCGCCTGCCCCTGATCCTCGTCCTGGGCTTCGCCGGGGTGATCGGCCTGTCCCGTCTCAGCACGGTCCTGTCGCCGCCCTACGGCGTCTATCTCCTCGGGTGGGGCCTGGAGACTTGGGGATTGCTCGGCCTCCTCGCCCTTCTCTTCGCGGAGCTATGGTGGGAGGGCCGCCAGATCGGCAAGGCCCTGAACCATCCGGCCCTGCTGGATGCGCCGATCATGGGGCTTATGGGCGGCCTCGGCGTGATCGGTGAGCGCGCCGCCGAGATCGGGATGGAGCCCGGATTCTTCCACGGCCCGCTGCGGCCGATCCGCCAGCGCTGACGAGACCATGGCGCTCGGCAAGCCGGTCCCTCGCGGGCGAAAAGCTTCCGAGATCGATCGCGAGAGCATCCAACACTTTCATGATCCGGCGGTATGAGGACGGCGGTTTTTTGCCCTGGGGGCTGAACCACGCTCTCTCAAAATCGGCGATCAGTTATGTGGGAAGGTTTGCGGGCCTCGAGGCTCGGACACGTCGGATGAAGACAATGGACCGGCGGCGGAAGCGGTCGAATTGGGGCATTCTGCGCATTCGAAGTCGTGCCGTATCGGCCGCTTCTGCGCCCCGGAGACCGCTTCCGTCCCGTGATTCGCGTTTGTGCTACTCAACGTCCAGGCCGAATTAGTCCCGGATGATCGTCGCAGCATCCTGCTGGGGTGGAGTCATTCCCGTCTCCTGCCTCTAAGTTGGTCGTGATCGACAACCGATCTACGCCTCCTCGTTGCTTGAGCTGTGCTTTGTTCAAGAGCACATGATCAAGGTGCGACTGGATCGCCCTTACGTCAAGCCCCTATCTCGTCTTTCCGGCAACTGTATTCTTTCCCATTCCGCCACATCTTAAAATGCGCTGCCCATTCAGGTGGTTGGCCAGGTGGTCGACAAAGTGGTCGGCAAAGGATCGTCCGCGTTCCGGGGCCGGATTCAGGCAACGTTCCGGAGTGCCACGCCGCCGCGCGAAGGTGCGAGATTGGGCATCCGTCCCATCGCCTCCGCGTAATCGGCCGCCAGTTCCGCCGCGCCGCGCAAGCCTCCCGGCTCGTCCCGGTAACCGCCCGTGCCGGCAATGGCGCCGCCCTGCCATTGCCGCTCGATCGCGGCACGCTCGGGCGTGCCGGCGAAGGCAGCGATGAAGGCATCCGCCGCCATGAGCAGGCGGCAGGCGCTCGGATGGTCGGCGACGGCGGCGGTGTAGTACCAGGGCGCGGGTGCGATGTTGCCGGGCACGATCTCGATGCGGCCGCGCCACGGGCTGTCGGCGCCGGTGCAGGCCCAGTGCATGATCGGCGCGTCCACGGCGAAGGCATCCACCACGCCCTCAGCCAGGGCGTCGTGGATGCGGCCCTGGTCGGTGATCGGCACGAGGCTGCCGAGGGTCGCCACCCGCCTTCCCTTAGCCTGCAGGTTCTCGGCCCAGCGCAGTCCGGCGGCCTCCAACGTGGCGTAGGCGCTCGGATCGTTGATGACGCCGAGCGTCCGGCCGTCGAGGTCGGACAGGCTGCGGATGCGCGTGTCGCCGGTCCGGCGCGCCAGCACGTAGTGGAGATGGGTATAGGCCTGCGAATAGGCGATGGCGCCGAATCCCGGGCTCGGCGGCAGGGCCGACCATACGATGTCGGCGGGCGCCTCGGAGGCGGTCCGGCCCGCATCGAGCAGTTCCGTGCACTGGTCCCAGGGGCATTCGACGAAGACCGGCGTGACGCCGAGGGACCGCGCGAAGGCCGTGGCATAGGCGATGTCGAGGCCGAGCAGGGCGCCGCCGGCGGCCTTGCGGAAGGACAATCCCTTAAAATCGGGCTCCACGGCGATCCGAAGGGTACCGCGAGCCCGGATGTCGTCGAGGAGATCGAAGCCTTTCGGACGGCGGGCGAGACCGTGCCGGGCCATGTCCGGCGCGGGCAGGCCCGAGGCGGCCGCCTGCAGCGTGGCATCGGCCAGAGCCAGGGCGCGGACGGCCTTGGCCTCCGTCCGGTCGATGCTGCTCTGCATGGCACCGAGAGCCTCACCGATGGAGGCGTTGCTGGCGCTGATCGCGGACAGTTCGACGCCAACACCGCCGAGCAGGGTTTCGATCCGGTCGGCGGTGGCCCGCACGGAACCGGCGAGTCCGTCCAGGGCATGGTCCGTCGAGACGCGCAGGGCAGAGAGATCGGCGCGGACATCGGAGAAATCGATGATGCCTGCCGCGTTGCGTGCGCTCTCCCGGGTCTGGTCGGCCAGGGCGCGGACCTCGGCGGCGACCACGGCGAAGCCGCGCCCATGCTCACCGGCTCTCGCCGCCTCGATCGTCGCGTTCAACGACAGCATCCGGATCGTCGCGCCGATCCCGTCGATGGCGGCGACGATCCGGCTCGCCTCGGTGGCCTTGGTGTCGATGCGCGCGCCGATGCGGGCGATCTCGGCGTTGATCTCGCGCATGGCCTGACCGACCGCATCCACGAGCTCGCCGCGGAGGCGCTCGGCCGTTCCCGCCGCCGTGTCGCGGCCGACGCTGCCGAGCGTCGCCGCCAAGGAACGGTCGACGCCGGTCGATTGGCGACGGATCTCGCGGGTGAAGCTGGCGGCCTGTCCATTGGCGCGGGCGGCGTGGCGCATGAGTGTCGCCATGCCGGCCACCGCGTCGGTGACGCCCCCGTCTCCGGGCGCCGCGGTCGGGTCGTTCTCAAAGGCGTCGATGGATTTCAGCACGTGACCCGACCCAGCCGAGAAGATGCCGGAAGAATCGCTCATGGTCCTTAAGCGCGGTTGAAACCGCTTCGCGATCCGTGCTCAACTTCGCGCCAATACTGAAGAAGTTTTCACCTCTCCATCGCCTGGGCATGCTGCCCCGAGGCATTCGGCGAAGCGCGACGTCGTCCTGGCCAGGGCTTCAGCGGGCCGCCGCCCCCGAAACACGCTCCTGCCCGGAGGAGGCGGAGGGTCCCGAGAAGCGGTCGCGCAGGGTCTTCCAGAACGTGCCGCCATGGGCACCGGGCTCGCCCACGGAGACGGTGGCGTTCATGCCGGCCACCAGGGTGACGCCGTCGGGAACCCTCTCGATGCGGATGCGCACGGGGACGCGCTGGGCGAGGCGCACCCAGGTATAGACCGGGTCGACATTGGGCAGGCCCTGCGTGCTCGGCGAGGCGTTGGCGTTGCTGATGCCGAGGGTGATGCTCTCCACCCGGCCGTCGATGAGCGCCGAGTAGCCGAGAAGCTCGGCCTTCGCCGCGTCGCCCACATGGATATGGGCCAGCTTCGTCTCCTCGAAATAGCCGTCGATCCAGAACGAATCGGTATCGATCACCGCGACGTTGACGGTGCCGGCGGCGGCGTAGTCGCCCGCGCGCAGGAGGAGGTTGGTGACGCGCCCGTTCACCGGCGAGCGCACTTCCGTGCGTCCTCGGTTGACCCGGGCCTGATGCAGCTGCGCCTTCGCGGAGGCGAGCGCCGCCTCCGCGATCTTGGCGGTGCCCGCATATTGCTGCTTCTCCTCCACCGAGGTGGAGAGGGTGGTCAGGGCCTCGCGCCGGGCCGCCTGGGTCCGTTTGACCTGAAGGTCGGCCTCGCGGTTCTCGAGCTCCGCCTGGGCGGTCGCGATGGCAATGTCGAAATCCACCGGATCGATGACGTAGAGCACATCGCCCTTGGCGACGGTCTGGTTGTCGGACACGCGCAGTTCGATGATCTGGCCGGAGACCTGGGGCGCTACGCTGGCCACCTGCACGCGGACGCGCCCGTCGCGGGTCCAGGGCGCGGTGACGTAGAACTGCCAGACCAGGGCGGCGGCCAGGCAGGCGCAGGCCAGGATCACCACGGTCGCCAGGAGGCGCACCACGCGCCAACGCCGGCGCCTCGCGAGGGACGGCACGCGCTCGCGGGACGGGCGAGCGTCGGAGAGATCGTCGTCGGCCATTGTCAGGCAAGATCCATGTCGGCGAGCCACATTGCTCAGAAGAGAACGATGAGAAGCGCGAGGATGCAGACGAAGATCCCCGCCTCGGCCAGCGGCGGGTTGGCGACGTAGCGGCTGAAGCGGATGCGGCTGAAGCCAAACCGCAGGAGCACCATGATGGCCAGGGCCGCCAGCACATAGGCGACGAAAGGCGAGATCAGGACGCCGCCGAGATCGATGTCATGCCGCATGGGGCGCCTCCATCAGGCCGGTCGCAGGATGCCGAGGCGGCGCAGGAGGCGGTGCTGGCTCTCCATGATGCCGCCCGCCGTCACCAGGTCGCTGACGAGGCGGGCGGTGTCGAGCCGCGTCGGGGCGCTCACGGATCGGCCGTGCCGGAGGAACGCGCGAACGGACCGGGCGAGCGTGGCCGCGTCCGCCGCCTCCAGCCCCTCCCGCGCCTGCCTCGCGGCATCGTTCAGGGCGGGATCGTCGGGGAGGCGGCACAGCTGGGCATGGGCGCGGGCGGCGGCGGATTCCAGCCGGGCCAGGTCGAAGGCACGCTCCAGGCTCGCCGCGCGGACGGCGCCGCTGCCCGAACTCCATTGCGAGAATTGCAGCAGCCGATCGCTGTTGAGGCTGGTGCGGGTGGTGGCGTCGCCGCCATCGCCGGCCAGCGCGTCCAGCACCGAATCCCGGGCCGAATCGAGGGCGAAGGCGCGGCGCTGGGCGCGCGAGATCGGCAGCACGATCCGCACCGCGACGAACAAGATGCAGGCCGCCATGGTCACCAGGAACGCGTTCGCCAGGAAGGTCTGTCCGTCGTAGGTCTGCGGGTTGGACGGCGACAGGAGGACCATGAAGAACACGAGCAGGATGAAGCCGATTCCGAAGGTCGGCGGATTCAGGCTGAGAAAGCACGCCACGAAGATCACCGGCGCGATGGCGATGGCGAGCAGCGGGAAGCCCTGCTCGCCCCCCAGCACGCCGAAGAGCACGATTCCGGCGCAGAGCGCCGCCACGGGCATTCCGATGAGTACGCCCCGGGCAAAGGCCTTCGAATCCGGCGCGATGGCCGAGAGCGAACAGGTCGCCGCCACCTGCACCAGGGCGAAGGACGTGGCGGGCCAGCCGGCGGCGATGAGGAGGAGGGCGGTGGCGCCAAAGGCGATTCCCACCCGCGCCGCGCCGCGAAGGGCCACGGGCATGTCGCGATGCGTCGGCAGGGCGACATCGCGCTTCGGTCGGCAGCCGGTGGAGAGGGCGTTCAATCCGTCCGCGGCGAAGGAGGCGGCGCGCGCGAAATCGAGGCCGCGCTGTAGCGCCAGGATCTCCAGGGGCTCGTTCGTCCCACCCTGGATCGCCTCATCCACCAGGGCACCGAGGCGATGCGCGGCCGCCTCGGCATCGGGCGTCCCGTCATCGGTGAGACCCAGGCAGATCCGGCGGGCCTCGGCGACGGCCGCGCTGTCGCGACCCAGCATCGCAGCGGCGGCGGTGAAGGCGCGGCTCGCCGCCGCCATGGCGTAGAGCGCGGCGATGGCGCTGCGCGCCCCGGCGCCCCGGCGGGCGCCGTCGTCGAGCTCGCCGCCGATGGCGCTGGCATCGGCGCGCATCACCGCGATCTGCCGGATCAGGGCCGCCGCCCGCTCCGAGCCGGGATCCGCCTGGGACAGGGTCTCGCGGGCGAAGGCCCGGGTGGCCGACAGGGCCTCGGAGAGCGGCTTGCGCAGGGTGCGCCACGTGCTCGGCGAGGCCAGGGCGTCGTTGATGAAGGTAATGGCGACGATGCCGATGGTGATCGCCGCGACGCGGTCGATGGCGGCCTCGAAGACCGCCTGCGGCGTGTCGATATGGGCGACGGCGACGATGGCGACAGTGTAGCCCGCCAGCATGGCGCCATAGGCCCGCGTGTCCTGCAGGAAGTGGGCGACGAAGACGCAGAGGCCGAGCCAGGTCGCCACGGAGACCAAGAGGAGAACCCTGTCCTGTCCGAACGCACCGATCAGCAGGATCGATATCGCGCCCCCCGCCAGGGTGCCGAGAAAGCGGTACAGTGCCTTGGACAGGGCCTGTCCGCGTTTGGGCTGGGCCAGGATCGCCACGCAGACGGCGGCCGACGAGGCGCCGGAGAGCTGAAGCCAGAACGCGGCGTAGAGGGCCAGCACCATGGCGAGCCAGATCCGCAGGGCGAAAGCCCAGGCGGAGGGCGCGGGGACGATGCGCTCCATGAGCGAAAGGGCGCGGTCGACCGGGGAGGGGCGTGTTCCGGCAGAAATCACGCTCACGGAGAAGGCCCGGCCGCCGCCGCATCCGCGGCCTTGGCCGCGACCCGCATTTGCCAGAGGCAGAGGAGGGGCGTCACCACCAGTTCCATCGCCAGGGCACCCAGCATCACCGCCGAGGGCAGGCCGGTGAGGTAGAGGCCCAGCAACCGCGCCAGCCCGCCGAGCACGACGACGAGGGTCAGGAAGCGGAACAGGCGCGACTTCGCCTCGATGGCCGGTACGCAGCTCCAGAACAGGATGCCGATGCCCGTCAGCAGCCCCGACAGATAGCGGAAATGGCTGTCGGCGGAGATCTGGGACAGGCTGTCGCCGCCGACTCCTCCGAGCCCGAACAGGATTCCGAAGAGCCCCGACGCCACCGGTATGATCGCGGCCACCGCCACCACGCGCTGCAGCGCCTCGCGTTCCCGCATCCGCCCGTTTCTCCGCTCCGGCCCGGAGCAATCGTAGCTCGAGCCGGTCCCGAATCGAACTAGATCAGGCCTTGATCTCCTTCAAGCGCTTGACGCATTTGCTGAAATATTGCGGCCATTTCGGCCCCTGCGCGGCCTTGTCGGCAACCGAGAGGGCGCGCCACTCGGCACCGCATTTCTTCTGCCGCTCGCGGGCGGCGCTCTGCCCGACCGTCAGTTCCTTCGCGGCGGGCTCCGGAGCGGCGGCAACGGGGTCCTTGGCGGACGCCGTCGTCGCGAAACCCAGCACCATCGACGCCGCGACCACCGCGGCCGGAAGAAAACGAAACCGCATGATTGCAACCCCAGGCTGTTGTCCTGCGCTCACGGTGAGGCGCCGGAACCGCCATCATCACAGCCAGAAGTCGGGGAAAGGGCAAGATCCTTCGCGGTGCCGCGGCACACCGTCCACCGTTCGATGGCGGCGCGGATCCTGCAACCATCCGCCCCTCGCCCGGTTTGATCCGGCGACATGATGCGACCCTGACAGGAGCGGAACGTTTCCCATGGCCGCCGCCACCCAGAAGCCCATCGACCTCCATACCTGGGGCACGCCCAACGGTTGGAAGATCCCCATCATGCTGGAGGAGTGCGGTCTGCCCTACCGGGTGGTGCCGGTGAATATCGGCAAGGGCGACCAGCTGGCGCCGGACTTTCTGGCGATCTCACCCAACAACAAGATCCCGGCCATCGTCGACCCGGACGGCCCGGGGGCCAAGCCGATCACGGTCTTCGAATCGGGGGCGATCCTGCAATATCTAGGGCGAAAGACCGGCTGCCTCTACCCCACCGACGAACGCGCCCGGGTGGCCGTGGACGAGTGGCTGTTCTGGCAGGTCGGGGGCTTCGGACCGATGCTCGGTCAGATGCACCATTTCCGCATCCATGCGGAGGAGAAGATCCCCTACGCCATCGAACGGTTCTCGGCGGAAGCCCATCGTCTCTACGGCGTGCTCGACCGGCGCTTGGCGGATCGCGACTACATCGCCGATACGTATTCCATCGCCGACATCGCGATCCTGACCTGGGCCAAGCATCACGAGAAGCAGGGAATCGATCTGGCGACCCTGCCGAATGTCCGTCGCTGGCTCGACACAGTCCTGGCGAGGCCCGCCGTGAAACGGGGCCTCGCCGCGATCTGAGCCGCTACTTCTTGGCTTCGACCTGAGGCGCGGCCGGCTTGGCCGCGGGCTTCGGCGCCGGCTTGGGAGCGGCTTCGGAAGCCGGAGTCACGGCGGCCTGCTGGTTCACGTCCGGCACGCGGGTCCAGGTTTCCGAGCCGCACAGGACCTTGAGAAGGCATCCGGACACGCTCAACTCGGAGCCGGATTCACGCTCCAGGCTGACCTGATAGATCTTGCCCTCGTCGATATTGTAGATGTCGCCGGAGAACTTCTCTTCGTCGGGGGCGAGACCTTCGATGAGCTGCAGGCCGATGACCGGGCGCAGGCGCTTCTTCGGGTCGGGGTTCTTGGCGTCGGTGCGCGGCGCACCCGTCTCGGTGGTCGGCGTCTTCAGCCACACGACCTTACCGCAGATGTTCGCGCTGTTCGGGCCGCAATGATCGATGCGGATCTTGGCGCGGCCATCCTTCGTGAGCCAGGTGCCGGACGGGTCCTTCGACGGGGCCGCAGCGGCGGCGACGAGTCCGGAAAGCAGGAAGGCGGAGGTCAGGGCAACGCGCATGGCTTTTGGTCTCTTGGTGCCTGTGAAGGGCCGCGGCGCATCGGCGGGAGCGTCGCGAAGGGTCGTGAGCCTGGGGTCGAGAGCTTGGTCGTGGCCGCGCCGGACGTGGAGAACGGTCCGGGCCGGCGTCTTCTGCTGTGAGAAGACACCAGCAATCGGGCGAATTTCCGGCACTGTTGCGCCGAAGCCATGACCAAGGGAATTCCGCTGTGGATGCGCCGTCTTCGTCCTTCGGGTTGAGAGGACGGGGCGTGCCCGCTATAAGCCGGCCGCCGAAGCCGTTTTCGGCTGAGCGAACATAACCGGACTGAACATGGCCACCGAGCGCACTTTCTCCATCCTGAAGCCCGACGCGACCAAGCGGAACCTCACCGGCGCCGTGAATGCCGTGATCGAGAAGGCGGGCCTGCGCATCGTCGGCCAGCGTCGCATCCAGATGACCCAGGCCCAGGCCGAAAAGTTCTACGAGATTCACAAGGAGCGCCCGTTCTTCGGTGAACTCGTCTCCTTCATGACCTCGGGCCCCGTGGTCGTGCAGGTGCTCGAGGGCGAGAACGCCGTCGCCGCCTACCGCACCGTGATGGGCGCCACCAACCCGGCCAACGCCGACGAGGGCACCATCCGCAAGACCTTCTCCGAGTCGGTCGGTGAGAACACAGTGCACGGTTCGGACAGCGCCGAGAACGCGAAGATCGAGATCGCGCAGTTCTTCCACGATTCCGACATCGTCGGCTGAGCCCGACCGGCTTTCGCGCCGCCAACGGGTTCGTGATCGCATCGTCGTCCGGTGAACCGGGAGCGTGGCGCGGAACGATGCCGGGTGTGGCGCGAACGCCCTTGCGCGCGAGTCCTGCCGGGCGTGAAAGGAATTCCCTTAACCGAATCCCTTTCACGGACCCCACATTCCATGCGCTCCATCGCTCCGCGCACCGGCCGGATCCTGCTCGCCGCCGGCCTCATCTCCCTGCTCGCCGCGTGTAACGCGAACAAGGGGACGCCCACGGCCTCCCTCGAAGGCTACACGCCCGATCCGGCCCTGAAGACGGCTTCCGCCGGCAACCTCACCGGTCGTGTGCGCCACGCCTGCACGGTGACGCAGGCCCGCCTGCAGAGCGTCCCCGAGGCGTCGCTCGCTCGCCCGTGCGGCTGCTACGCCAAGCAGACCCTGGCGAGCCTCAACCCGGCCGAGCTCGAATCCTACCGCACCACCGGCTATTTCAACGATTCCGCCCGCGCCAAGGCGCTGTCGGCCCTCGACAGCTGCAGCCTGCCGCGCCCGGCGTAAGCCGTCATCATCGCCGATCTCGATATCTCGGGATCGGCGGCTCGGGCCTCATCCTTGCGCGGGCAGGCTGAGCAAGGCCCCCTGGGCCGGCCTGATGTCTCCGGCGAACACGACGCGGCCACTCTCCAGCCTTGCCCGTCCGCCGGCGATCAGCGCCAGGGCACGCGGGTAGAGGAGGTGTTCCTCCACGAGAATGCGCGCGGCGAGACTGTCGGCATCGTCGTCCGGCAGGACCGGGACGGCGGCCTGGGCCACGATCGGCCCGGCATCGAGTTCCGGCACCACGTAATGCACCGTGCAGCCGTGCAGCCGCACGCCCGCCGCCAGGGCCTGCTCGTGGGTATGGACGCCGCGAAACAGCGGCAGCAGCGAAGGATGGATGTTGATCATCCGCCCGGCCCACGCCTCGACGAAGCCCGCGGAGAGAATCCGCATGAAGCCGGCCAGCACGACGAGCTCGATCCCGGCCGCTTCGAGTTCCGCGTTCAGGGCGGCATCGAAGCTCGCCCTGTCGGGATAGGCGCGGTGATCGAGCGCCGTCGTGGCGATCCCGGCGCTCGCCGCATGGGCGAGCCCGCCCGCCTCCGGCCGGTTGGAGGCGACGAGGACGATCTCGGCCGGATAATCCGGGGCCTTCGCGGCCTCGATCAGCGAGACCATGTTCGAGCCGCGTCCCGAGATCAGGATCGCGACCCGCATCTTGGGTCGGGGAGCCATCACAGGGCGAGCTTGCCCTGGAAGGTCACCGGATCGGGTCCGCGCTCGGTGATGAGCCCGAGGCGGATCGGCGAGGCGCCTGCGGTGTCGAGCGCCCGGGTCACCGCCGACACGCTCTCCGGCGAGACCACCGCCACCATGCCGATACCGCAATTGAAGGTGCGCAGCATTTCGGATTCCGCGACCCCGCCGACCTTCGAGATCCATCCGAAGACGGGCGGCGGAATGATCGCGTCGAGGTCTATGCTGATGCCGACACCGTCGGGCAGGACGCGGGGCAGGTTGTCGGGAAAGCCGCCGCCGGTGATGTGGGCGAGCGCCTTGATCCCGTCGGTTGCCTTCAGGGCGGCCAGCAGCGGCTTCACATAGATCCGGGTCGGCTCGAGGAGAGCGTCGCCCAGCGAGCGCGACGGCTCGAACGGGGCCGGGTCGTCGTAGGAGAGGCCGCTTGCCTCGACGATCCGGCGGACCAGCGAGAAGCCGTTGGAATGCACCCCGGAGGAGGGCAGGCCGAGGACGACGTCGCCTGGCGCGATGCCGGGACGTGGCAGGAGCTTGCCACGCTCGGCGGCGCCGACGCTGAAGCCGGCCAGATCGTAATCCGACCCGTCGTAGAGGCCCGGCATCTCGGCGGTCTCGCCACCGATGAGCGCGCAGCCCGCGATCCGGCAGCCCGCCGCGATCCCGCGCACGATGTCGGTGCCGACGCCCGGCACCAGCTTGCCGGTGGCGTAATAATCGAGGAAGAACAGCGGCTCGGCGCCCTGGACGATGATGTCGTTCACGCACATCGCCACGAGATCGACGCCGATCGTATCGTGGCGGCCGGTCTCGATGGCGATCTTGACCTTGGTGCCGACGCCGTCATTGGCCGCCACCAGAATCGGGTCGGAGAAGCCGGCGGCCTTCAGGTCGAACAACCCGCCGAACCCGCCGATCTCGGCATCCGCGCCGGGCCGGCGGGTGGAGCGCACCAGCGGCTTGATCGTCTCGACCATGGCGTTGCCCGCATCGATATCGACGCCCGCATCCGCGTAGGTCATTCCGTTCCGGCTCTCGCCGTTCTTGCTCTCGGCCGTCATCGGCACCTCGTCTCAACGTCCTGTCCCGGCTGCTTTAACGGGTCGCGGCGGTCTCGGCGAGTCGTCGCGGACGAGTTCGGCACCCGGTGCCGGGCGCGGAAGCAGATTTCGATCGCCTCAACCGTTCGACGAGGGCCGCACCGGGCTCGCCGATCCCCGCGCCCGCTTCGATGAACCGGACAGGCGACGCCTTTGCGCGGATCGGAGCATCGTCCTCAGGCGGCGCGAAGCTGCGCCAGAAAACGGGTGACTTCGGCATCGAGATGGTCGGCATCGTGCGAGACCGAGGAGGCGACGGAAAGCACCCTCTCGGCCGCTCCGCCGGCCCTCTGCGCCGCGTCGGCGACGCCGCCGATATGAGACGTGACCTGACCGGTGCCATCGGCGGTCTGGTGGATGTTGCGAACGATCTCCCGGGTCGCTGCCCCCTGTTCCTCCACCGCGGCCGCGATCGCGCCCGAGATCCCGCTCAAGTCGTCGATGCGCCCGGCGATGGCGCCGATCGCCGTGACCGCCTCCCGGGTGACCGACTGGATGTCGCCGATCTGGGAGGCGATCTCGTCGGTGGCCCTGGCGGTCTGGGTGGCGAGTTCCTTGACCTCGGCCGCCACCACCGCGAAGCCGCGTCCCGCTTCGCCGGCACGCGCGGCCTCGATGGTGGCGTTGAGGGCGAGCAGGTTGGTCTGGCTGGCGATGCCGTTGATCATCGCCACCACGTCGCCGACGCGGGTCGCCGCCCGGCTCAGATCCTGGACCAGCCCGGCGGTGCGCCCGGCCTCCGTCGCGCTCGCCTGCGTCAGCGCCGCCGAACTGTCGACCTGACGGCCGACCTCCGACACCGAGGCACTGAGTTGCTCCGCCGCCGCCGCTACGGCGGCGACGTTGGCCGAGGCCTCCTCCGCGGCACGGATCACCGCGCCGGAACGGTCGGCGGTGTCGCCGGCCATCTGCGACATCGCCTGCGCGGTGTCCTGCAGTTCGCCCACCGAGGTCGCCACGGCGCGGACGATGCCGCCGAAAGCCGCTTCGAAGGCCTGCGCCAGGGTTTCGGTCTGAGCCCGGCGCGCGATCTCGCGCTGTCGGGTTTCCCCGGCATGACGCTCCGCCACGTCCCGGGCGAGGTTGGCCTTGAACGCTTCGAGGCCCCGGGCGAGGCTGCCGACCTCGTCCCGGCGGTCCAGGCAGGGCACCGCGGCGGCGTAATCGCCCTCAGCGATCCGGCCCATGGCCAGGCCGACCGCGCCATAGCCGCGGACCAACGCCTCGTGGGCGAACCAGCCGAGGGCCAGGAACGTGGCGACGGTGGCGACCAGCGTGCCGACGACGACGGCGAAATAGAAGTGTGCCTGGGCTTCGTCCGCCGCGACGGCCGCGTCGGTGCGGGACTGCATCAGCCCGTAGAACGCGTCGAGCGGCTTCATGATCTGCGCCTTGAAACCGTGATAGGCCTCCGAATGGACGAGCCCGATCGCCCGATCGCGGTCTCGGGCGGGGTTCGGTTGTGCCAGGGGCTGGCCATCCTTGTCCTTGCCCTCGACGAGATTCATCGCCTCGACCTCGAGATGAACCAGCCCGTCGGAATTTCGGACCGATTCCGCCAGCATGTCGGTTTCCTGCCGGCTGAAGCCGAGCCGCTTCATCAGGTCGTGCACCGACACGGTCTCGCCGTCGGGGCGCGGCTTCGCCACGCCGGCCGCGACGAAATCCCAGTAGATGCGATGATACTCCTCCGGGCGCGGCTTGCGGCCGGAGCGTATGTCAAGGATGTCCAAATATTGCTGCTTGTACGACGCTTGGCCGGTGACGACGTAGGTGCGGCCGAGCCGGGTGAGATCGTCCGAAGACTGCCGGATCTCGTCGGCGAGGAGGATCGATTGCTGGCGGGTCGCGTAGGCCGCGCTCACTTGGTCGACAGCCCGTCCATAGAGAATGATGGACCCGGCCAGCAGCAAGCTGGATACTAGCATAGCCGTGATCAGACCAATAAACCTGTGCGATAGACTCATTTTATCCCCGCGCCGTTGAGGGACAGTACAGTCTAGATCGTTAAAAATCCGCTTTCCCGAGGATGAAAGTCGTTCACGCTCGTTCCCCTGCCGCGGGCCGTGCGGGGCCTTCGCGGGCGAGCCTTGACCCCGCCGCACCGCCTTCCCACTCTTGTGCGCGGGCGACGGGCGAGACGGAGGAGGGCCGATGCGCGGCAGGGCGGTGATCGGACTGGTGGGCCTCGGCGTCGTCGCGCTGCTGCTCTACCTGCTCTCGGGCGTGATGTTGCCTTTCGTGGCGGGTCTGGCCCTCGCCTATCTTCTCGACCCCATGGCCGACAGGCTCCAGCGCTGGGGTCTCGGGCGGCTCTCCGCCTCGCTCCTGATCCTCGCGATGTTCGTCGTCGGGCTCGTGGTGATCCTGCTGATCGTGGTGCCCCTGGCGGCCAATCAGATCTCGGCGCTCGTGACGACCCTGCCCGGCATGGTTTCACGGCTTCAGGGCATCATCGTCGAGCGGGTCGGGCCGATCCTCACACGGGTCGGCGGGGCGGACGTTCTCAACGACCTGCAATCCTCCGTCGGAGCCCTGGTGGGGCAGGGCGGCACGTGGTTCCTGGCCTTCCTCAAATCGCTGTGGTCGGGCAGCCAGGCGCTTGTCTCCATCGCCTCGCTCCTCGTCGTGACCCCCGTCGTGGCCTTCTACCTCCTCGTCGACTGGGACCGGATGGTCGCCACCGTCGACGGCTGGACCCCTCCGCGCCACCGCACCACCGTGCGGCGTCTGGCCGGCGAGATCGACCGGGCGATCATCGGCTTCGTGCGCGGACAGACCCTGGTCTGCCTGATCCTGGGGACGTTCTATGCCGTCGGCCTGTTCTTCGTGGGCGTGAATTTCGGCGTGCTGATCGGGATGATCGCGGGTTTCCTCACCTTCATCCCCTATGTCGGCACGCTCGTCGGGTTCCTGCTCTCGGTGGGCGTCGCCCTGGTCCAGTTCTGGCCGACCTCCGACTGGCTTCATATCGGACTGACCGTCGCCGTGTTCGTGGTCGGCCAGTTTTTCGAGGGCAACGTCATCTCGCCCAAGCTCGTCGGTGACTCGGTCGGCCTGCACCCGGTCTGGCTGATGTTCGCGCTCCTGGCCTTCGGCTCGCTGTTCGGGTTCCTCGGTCTGCTGCTGGCCGTCCCCGTCGCGGCCTCCATCGGCGTCATCGTGCGCTTCGCGATCTCGCGTTATCTCCAGAGTCCGCTCTACTATGCCGAGGAACCGATCCTGATTCAGAAGCGCGAGGGATGAGATCGCCGATGCGCGAGGCCGCGCCCCCGAAGCAGCTCGCCTTCGACCTGCCCCTCGACCCGCGCTACGGCCGCGAGGACTTCCTGGTGGGGCCGGCCAACGAGGCGGCCTACGGGCTGATCGAGGCCTGGCCGCGCTGGCCCGATACGGTCTGCCTCATCACCGGGCCGTCGGGCAGCGGCAAGAGCCACCTCGCCTCGATCTGGGCGACGCGCTCCCATGCCTGGACCGTCCCGGCCTCCGAGGTCACCGCCGATTCGGTCACGCATCTCGTCTCCAACGGCGCCCTGGTCATCGAAGATATCGACCGCCCCGAGGGCCGCGAGGAAGCGGCCCTGTTCCACCTCCTCAACCTCGCCCGCGAGAACGGCAGCCCCGTCCTCATCACGGCGGCCGCACCGGTGGAGGCGCTCGGCCTCGTCACCGCCGATCTGCGCTCGCGCCTGAGGCTGGCACCGGGCGCCACCATCCTTCCCCCCGACGACGCGCTGATGCGGGCGGTGCTGGTCAAGCTCTTCGTCGACCGCCAGCTCGTGGTCGATCTCAGCGTCGTCGAGGCCATCGCCCTGCGGATCGACCGCTCCCTCGCCAGGGCCCGGGCCGTGGTGGCCGAACTCGACCGCGACGCCTTGAGGCGCGGCCGCCGCATCACGAGGCCGCTGGCCATGTCTGTCCTGGCCGATCTGGGAGTGCCGGACGACGAGACCGACGAGGACGACGCGCCGGCTTGATCGCCCGCCCATCCCGATTGTCATGGAATTGTCAGACGCGACGGCCCGGCCGCATGCTACGAGGCCGTTCGTTCGAGCAGAGTGAGGAGAAGACCCGTTGCCGGAAGTGGATTCGGACGCGATCGCCAAGGAGTCGGACATCAAGGGATCGGATATGGAGGGAACGGCTGTCGAGGAGCGGAAGATCGCTCCAGCGGCCGACGCCTCGCCAGACGAACCCCGCTCCGGTGACGACGGCCGCGGCTCCGCGGCACCCGAATCCCTGGCGCCCAAACGCCCCTCCGCCCGGCGCCGGCCGGCGGAGGCCGGTCCGGTTCGCCCCGCGACCGTCCGGACACGGACGACGAAGCCCGGCCCCGGAGCGCCTCTCCCGGCAGAATTGGCCTCGTTCGACGAGGCCCCCGAGGCACAGACGGAATCGGGCTCGATTCTGGCGGAGACGATCATGGCCGACACGGCGACAGAACGAGCGACAGTCGAACCCGTGGCGCGGGAGACCGTGCTCGCCGCCGGCCGCGCCCTGCGCCATTCGCCCGAGCGCTTCGTGAACCGGGAACTGTCCTGGCTGCAGTTCAACCGCCGGGTGCTGGAAGAGGCCTCCAACGCCAGCCATCCACTGCTGGAGCAGCTGCGCTTCCTCTCGATCTCGGCCAACAACCTCGACGAGTTCTTCATGGTCCGCGTGGCGGGCCTGCACGACCAGGTCCGCGCCGGCCTGATCCAGCCGTCGCAGGACGGGCTCAGCCCGTCCGAGCAGCTCACCCGCATCGGTTCCGAAGTCTCGCGCCTCGCCCTCGACCAGCAGCGGCGCTGGCGCGAGTTGCGTGACGACCTCCACGGTGTCGGCGTCGACCTCGTGGAGCCCGGCAACCTCACCCCCGATCACAAGGCCTGGCTCGAGGAGTACTTCCTCAGCCACGTCTTCCCGGTGCTGACGCCGCTCGCCATCGACCCGGCCCATCCGTTTCCGTTCCTGTCGAACCTCGGCTCCAGCATCGCCCTGATGATGGTGCGCCCCCGCGACGGGCGGACCCTGCGCGCCCTGATCCGGCTGCCCGCCGTCCTGGACCGCTTCGTGCGCCTGCCGGAGGTCGCGGGGGAATCCACCGCCCGCTTCATCGCCATCGAGCAGGTCATCGTCCTGTTCACCGGCCGCCTGTTCCCGGGCTACTTCGTGAAAGGGCAGGGGGCGTTCCGGGTGATCCGCGATTCCGACCTCGAGATCGAGGAGGAGGCCGAAGACCTCGTCCTGCATTTCGAGAGCGCCCTGAAGCAGCGCCGCCGCGGCGTCGTCATCAGGCTCGAAGTCGAGGCGGGAATGCCGGAGGATCTGCGCGCCTTCGTCGCCGACGAACTCGAGATCGGCTACGACGCGATCTTCGTGGTCGAGGGCATGCTCGCCCTCAACGAATTGTCGCAGATCGTGGGGATCGACCGGCCGGACCTGAAGTTCAAGTCGTACAACCCGCGCTTCCCCGAGCGCATCCGCGAGAGCGGCGGCGACGTCTTCGCCGCCATCCGGCAGAAGGACTTCATCGTCCACCACCCCTACGAATCCTTCGACGCGGTGGTGCAGTTCCTGGCCCAGGCCGCCCGCGACCCCAACGTGGTGGCGATCAAGCAGACGCTCTACCGCACCTCCTCGAACTCGCCGATCGTGGCGGCGCTGGCGGAGGCTGCCGAACTCGGCAAGTCCGTGACGGCGCTGGTGGAGCTGAAGGCGCGCTTCGACGAGGAGGCCAATATCCGCTGGGCCCGCGACCTGGAGAAGGCCGGCGCGCAGGTGGTGTTCGGCTTCATCGAGCTGAAGACCCACGCCAAGCTGTCGATGGTGGTGCGGCGCGAGGGCGACAAGCTCGTGAGCTACTGCCATGTGGGCACCGGCAACTATCACCCGATCACGGCGCGGGTGTACACCGACCTGTCGTTCTTCACCGCCGACCCGGCGGTGGCCCGCGACGTCAGCCGCATGTTCAACTACATCACCGGCTATGCCGAACCGGCCGAACTCGAGCGCATGGCGGTCTCGCCGCTGACCCTCAAGCCCCGGCTCTTGGAAAACATCGCGGCGGAAGTGGCCCATGCCAAAGCCGGGCGGCCGGCGGCGATCTGGATCAAGTGCAACTCCCTGGTGGACGGGCAGATCATCGACGCGCTCTACGACGCGTCCCAGGCCGGGGTGCAGATCGACTGCATCGTGCGCGGCATCTGCTGCCTCAGGCCGGGCATTCCCGGCCTGTCGGATACGATCCGGGTGAAATCCATCGTCGGGCGCTTCCTCGAACACGAGCGGATCTACGCCTTCGGCAACGGGTTCGGCTTGCCGCACCCGAAGGCGACGGTGTCTATCTCGTCGGCCGACCTGATGACCCGCAACCTCGAACGGCGCGTGGAGGCGCTGTTGCCGATCACTAACCAAACGGTGCATCAGCAGGTGCTGGACCAGATCATGCTCGCCAATCTCCTCGACAACCAGCAGAGCTGGCGTGTACTGGCGTCTGGAGCGAGTGAACGTGTCCAGCCCTCCGAGGGCGAGGAGCCGTTCAACGCGCACAAGTACTTCATGACGAACCCGAGCCTGTCCGGCCGGGGCAAGTCCTCGAAGAAGTCGAGTCCGCGCGCGCTGAGCCGTAGAGCCCAGCGTCCTTGAGCGGGCGATACCGGCAGGAGCTGGTCGTGGGACTTCCTCGTGACGGCATGACAGGTACGGGCTTCACGACTCAGGGGGATCCCGGCGTGCAGGATCGCGTGGAACCGGTAGCGATCATCGACATCGGGTCGAATTCCGTGCGGCTCGTGGCCTATGACGGCCTGAACCGCGCGCCGACGCCGCTCTACAACGAGAAGGTCCTGTGTGGCCTCGGCCGTAACGTGTTCAGCACGGGCCGGCTCAACGAGGAGGCGGTTCGGCGCGCCCTCAGCGCGTTGGCGCGCTTCCGCATCCTCTGCGAGACCATGCGCGTCGGCCGCGTCTTCGTGCTGGCCACGGCCGCCGCGCGCGACGCGCAGAACGGCCCGGAATTCCTCGCCGCGGCGGAGGCCGCCTGCGGCCACCGGATCGAGCTCCTGTCGGGGCGGCGGGAAGCGGAGCTCTCCGCCCTCGGTGTGATCTCCGGTTTCCATACGCCGGATGGGGTCGTCGGCGATCTCGGCGGCGGCTCCCTCGAACTGGTGGACGTGCGCGGCGCCACGGTGGGGCAGGGGGTGACGATGCCGCTCGGCGGTCTCGCCCTTCAGGATCTCTCCGGCGGGTCGGTGAAGAAGGCCCTCAAGATCGCCCGCGAGAACCTCGCGAAGGCAGCCCCCCAGTTGGAGACCCTGCGCGGGCGCAGCTTCTACGCGGTGGGCGGCACCTGGCGGGCGCTCGCCCGCCTGCATCAGGCCGCGCGGGGCTACCCGCTCCACGTCATGCACGGCTACAGCATCGAGCCTTCCGACGAACTCAGCTTCCTCGAAGTGGTGGAGCGCACCGACGCCGCCCTGCTGCAGGACGTGGAGGCCGTCTCGGAGGCGCGCCGGCCCCTCCTCGCCTATGGCGCCGTGGTGCTGGAGGAGATCATCCGCGTCGGCCGCCCCCGCGAGCTCGCCATCTCGGCCTCCGGGGTGCGCGAGGGGCTGCTCTACGAGCAGCTCGACCGCGACACCCGCCTCACCGACCCGCTCCTCGCGGCGGCGGCGGAACTGAACCGACTCCGCGCCCGCTCACCGGGCCACGGCAGCGACCTCATCGCCTGGACCGACCGGTTCGTCGCCACCCTCGACGGGCCGGAGACGGCCGACGAGCGCCGCCTGCGGCACGCCGCCTGTCTCCTCTCGGATATCGGCTGGCGCGCGCATCCCGATTACCGGGGTGAACAGAGCATCAACGTCATCACGCATGCCGCCTTCGTCGGGATCGACCACCCCGGACGGGCCTATCTCGCCCTGGCGGTCTATTTCCGTCACGAGGGCGTCGCGGCGGACAAGGCCAGTCCGATGCTGCGCAGTCTCGCCGGGCCGCGCCTGTTCGAACGGGCCCGCCTCCTCGGCGCCCTCCTGCGTGTCGCCTTCCCGATCTCGGCGGGAATGGAGGGGGCGCTGGCCCGCATGCCCCTCCTCGTCGCGGATCGACGGGTGACCCTGACCCTGCCTTCGAATTTGGCCGCGCTGCCGGGCGATCGCCTCCTCAACCGCGTCCGCGGCCTCGGCCGGGTGCTGGGTCTGGAAGGGCGGATCGATACCGCCTGATAGCGTCGCGGGGTCATAGCCTCGGCCGTTCGGAGGATTGTCGATGCCGACCGTCTACGTCTTCGCCGTCCTGACTCTCGTCATTCTTTCATGCCTGTCGGCCCTTGCGGGCTCTTGGGTGGGTGATCTCGACCGGCTTCCGATGCAATGGGGCCTGAACGGGCAGCCGACATGGTACGCGCCCACATGGATCGCGCTCGGATTCATCCCGGCGATCGGCCTGATCGTCATGGCGACGGTGGCCGTCAGCCATGGCCCCGGCGACGACGGGTCCGCTGTCGCCCGAAACATGGCGACGGTCGGAGCCATCCTGATCGCCGCCGAGGTCTTCTATCTCTTCATGCTGCGACGGCACCTCATCGGCTGATCGACGACGCGGCGCGTCACGCCGGCCTGTCCGCGAAGATCGCTTTCTTGACGATGGCGTGGACGCCCCAATTGCCGTCCACCACCTGGGTAATGCCGAAATCGACGGCGATGGACATCAGCGAGATCGCCTCGTCCTCCGTCAGCCCCTTCGCCTGCATCAGGAAGGACCGCATCTTGCGGAAAGCATCGCGCATGGCGAGGTCGATGGAGGATTTGGAGAAGATCTCGTTCTGCGCGTCGGGGCCGAGATCGGCGAGGTAGTTCGGGTAGCTGAAGCCCGAGAGCACCCAATCCTCGGACGTCTCGATCATCGGGAAATCGAGGGTCTCCAGCGCCGTGCCGGCGAGATCCGCCTTCTTGTGCAGGACGAACTGGAAGGTGCCGGTGAGCGAGCACTCGATGGCGGTGCCGCAGAGTTCGGAATCGCCCTGGCTGGCATGCGGATCGCCCACCGAGAACAGGGCGCCCGGCACCGCGACGGGATAGTACATCGTCGCGCCCTTGCCGATGCGCCAGTTGTCGATGTTGCCGCCGGTGTAACTCGGGGGAATCGAGTTCACCATGTCGGCCTCCTTGGGCGCGAGGCCCATCGTGCCGAAATGCGGGCGGATCGGCACCCGCACCCCCTTGAGCACGTCGAAATTGCGCTGCGTCTTGGTGTGGTCGACGGGAATGCCCGGATAATCGATGGTGGGATGCGCCACGCCGAACGGATCGGTGACCCCCGGCCAGCGGAAATTGTACACCGCCTTCGCCCAGTCGCGGGCGCCGCTCGCATCGACTTCATAGATGGTGATGACCTCGCGCGCCCGGTCGCCGGTGATCATGTCCTTGTAGTGGTAGCCCCACCAGGCGGCGGCGTTGCTGCCGAAGCTGCGGCCCTTGAAGGCGGGGTTGGCGCAGGGGCGGGGCGCCACATCGAGGATGCGCACCTCCAGCACGTCGCCGGGCTCCGCGCCGCGGATCGCCACCGGGCCGGTACAGATGTGGACGCCGAGCCCCCCGCCCGGTCCGAGGGGGCCGGTCTCCGGACCGGCGCCGCGGCGGGCCACACCCTTCTTGTCCTTGGTCCAGAGGAACACGCTCTCGGCGCCGGGATCGCCCGTCACCATGCGCTCGGCATCGTCGTTGGCGTGGTGGGTCAGGGTCTCGATGGTGACGTAGTCGCCGGACGCGATCTCGACCTGGGGCTTCAGCAGTTTCGAGAAATAGCCCCAATGGACGGTCTCGGCGGTGGCCGGCAGATGATAATGCGCCGTCTGCCGGATGCCCTTGGCGCTCGTCTGCGCCAGCGCGGGGCCGACGAGGGACAGGCCGCCGGCCGCCATCGCCGCCGCGCCCCCGGTGGCGACGAAGCCGCTCTTGAGGAAGGCCCGCCGCTCGGGCGCGAGGTCGCCGAGGAAACGGCGGCGATGCTCGGCGAAATGGGTGCAGTTCGGATCGTCACCACGGCACATTGGAATCTCCCGACCGGCCCTTGATCCGAATCCTGTATGCAATCCAGTGGCCAGTTTTCACGCGCCGGATCTCAAGGGAAATCCCGACACGATCCGCTCGCCGGTAGGCGAGGACCGACGGGATGATGGGCGGATGGATTTCCGTCAGGCGGAGCGAACATTTCCCGACGACGCACGTGGACCGGCGCTGATTTCCAGCCTCCCCGAGCGTGTCGGGGAAGCTGGAACGCGTCCCTGGATATCGAAGACACGAACGACTTCACGCTCCCCGCAAAATTCTGCCGGGACGACGGTGTCCTTGCGCGTGATCCTCATCCTTCACATCTGTTTTCAGGATCTCCTCCTTGGCTCAATCCCCCACTCTGAAGCCTGTCGTCGCAACGCCACCGGCCCTCGACGCCCGCCCGGCCCTGTACAATCAGGTCTCCTGGGGCGCGATCTTCGCCGGCGCCGTGGCGGCCCTCGTAGCGCAGATGATCCTCAACATGATCGGCCTCGGCATCGGCTTGTCGACCCTGGATCCCGCTGGCAACGACACCCCGACCGCCGCCAGTCTGTCCACCGGCGCCGGCCTGTGGTGGGTCGTCTCCGGCATCGTCGCCTCGCTCGCCGGCGGGTTCCTCGCCGGGCGCCTCTCGGGCAAGCCGCTGGCCAGCACCAGCGGTTGTCATGGCCTCGTCTCCTGGGCCGTCACCACCCTGGTCATCGTCTACCTGCTCACCTCGGCGGCCGATTCGGCGCCGTGACTCAGGCCGCCTACGGCGACCGCCTTGTCCGATCCCACCGCTTCCGGGCACACGAACGAAAAAGCCCCCCGAGGAATCGGGGGCCTTTTTCGTGGTATCGGCCGCGGAGGACGAGCGACGTCCCGCCTGTTCTTCCTATTCGGAGAGGGGCGTCAGACCCGGCTCGACCGACGCGATCGTCGGCTCGACGGCGCCCGCCTGCGCCTCCACCACCGCCGCGGCGGTGACGTTGACGATGCCGCGCGCCGTCACCGACGGCGACAGGATGTGGGCGGGCCGGGCCGGGCCGATCAGCAGCGGCCCCACGGGCAGGGCGTCGGCCAGGACCTTGGAGAACTGGAAGGCGATGTTGGCCGCGTCGAGATTGGGGAAGATCAGGACGTTGGCAGAGCCCTTGAGGGGCGAGCCCGGCAGCACCCGGTCGCGGATCAGGCCGGACAGGGCGGTATCGGCCTGCATCTCGCCATCCACCTGGAGGTCCGGCCGGCGACCCTGGATCAGCCCCAGCGCCGCGCGCATCTTCTGGGCCGAGCGGGAATCGGACTGGCCGAAATCCGAGTGGCTGAGGAGGGCGATCTTGGGAGTGAGGCCGAAGCGCGCCACGTGGCCGGCGCAGGCCACCGCCACGTCGGCGATCTCCTCGGCGCTGGGATCGGGCCGGACATGGGTGTCGGCGAGGAAGTAGGCGCCCTCCTTGGTGACGATGAGGCTCATGGCGGCGAAATCGAGCACGCCCGGCGCGAGGCCGATCACGTCGCGGATTACCCGCAGGCGCGTCTCGAACCGGCCCTCGAGTCCGCAGATCAGTGCGTCTGCCTCGCCCCGGCGCACGGCGATGGCGCCGATCACGGTGTTGTTGGTGCGCACCAGGGTGCGCGCGGCATCCGGCGTGATCCCGCGACGCCCGGCGACTTCGAGATAGGTCGCGACATAGTCGCGGTAGCGCGGATCGTCCTCGGGATCGATCAGGTCGAAATCCGTGCCCTGCCGGATCGACAGGCCGAAGCGCTTGATCCGGGTCTCGATCACCCGCGGGCGCCCCACCAGGATGGGTCGGGCCACATGATCCTCGACGATGGCCTGGGCGGCGCGCAGCACGCGCTCGTCCTCACCCTCCGCGTAGAGGACGCGCTTGGGATTCTCCTTCGCCTTGGTGAAGATCGGCTTCATGATGAAACCGGAGCGATGGACGAAGCGGTCGAGACTGTCGGCGTAGGCCTGGATGTTCTCCAGCGGCCGGCCGGCGACGCCCGAATCCATCGCGGCCTGCGCCACGGCGGGGGCGATCCGCAGGATCAGGCGCGGATCGAAAGGGCTCGGAATCAGCGAATGCGGGCCGAAGGGCCGGGCCTCGCCGCCATAAGCGCGGGCGACCACGTCGGACGGAGTCTCGCGGGCCAGCGCGGCGATCGCCTTCACGGCGGCCTTCTTCATCTCCTCGTTGATAGACGTGGCGCCGACATCGAGGGCACCGCGGAAGATGTAGGGGAAGCACAGGACGTTGTTGACCTGGTTCGGGAAATCCGAGCGCCCGGTACAGATCATCGCGTCGGGGCGCTTCGCCTGCGCCAGATCCGGCATGATCTCCGGATAGGGGTTGGCGAGCGCCATGATCAGCGGCTTCTCGGCCATCTTCTCCAGGTATTCCGGCTTCAGGACGCCGCCGGCCGAGAGGCCGATGAACACGTCGGCGCCCGGAATGACCTCGGCCAGCGTCCGGGCCTCGGTCTCCTTGGCGTAGACGTCCTTCCAGCGGTCCATCAGTTCGGCGCGGCCCTTGTAGACCACGCCCTTGATGTCGGTGACGGTGATGTTCTCGACCCTGGCGCCGAGCGACACCAGCAGGTTGAGGCAGGCGAGCGCCGCGGCGCCCGCGCCCGAGGTGACGATGCGGACGTCGGAGAGCTGCTTGCCGGCGAATTCCAGGGCGTTGAGGACGGCCGCCGCCACGATGATCGCGGTGCCGTGCTGGTCGTCGTGGAAGACCGGGATGTTCATCCGAGCCCGGCACTGCTCCTCGACCTCGAAGCACTCGGGTGCCTTGATGTCCTCGAGATTGATGCCGCCGAAGGTCGGCTCCAGGGAGCAGACCACGTCCACCAGCTTGCCGACGTCGTTCTGGTCCACCTCGATGTCGAACACGTCGATCCCGGCGAACTTCTTGAACAGGACCGCCTTGCCCTCCATCACCGGCTTCGAGGCGAGGGGGCCGATATTGCCGAGACCGAGCACGGCGGTGCCGTTGGTGAGCACCGCCACGAGGTTCTGGCGGATGGTGAGTGTGGCGGCCTCCTGCGGGTCGTCGTAGATCGCCATGCAGGCCGCGGCGACGCCGGGGGAATAGGCCAGCGCCAGATCGCGCTGGTTCCCCAACGGCTTCGTCGCCTGGATCTCGAGCTTTCCGGGCCGGGGTAGGCGGTGGTAGACGAGGGCTCCGGATTTGAGATCGTCGGACATGTTGTCGCCCATGAGCCTCACTCCCTTCATCGCGGGCTCTGACGGCGCCGCGGAGCTTTCCCGCCGGTCTTCGGGATGCATTGATTGAAAACTCTGTTGCACCGCTTGCGGAGTGGGCGCAACCCGCACAACGAAACCCGCCTGCACCTCGCCAAAATGGTGAAAACCCATGGTTTCTCCATCGGCTCGTACTCCTATGGCCGTCCGAAAGTGCGGTTCCCGGAAGCTGGGCGGCACCTTACGATCGGCCGGTATTGTTCCATCGCCGACAGGGTCGAGATCCTCCTCGGCGGCGGCCACCGCCTCGACTGGGTGACCACCTATCCCTTCGCGGCCATGGGGGGACTCTGGCCGGGGGTGGAGGCGCCGGCCGATTATCATGCCTCGCGCGGCGACGTGACCATCGGCAGCGACGTCTGGCTCGGCTCAGGCTGCATGATCCTGTCCGGCGTCACCATCGGGCACGGCGCCGTGGTGGGGGCCCATGCCGTCGTCAGCCGGGACGTGCCGCCCTACGCGATCGTCGCCGGCAACCCCGCGCGGGTGATCCGCCACCGCTTCGATCCGGAGCATGTGGTGGCCCTGCTGGAGACGGCGTGGTGGGACCTGCCCCCCGAGGCGGTGCACGCTCTGGTGCCCCTGCTTCAAAGCGACCGTATCGACGATCTCATCGCGGCGGCGCGGGCGGCCAGGGCCGGCGGCGTTGCGGGCGGGGCGTGAATCGCTTACCCGGACCCTTCGTCCCGACGCGTCAACGATCGCTCGACTCCGATCATCGATTCCCAAGGCAACGCCGATGTCCGACACGCCTCCCGACCGCCTCGCGGTGAACCCGACCAGCCCGTTCTACAACGAGGCCATCCTGGAACGCGGCATCGGCATCCGCTTCAAGGGCGTCGAAAAGACCAATGTCGAGGAATACTGCGTCAGCGAAGGCTGGGTCCGCCTGTCGGCCGGCAAGACCCTCGACCGCGCCGGCAACCCGATGACGGTGAAGCTGAAGGGCCCGGTGGAGCCGTACTTTCGCGATGCGGCCGAGGGCGATTCTGCCTCCGCCTGATCCTCGGCCCGCCCGGTCACGGAACGGCCGGCCCGTCGCTCTCCCCGCCCCGGTCTCCCTCGCGCTTGCGCCGCTCCCCGGCGAAATTGCGCAGGGCGGTCTCGACCAGGGCGTCGACCTGAGCCGGGCCGGTGGAGGCCCGGATTACCAGGCTGGTGATCGCGTCGGGATGGTTCTTGCGCTGCTTGGGCGTCCGGGCGTGGTTCGAGATCCGAAGCGCGTAGGTGCAGCCCTCCGGCTTCAGGTAGACGCTGTCGCCGCGCGTGTTGCGTGCGACGACGACGAAGCCCTGCGCCGCGACGCCGGCGACGGCGCGGGCCAGGGCGGCCGTCGGATTGAGCAGGCTCATGCGAGCCCTTCCCGAGCGAGGGCGGTGCGCCCACGGATGGCAGCGAGGGCGCCGGCCGCCGAACCGGCATAGCGCTCGATCAGTGGCCGGCGGAAGCTCAGGGATGCCAAGGCCGCCTTCGGAGCGTTGACCGCGAGCATGGCCGGGCTCGGGTCCGGCAGGCCGTACTTGCGCGAGACATAGGCCCGCGACCAGGCCTGATGCCAGCGGGTGCGGAAGACCCGGCCGGGCTCCGGCGCCGACGAGCGCCCGCGCCCATGCAGGGCGACCGCGCCGTGGACATGGACCAGGGAGCGGCCGGAATCGGCGACCCGGCGGCACAAATCGTCATCCTCGTAGAACAGGAAGATGTTCGGATCGAACCCGCCGAGGGCGAGGAACAGGTCCCGCCGGATCATCAGGCAGGCGCCGGAGAGGAACGGCGCGCAGGCATCGCCGTCGGGCAAGGCTCGGTTGCCGGGTGGGTTGGTGAGGTAGGGCGCGAGCAGCGAGCGTGGCTGGTAGAAGAACCGCCCGTCCGGCTCCATCAGGCGCGGCGCGAGCAGGCCCGCATCCGGATAGGCGGCAGCCGCGCGCAGGAGCGCATCGACCGCGCCGGCCCGCAGCACGATGTCCGGGTTGAGGATGAGCACGCGCTCCGCACGGTCGGCGGCGCGTATACCGATGGTGTTGGCCCGGCCGTAGCCCTCGTTGCGAAGATTGCGGACCACCCTGGCCCCGGCCGCCTCGGCGACGCCCGCCGACCCGTCGCGGCTCGCATTGTCCACGACGATGGCCGGCACGTGCTCGGCTGCGAGCGCCGTGAGACAGGTCGGCAGCGCATGCGCACTGTCATGGCTGACGACGATGGCGACGAGGGAGGGCATGTCGGCCCTGTCAATGTTGGAGGGATCGGGCGCTGCAAACCCTCCCCCTCTGCGGGGGAGGGTGGCCCTCGCGTCAGCGAGGGTCGGGAGAGGGGAGCGCGCAGTCCGGAGAGGTCGCCCCCCCTCTCCAGCCTGCTCCGTAGGTACCCTCCCCCACAGAGGGGGGAGGGTGGTGTGTCGCGGCTCAGCCCTGCTTCTCGGGCAGATTCAACCGGATGTGGAGCTCGCGCAGCTGCTTCGGCGTCGCCTCGGCGGGGGCGCCCATCATCAGGTCCTCGGCGCGCTGGTTCATGGGGAACAGCACCACCTCGCGCAGGTTCTGCTCGCCGCAGAGCAGCATGACGATGCGGTCGATTCCCGGCGCGATGCCGCCGTGCGGCGGGGCGCCGAGCTTCAGCGCGTTGAGCATGCCGCCGAATTTTTCTTCGAGCACCTCTTGGCCGTAGCCGGCGAGACCGAAGGCCTTTTCCATCACCTCGGGGCGGTGGTTACGGATCGCGCCGGAGGACAGCTCCGTGCCGTTGCAGACGATGTCGTACTGGAACGCCTTGATGCCGAGGATCTTCTCGGCCTCGCTCGGATCGAGGGCGAGGAATTCCTCGCGGTCGAAATTCGGCATCGAGAACGGGTTGTGGGAGAAGTCGATCCGCTTCTCGTCCTCGTTCCACTCGTACATCGGGAAGTCGGTGATCCAGCAGAACGCGTACTGGTCCTTGTCGGAGAGGTTCAGTTCGTCGCCGATGCGGATGCGGGCCTTGCCGGCCAGAGCCGCGGCCTTGCCCTCGGTGCCGGCGGAGAAGAACACCGCGTCGCCGGCCTTCGTGCCGGTCTTCTCGCGGATGAGGGCCTGGATCTCCGAAGGGATGAACTTGGCGATCGGCCCCTTGCCGGTGACCGTACCGTTGTCGTCCTCGAAGATGATGTAGCCGAGGCCCGGCGCGCCCTCGGCGCGGGCGAAGTCGTTGAGCTTGTCGAAGAACGAGCGCGGTTGCGTCGCCGCCCCCGTGGCCGGGATGGCGCGGACCACACCGCCGGACTTGATCACCCCCTTGAAGGCCTTGAACTCGACCTCGTCGCGGGCGAACTCGTCCGTCACGTCGGCGATGATCAGCGGGTTGCGCAGATCCGGCTTGTCGACGCCGTATTTCAGCATCGCCTCGGCATAGGGGATGCGCGGGAAGGTCTCGGTGACGCGCTTTCCCTCGGCGAATTCCTTGAAGACGTCGCGCAGGACCGGCTCCACCGAATGGAACACGTCCTCCTGGGTGACGAAGCTCATCTCGATGTCGAGCTGGTAGAACTCGCCCGGCGAGCGGTCGGCGCGGGCATCCTCGTCGCGAAAACACGGCGCGATCTGGAAGTAGCGGTCGAAGCCGGCGATCATCGTCAGCTGCTTGAACTGCTGCGGCGCCTGCGGCAGCGCGTAGAACTTGCCGGGGTGCACGCGGGACGGCACCAGGTAGTCACGGGCGCCTTCCGGGCTGGAAGCGGTGAGGATCGGCGTCTGGAACTCGAAGAAGCCGCCTTCGCGCATGCGGCGGCGGAGCGAATCGATGATCGCGCCGCGCTTCATGATGTTGGCGTGCAGCTTGTCGCGACGCAGATCGAGGAAGCGGTACTTGAGGCGCGTCTCCTCCGGGTAGTCCTGGTCGCCGAAGACCGGCACCGGCAACTCGCCGGCGGGGCCGAGAACCTCGATGTCGTCGATATAGACCTCCACCGTTCCGGTGGGCAGGTCGGCATTCTCGGTGCCGGCAGGGCGCGTGCGCACGCGTCCGTCGATGCGGATCACCCATTCCGAGCGGGCGAGGTTGGCGGTCTTGAACGCCTTCGAATCGGAATCGACCACGCATTGGGTGCGGCCGTAATGATCGCGCAGATCGATGAAGAGCACGCCGCCATGGTCGCGGATGCGGTGGCACCAGCCGGAAAGGCGAACGGTCTCGCCGACGTCGGACGGGCGGAGGGCCCCGCAGGTATGGGTACGATAACGGTGCATGACGGGCTCTTCAGATTGAGCGGCGCACCATTCACGCGAGGGCGGGCAAGTCAAGGTGAAGGCGATCCCAGGAGATCGCGACGGCAGGGCGCGTAAGCGGGAGCCGGGATGAACCCGGAGCGGGCGCCGCCGAGGGGCCGGAGGGGGAGGGACCTTACGAGAACGAGGGTGCATTCCCATATCAAGCCCATGAATGCGAACGCGTTTTTCGACATTTTGCACGAGGCCGCAGTGGCTCCCTCGGCACTCGGGAAGCCCGCGGAACGGGGCGAGCATAAGCCCGGCGTATGGCAGGTCCTGCCGCTCGAAGGCCGGTTCGAGATCGTCTACGAGGATTCCCGCGGTCTCTGGAGCACGCGTGCCCTCGACGCGCGCGAGTTGAGGCTCGGCCCCGGCCGGACGCTGCTCGGCGGCATCGATCACGCACGCGGCGGTTATCGCGGCTTCCGGGTGGACCGGATGCGGCGCCTGACCGAGGAGGGCGGGCCTCGGAGGAATGCCGGCATCCTCGACTGGCTTCTCGCCCGCGCCGAGGCCCAGCGGCGCCAGCGTACCGAACTGGTGCGCAGCCTCGCGCGCCGGAACCGGCCCCGCAAGCGCGCCGCCTGACGAGGGACGTGCAGCACGGGATGTGGGGGATAGGCGCGCGCGGTGCGAGATACGATCTCGCCTCGCGCGTCAACCTCCGATATAGCCGGCTCTCATGGATCTCATCGCCACCACGCCGGCTCTCGCCGAGGCCTGCAGCCGTTTCGCCGGACAGCCGTTCGTCACCGTCGACACGGAGTTCATGCGGGAGACGACCTACTACCCCAAGCTCTGCCTCATCCAGATGGCGGGGCCGGACGGGTCGGGTGTGCTCGTCGACCCGTTGTCCCCCGACATCGACCTCGCGCCGTTCTTCGCGCTGATGGCCGACGAGGGCGTGGTCAAGGTGTTCCACTCGGCGCGCCAGGATCTCGAGATCATCTGGCTGCTCGGCGGGCTTCTGCCGCAGCCGTTCTTCGACACGCAGGTCGCCGCCATGGTATGCGGCTACGGCGATTCGGTCTCCTACGAGCAGCTCGTCAACGACGTGGCCAAGGCCAAGATCGACAAATCCTCCCGCTTCACCGACTGGTCGCGCCGTCCGCTCTCCGACGCCCAGTCGAGCTACGCCCTCTCCGACGTGACCCACTTGGTGAAGGTCTACGAGGTGCTGGCTGGGCAGCTCCTCTCCACCGATCGCGGCGAATGGCTCGACGAGGAAATGAGCGTCCTCACCTCGCCGGAGACCTACAAGGCCGACCCGGCCCAGGCCTGGCGCCGGTTGTCCGGCCGCATGCGCAAGCCGCGCGAGATCGCGGTTCTGGCCGAGGTCGCCGCCTGGCGCGAGCGTGAGGCGCAGACCCGCAACGTCCCTCGCGGGCGCATCCTCAAGGACGAGGCGGTGATCGACATCGCCACCTCCGCTCCGCGCAGCGTCGAGGCCCTGGGGCGCCTGCGCTCGATCCCGGCGGGCTTCGAGCGTTCGCGGACCGGAACGGACATCCTCGCCGCCGTGGAGCGCGGCTTCCAGCGCGACCTGTCCGACATCGTCCTGCCCGAGCGCAGCCGGGGTCGGGGCGGCAACGGCGCCGTGGTGGAATTGCTGAAAGTGCTGCTCAAGGCGGTCTGCGAGGCCGAGGACGTGGCGCCCAAGATCGTCGCCACGATGGATGACCTCGAAGCCATCGCCGAAGACGACGAGGCCGACATCGCCGTCCTGCACGGCTGGCGCCGGACGCTGTTCGGCGAGAAGGCGCTCGCCCTCAAGGCCGGCCGCCTCGCCCTGTCGGCCGAAAATGGCCGCATCGTGGTGCGCGAACTGAATTGAACCCGGCCCCAAACGCTCTGCCCCCTCCTGTAGGGAGCGAGCGACGCGGGCGTCGTCCCGGGTCGCTTAATTCGCCTTCGCGCTCACATCCAGCCTGTCGAGGACGGCGCCCGGTGTCGGGGCCGCGCTGAATTCGAGCATGCCGATGCCGCCGGCGTTCTTCGCCTTGGCGCTGAGCAAGAACGTGCCCGGCTTTGTCACGAACTGGCCCAGGGCCGCGCCGATGGCCTTGGCGCCGGCCGAATTGCCGAGGATGGCCGGCACGCCGAACGTGGTGGCGGTGACGTATTCCTGGGTCAGTTCCTCAGGCTTGAGGCTCAGGCTCTTCGACTGCGAGGCGATGAAGCGCTCGAACAGGCCGGTATTCTCGATCCGCAGGTCGAGGGCCTTGGCGGTGGCGCCCAGCATGGCGAAGGTCGAGACGCTCGGATCGGGGTCGAACACCGCAGGTCCGATACCACCGAGGGTGCCGTTGATCGTCACGCTGCCCATGTCCTTGCCCGACACCGATACCTCGCTGAAGGAGAGCTCCTTGGCGGCTTCGTTCCAGGCCGTGTCGGCGACGACGTTCAGGTCGAGGTCGCGGTAGCCATAGGCGCCGAGGGAGCCGAGCCCCGGGATTCCGGCCACCGCCGAGGCGGGAAGGGTGAGACCCGAGAGATTGGCCCGGCCGGTGGTTGGCACCCCGTCGCGCAGCGGGCCGAAGGCGAGGGCGCCGTCGCGCAGGCCGATATGCGTGGGCGCCGTCGCGGCCGGAGGGAGCACGGGCGAGGCGGCGCCGGGGGGCTTCGCGGGGGGCTTGGGGGAAGCGGGCACCTCGTCCGGCGGCAGGTCGAGACTCAGATCCTTGAATGCCAGGGTGCCGAGGGCCGGGGT
>NZ_NKUG01000097.1 GCF_014845095.1 Methylobacterium bullatum | reverse complement strand
GGGCCGGGCGGGACGTGGCGATCCTGTCGGAGGGCGATCCGTTCTTCTACGGCTCGTTCATGCATCTGTGGCGCCGCCTGAAGGACCGTTTCCCGGTAGAGGTGGTGCCCGGCGTGACCGGCATGTCCGGCTGCTGGACCAGGGCCGGAACCCCGATCACCTGGGGCGACGACGTGCTGACGATTCTCCCGGCGACGCTGGGCCATGACGCCCTGGTGGAGCGCCTCCGCATCACCGACGCCGCCGTCATCATGAAGCTCGGCCGCCACCTGCCGAAGGTGCGCCGCGCCCTGGCCGAGACCGGCCTCCTCGACCGCGCGGTCTATGTGGAACGCGGCACCATGGCCGGCGAGAAGGTGATCGCGCTGGCCGAGAAGCCGGACGACGACGCCCCCTACTTCTCGATGGTCCTGGTGCCCGGCGAGGGGCGCCGCCCGTGACCGGCTCCGTCACGGTCGTTGGCCTCGGGCCGGGCGATCCGCGTCTCCTCACCCAGGCGGCGAGCGAGGCCCTGGCGCAGGCGCAGGACCTCATCGGCTACATCCCCTACGTCGCCCGCGTGCCCGATCGTCCGGGGCTGACGAAACACGCCACCGACAACCGCGTCGAGATCGACCGCGCCGGCCATGCGCTCCGGCTCGCCGCTTCCGGCCGCCGGGTCGCGGTGGTGTCCGGCGGCGATCCGGGGGTCTTCGCCATGGCGGCGGCGATCTTCGAGGCCGTGGAGACCGGCGATCCGGAATGGCG
>NZ_NKUG01000096.1 GCF_014845095.1 Methylobacterium bullatum | reverse complement strand
GACGGCACGGCCTTGCGCGAGGGTGGCGGGATCGAGGTCGAGGGACCGCATGCCCTCGCCGCGCGTCCCGGCGGTGAGGAAGAGCGTCGCTTCCGCCAGGCCGTAGGACGGCCTCAGCGCGCGGGCGTCGAAACCGGCGGGAGCGAAGCGCTCGGCGAAATCGGCCATTGTGGAGGCCCGGACCATTTCCGAGCCCGAGAAGGCGATCTGCCAGCTGGACAGGTCGAGCCGCGCGACGGTCTCGTCGTCGACCCTGTCCTGGCATAGGCGGAACGCGAAATCGGGGCCGCCGCTCACCGTGCCGCGATGATGGTGGATGGCCTCCAGCCAGCGCGCCGGGCGGCCGAGGAAATGCTTGGGCGACATGAGAACGCCCAGGATGCCTGCGTAGATCGGCTGCAGCATGCCGCCGATCAGACCCATGTCGTGATAGAGCGGAAGCCAGCTCACCATGACGTCGTCGGGACGGAAGTCGAACCCGACCCGGATCAGCCGCTCGTTGGCAACGAGGTTGGCGTGGCTGACGACCACGCCCTTGGGCACGGCCGTGGACCCGGACGTGTATTGCAGGAAGGCGACGTCCTCCGGCGACGGCGCCGCCTCGAGCCGACCGGCGGGCTCCGCGTCGCGGGATTCGTCCGCCGAGATGTCCTCCACCGGCAGGACCGCGCTGCGGATTCCCGCCGTGGCGAGCATGGCGTGAACGGAGTCCGCGTCGTCGTGATGGACGAGGATCAGCGACGGCTCGGCGTCATCGATGATCGCGGCGATGCGCGCCTGATGCTGCGCCCGGCGCGGCTCGGGCGGGAACACCGGGACGGCGATGAGCCCCGCCTGGAGGCAACCGAAGAAGCCCGCGACGTAGTCGAGCCCGGTATCGAGCAGGAGGCAGACCCGGTCGCCGGGGCTGGCCGATTGCCGAAGCCGCGCTGCGATGGCCCGCGCCCGACGGTGGAGCTCCGCGTAGGTGACCGCGACCTCGCCCCGCTGCGGGTCGTCGAGGAAATGAAGGGCGGAGACCTCGCCATGGGTCTCGGCCAGCCAGCGCAGGTGACTGACGAAGTCCGTGGCGGGCGGGACCACCAGCGACGCGCGCGGGAAACCGTCGGTCATCATGTGTCCTGCCATGTCGTCGAAACGGGATGTCATCGAAACGGGGCGCCGGGGTTCAGGCGCAGGCGTTGCCGGCAAGGGCACGGCGCAGGCTCAGGGGCCGCATGTCGGTCCAGACCGTGTCGATATGCTCGAGGCACGCGGCGCGGGCCCCGGAGAAGCCGGTGGCGCTCCATCCGGCCGGCACCGGGCGATGGGCGGGCCAGACGGAATACTGCTCTTCCCCGTTGATCACGACGAGGAACGTCGCTTCGCTGTCGTCGGTGGCCATGGCGTTGCGCTCCGCGAATTTGGTCGGTCTCGCAGCCAGAGACGGTGGCGGATCGCCGAAATTTAAGCGGCGGCGCACAATTTTTCCGGCCGGCTCCTAAATCCCTCCCCTGCCCGAACGTCCCTTTGCCTGACGACCGCCGGCGGATCGCCGCGGTGATCCGTGTCGCTCGGCGCAGGAATGGAGGTTCGGTGATGACGGAATCCTACGACCACTCGGATACGTCCTTCCCCCTGCGCGGGGTCTTCCGGGACGAGGGGCCGAGGCGCGGGGACGATGACGACGCGCCGGTCTACGATGCGCTCGGCATCGGCTTCGGCCCGTCGAACCTGTCGCTGGCCATCGCCCTCGACGAGGCGGGACGGCGGCGAGGCCGCCAGCCCCGGGTGCGCTTCCTCGAGCGCCAGGACGAGTTCGTCTGGCACGGCGGGATGCTCCTGCCTGACAGCGGGATGCAGATCTCCTTCCTGAAGGATCTCGTCACCCTGCGTGACCCGACGAGCCCCTACACCTTCATCAACTACCTCCATGTCCACGGCCGGCTGATCGACTACATCAACCGCAAGTCGTTCTTTCCGAGCCGGATCGAGTTCAACGCCTATCTGCGCTGGGTCGCCGGGCATTTCGCCGATCGCTGCGACTATGGCGATACCGTGCTGGCCGTCGAGCCGGAGGGGCGCGGCGACACGATCCGCCACCTGCTCGTCCATTCGCGCAAGGCCGATGGCCGCGAGCGGAGACGGCGCACCCGCGCCGTCATCCTCGCCACCGGAGGCGAGCCGCGGATCCTGCCGGTCTTCGAGGAGCTGCAGGGGAGCGCCCGGATCTTCCACTCGTCGCACTACCTGTCGCGGATCGACGGCGTTCCCCTGCCGGACGGCGCCACACGCCGGCCGCGCATCGCCGTCATCGGCGCGGGCCAGACGGCGGCCGAGCTCTTCCTCGACCTGCAGAGCCGCATTCCCACCGCGGACATCTCCATGATCTTCCGCGGGCAGGCGCTGAAGCCCGCCGATGACAGCCCCTTCGTCAACGAGATCTTCAACCCGGACTTCACCGACTTTGTCTACGGCCAGCCCGAGACCCAGCGCCGGGCCATCATCGACGAGTTCCGCGGCACCAATTACTCGGTGATCGACACCGACCTTCTGACGCGCATCTTCGACATCCTCTATCAGCAGAAGGTCAGCGGCGAGCATCGCCATGCCCTGCGGCCGAGGACCACCGTGGTCGGGGCCGTAGAGCAGGCCGGCGAGATCGTCCTCGAAACCCTGGACGCCGCCACGGGGCTCACCGCGCAGGAGCCCTATGACGTCGTGATCCTGGCCACGGGCTATCGCCGCGACCGCCTGGAGACCATCATGCCGTCGCTCGCCCCGCATCTCACCGACGGCACCATCGGGCGCGACTACCGTCTCGCCACCCGCCCCGGTTTCGAGCCGGGCATCTATCTCCAAGGTTTCAGCGAACCCACCCACGGCCTGAGCGATACACTCTTGTCCATCCTGGTCATGCGGGGGCATGAGATCGCCCAATCGCTACTGGCCGACCGGCAGACGACGGCCGCGCGGGCCTGACGCGGCCCTCGGTCCACCAGCATGGCGTGCGTTGCAGCGTCGAACGGGCGAACGAAATCCATGATCCGAGCCGATGCGGGACCAAGGGGAGATTCCGGCCCGGACGATGCGGTCTACAGCCTCGACCGCGTCACGTTCTCGGTGCCCGGGCGCGTGCTGCTGCAGCCGCTGACCCTGACCATCCCCGCCGGCCGGGTCATCGGCCTCATCGGCCATAACGGCTCGGGCAAGTCGACGCTGATCAAGCTGCTCGGCCGCCAGCAGGCTCCGAGCGCCGGACGCGTCCTGTTCAAGGGCGCCCCGATCGAACAGCTCGGGGACCGCGCCTTCGCCCGCGAGGTCGCCTATCTTCCGCAGACGACGCCGCAGGCGCCCGGCATGCTGGTCAGGGAACTCGTCGCCATGGGCCGCTATCCCTGGCACGGGGCGCTGGGCCGGATGGGCGCGGCCGACCGCGAGGCCGTCGCCGAGGCGATGCGGCTCACCACGGTGACGCCCTTCGCCGAGCGCATGGTGGACAGCCTCTCAGGTGGCGAACGCCAGCGCGTCTGGCTCGCCATGCTGGTGGCGCAGAATGCCGGATGCCTGCTTCTCGACGAGCCCATCGCCGCCCTCGACGTCGCCCACCAGATCGAGGTGCTCTCCCTCGTGCGCCAGCTGTCGCGGGAGCGCGGCCTCACCGTCATCGTGGTCCTGCACGACGTGAACATGGCGGCCCGCACCTGCGACGACCTCATCGCGCTCCATGGTGGCCGCCTCATCGCGCGCGGCACGCCCGCCGAGATCGTGACGCCGGAGGGGCTGGAGGCGATCTACGGGGTGCGCATGGGGGTCATCCCCCATCCCCGGACGGGCATGGCCCTGAGCTACCTCGACTGAGGCCGGCCCGAACCCGCATCGCGCTTCGAGCGTTGGCCCGTCAGATCAGGGAGCGACGCATGTCCGAGACGACGAAACTGCCCGAACCGACCAAGGTGAACGAGGATCTGGCCGCATCCTCCTACGACCGATCGCGCGGCGGCGGCTCCGGCGAGCCCGAGCAGAACGGCGCAGCGACCGGCCCGAAGGATACCGTGAGCGGAACCGTTCGGGAAACGCCGGACGATCCGAGCGACCGGCCCGGCACCGAAGCCGAGGAAGCCGCCCGATGAGTATGGATGGATCCACGCCCGAGGCGCCCATTACGGTGTCGCTGAAGGAGCCCCGGGACAAAGCCTATTGGGCCCGCTATTTCCAGACCCCGAGCGAGGAAGTGGAGGCGGCCGTGGCGGAGGTCGGCCACGATCCGGCGAAGGTCGCCGAACGGCTCGGCAAGCCGTGGCCGTTCGAAGCCAGCGGCATCGTGTAAGGGAATCGGCTGCGGCGGGCGGTCTCCGTCCGCGCCTGGCTGGTGGGGCGCGGCATCGCCGCCTGGCGGCGGCGGGCAAGGGCGAGACCGTGCCCGTCGCGCCCAACGCCCACCCCGATGGACGCGACGACCCCGCCGGACGGCAGCGGAACCGCCGCGGCGCGTTCCTCATCACACCCGAAGGGTAGGAAGACGGGCAACCGGGCGTCAGCCCCAGAATTTCCACCATGGCTTTCGGGGGACCGCGACCTCCCGATAGCCGGTTCCCGCGACCCTATGCTGATAGATGCCCGGCGCCGGTTCCTTCAGATCACTGGGAAGCGGGAACGGACGCGGCGCGCCCAATAGGAGGGTACGGATCAGGAAATCGAGCAGCTCGGCCTGATAGGCGGCCTCACCATTTTCCATCAGCTCCACCGCGCACAGTGCCTCGGCCACGATGTGGCGCCCGTCCGACCTTCGGAAGGTGACGCGATAAGCCGCCTGCCCCGTCCAGCTTCGATGGAAACAGAGAACCGGGCCATTGAGATAGGCGAACCATTTGTCCTCCATCGCCTTCGGAACCAGGCCGCGCGCGATCCTCTCGAAATCCGCGTCGCTAAAGGAGGCCCGGTAGGGAATGGAAGCCGTCTCCCCGAACGGCAGGCGCTTCCAGTCGTCCGGCTCCGCGGTCATCGCTTGCCCGTCGGCGGCACGCCCGCCTGCTTCAGATCGGCGAGGCATCCGCGCATGACCCGCATCATCTCGGTCTCCGTTTCTGCCGAAACGCCCATGGGCCGGAGGGCGGGACTGGCATTCTCGGGCCAATCGACCCGTGTGCAGGACAGGAAGAGATGCCGAAAGCGCCGGCTGCACCCGCGCTCCGCCAGGGCGCGCAGGGCCGGCGGGTCGACGTCCCCCACGATCTCCTCGACGCTCCCGAACGCGCCGGAGGCGGGCGGCCGGTCCCGCCGCTTCCACTGGCCGGTTCGGTGCTCGATGAGGCCGTTCACGCATTCGTCCGCCAGACCCGTCGGCGGCCGGACGATGAGTTCGTCGAAGGCGCGGGCGGGCGAGGAGACCGCCAGCGACACGGCGAGCAGGCGCATCGGCATCCCGGTCCACCCCGGACGGTTCCGATCGCGATGCCGGGGACGTCGTGGATATCGACGCATTCTGCCTTCTCCTCGGGCTTAAGGCATGACCGATCCTGCCGGGACGGGCGACGCTCTTCAACCCGGCGGAGCGACGGCCGCCGAGGCCGGCCGGGTGTCCCCCTCCCGTCCGATCAGCGCTTCGATCCTGCCCCTCAGGGCCTGGATGCTGCGATAGCCCACCGAGGCGGCGACGTGGCGTGCCGCCCGGCCATCGGCCGCAAGGGCCAGGGCCCGCACGATCCTGGCCCTCGCGCGCCACTGCCCGAAGCTGAGGCCCGTTTCCCGGCGAAACCCGCGCGTCAGTGTCCGGCGGCTCACACCGGCCTGATCGGCCCAGGCGTCGAGACCGAGCGCCAAGGCGGGATCGTCGATCAACCCGAGGCAGATCCGCCGAAGGCGGGCATCCTGCGGCAAGGGCAGGGTGAGCCGGGTTTCGGGGGCGCGTCTGGTCTCGTCGAGCACCAGGGCGGCCAGATGCCCGCCCCGCCCCGTCTCGTCATACAGAACGGGCTCGCCTGTCAGGGCGACCAGGGCGGCGGCGAGGAGGGGCGAGACCTCGATGACCCGTGCCCGTTCGGAGAAGCCGGCAATCGCCTCGACGGCGAGATAGGCCGAGCACATCGCGACGTCGCCATGCATGACGACCGCGTGGGGGAGGCGTGGAGGGATCCACAGGGCATGGCCCTCCGGCACCACCCAGGTCCCGTCCTCGGCGGTCGCCATCATCAGTCCGGCGGTGGCGTAGAGCAGCTGCGCCCGCTTGTGGGAGTGCCGTTCCGTGCGGCTGCCTGCCGCGAAGGTCTTGGGCATCACCGCGACGGCCCGTGGCACGTCCTGATAGTCCTCGGCCCTGATGGAGCGCATGGTTTCCCCGTCGGCGCGGTCTGCCTTGGCCCGAACGCGTACACCTTCGGCCCGACGGCGTTCAACGGGTCAGGTAGAGCGAAGCCTGCCTGCGGAGATCCTCTATCGATGGACGCCGAAACTCTGTCCCGCCGCACCCTGCGCTTCGTCAACGTGGCGCATGCCCTCGATCACTTCGTCCTGCTGATCTACCCGACAGCCGTGCTCGCCATCGCGGCGCAGACAGGGCTGTCCTATGGAGAGCTCATCGCGCTCGCCACCGGCGCCTTCGTGGCCTTCGGGCTCTGCGCGCTGCCGATGGGCTGGCTCGCCGACCGGTTCGGACGGCGAAACCTCCTGGCGGTGTTCTTCTTCGGCTACGGCCTGTCGTGCCTCGGGGTCGCGAGTGCCGCGAGCCCGACGGCTTTCGCCCTGTGGCTCTGCGTGCTCGGGCTGGCTTCGGCGATCTATCATCCGGTCGGCTCGACCATGCTGGTCTCCCACTCGCGCCGCCTCGGGCGGGACCTCGGCGTGAACGGCGTCTGGGGCAATGTCGGCGCCGCGACGGCCTCGGGTGTCACGGCGCTGCTGGCGACGGGGTTCGGCTGGCAGGCAGCCTTCTTGGTGCCGGGCCTGGTCTGCCTCGCCTGTGGGACTGCGTTTCTCGCCATGGTCCCCGGCGACGGCGAGGGCGCGCAGGGCAAGGACAGGGGCAAGGCGGTGCTCGCGGTGTCCCGGCCCATCCCCCTGCTCGTGGTTTTCGCCTGCGCCATCGTGGCCGGCGGGATGACCTTCAACATCACCACCATCGCCCTGCCGAAGGTGGTGGACGAGCGGGTCGGCGACGGGTTGCCCCTCGCGCTGATCGGCTCCGTGGCCACCCTGGTCTTCATGGTGGGGGCCCTGACCCAGCTCGTCATGGGACGCCTGATCGACCGCTACAGCCTGCCGGCGCTGTTCCTGAGCCTGTCGGTGCTGCAGCCCCTGGGCCTGGGAATCGCTGCGCTGAGCACCGGCCTCCCGCTCCTCGCCGGCCTCGTCCTGGCCATGGCGGCGCTCTACGGGCAGGTGGTGATCAACGACGCGATGGTGGCCCGCTACGTGCCGCCGCTCTACCGCGCGCGGGCCTACAGCGTGCGCTATTTCCTCGGTTTCACCGTGAGCGGGTTCGCGGTGCCGCTGATCGCCCTGCTGCACGAGAGGGGCGGGTTCGGGCTCGTGCTCGGGATCGCGGCGGCCTGCGGCGGCGTCATCGTGGCCTCGGCGGTCGGCTTTTTCGGCCTCACGGGGAACGACCGCTCCCGGCCCCTCGCCCCGGCGGAATGAGGCGGGGCCGACCGCCACGCGACGGGCCTTCGCACCGCCATCGGACGGGGTCATCGCGAAACCTGAGCGAACGTCCTATTCCGGTCGCGCCAGCGGGAGCGATGCCATGCAGAAGCGCTACGAGATTTTCGCCGACTACCACCAGTTCTATCTCTGGGATCACGGCGAGATGCCCGACACGGCGCTGGATTACAGCGAGGACGACCTCCGGCGGAGGGTCAAGACGGCGCCGTTCCTCGTGGTGATCCAGCCCGAGCGCAACATGTCCGTGCCGGTGGAACTCGACATCGTCGACGCACCGCCCGACGAAGCCCTCGACCTCTGGGACCATGTGGTGGAGGCGAGCCTCGACCTGCCCTCGGGCCGGCTCGAAATCCACGAATGCACGGGCGGGTCCATCGACATCCTGTCCGTGGCACCCGGCACCTACCGCGTCCGCGCCTGTTTCGGCGGCCTGACCACCCTCACCGACGATCGCCTGGACGGCGAGGACCATTACCGCCTCATCCTGTGGCCGGCCCCGTCCGCTCCCCTCGCGGTGATCAAGCACTACGCCGATCCCCGCTTATGAGGTGGCCCCGCTCCGTGCGGCGGCGCTGTTCGCCCATCTGGCGCAGACGATGGGTCCCCTCTCCTTCCAAAGCGACGGTCCTGTCGGTCGAGCGCTTTGGGGCGGCCATGGTGTTTTGCTCCGCAGCATGGTGAGGAGCTTTTGGGCGGATGGCCGGTTTCGTGGCTTACGTGAAGCGGGCGATCACGGCCGCGTCGAGGGGGTCGGTCTCGACGCCTTTGCCCAAACACACAAAAGCCCGCCTCGGCCGAAGCCGGGCGGGTGAAGTTTTGCTCATAGGAAGGCTCCCCGAGAGGAGCGACAGCATCTTGGTCCTTCTGGTATACCAGCGTCAAGCCCGGAACGTCACCGGGCCGGCGGAAACCGCCGTCTCGTCGGCTCCAGCGCCTCTCCGAGAGAATCGTCGCCCCATTCTGCGCCGAGATCCCCGGAAAAGAGCGGGGAGCCGTCGGCCCCCCGCTCCTCATGTGGTCTTTGTCGGCGTGTCGGGCCATCCGGTGCCGGAGGGCGACCGACCGCCGGGGAAGCCCGCGTCAGACGATGAACGACCCGCTGTCGAGGACATGATGGCCCTGAAGGAGGACGGAGAAGTCGACCGCTCCGTCGCCGTTGGTGTCACCCTGCAGGAGGGTGTTGCCGCCGCCGAACTTCATCCGCAACTCGCCGGCCTCGCCGGAGAACGCCTGGGTTCCGACGAACTGGAAGCCCTGGTCGCCGGCTAGCCCCGAATTCGCATCGATCGCGCTGAAGTCGATGCGGTCTCCTTGTGCGAAGTCGAAGTCCTTGACGATGTCGCGCCCGCCGATGGCGACGTCGCTGTCGGTGACGTCCTTGAACACGAAGGTGTCGGCACCGCCGCGGCCGTAGAGAAGGTCACGGCCGTCGCCGCCGTAGATCGCGGTGTCACCGGCATTGCCGTAGATCTCGTTGTTACCGGCATTGCCGTTGGCGGTGAGAGCCGCGGTTCCGCTGAGAACCATCTTCTCCGTATTCGCTTCCATCGTGTGGCTGACGGTCGAGCGGATCGTATCGAAGCCCTCGCCCGGCTGTTCGATGGCGCGATCCCCGGCATTGTCGATGACATAGGTGTCGTTGCCGGTTCCCCCGCGCATGGTGTCGGCCCCGGTGCCGCCGAGCAGAGTGTCGTTGCCGCCGCGGCCCGTCATGACATCGTCGCCGGCCCCCCCGCTCAGACGGTTGTTGCCGTCGTTGCCGGTGATGGCGTTGTCGAGGTCGTTGCCGAAACCGCTCAGGTTGCCAGTCCCCCTCAGGACGAGGTTCTCGACATTGGCCGAGAGCCCGTAGGTCACCGAGGCATAAACCGTGTCGTTGCCCTCGCCCGGGAGTTCCACGATCTTATCGCCGACCCTGTCGACGAAGTAGGTGTCGTCGCCGAGACCGCCATGCAGGGTGTCGTTGCCGGTTCCGCCGTCGAGCCTGTCGTTTCCGCCCTTGCCGAACAGGATGTCGTTGCCGCCACCACCATTGAGCACGTTGTCCCCGCCGGTTCCGAAAATGGCGTTGTTCAAGCCATTGCCGGTCCCGTCGAGATCTCCGGCTCCGGTCAGCACGAGGCGCTCGACATTGGCCCCGAGGGTGTGGTCGATCGAGGAGCGCACGGTATCGGTGCCCTCGCCGGCCAACTCGATGACCCGATCGCCCGCAGCGTCGACCACGTAGGTGTCGTCGCCGGTGCCCCCGCGCATCGTGTCCGCACCGGTGCCGCCGAGAAGGGTGTCATTTCCCCCGCGTCCGGAGAGCGTGTCGTTACCGGCGCCGCCGTCGAGGCGGTTGTCGCTGTTGTTGCCGGTCAGGCTGTTGGCACCGCCGGTTCCGGTGGCGTCGATGGCGCCGGTTCCGGTGAGAACGACGGTCTCCACATTGGCACCGAGGCTGTAGGTCACCGACGAGCGGACGGTGTCGTTGCCCTCGCCAGCCTCCTCGATGACCTGATCGCCCGTGGAATCCACCACGTAGACGTCGTCACCGGCTCCGCCGCGCATGATGTCGTTGCCGGTACCGCCAACGAGGACGTCGTCGCCGCCACGCCCGGTGAGTCGGTCGTTGCCGGCCCCGCCGTCGAGGCGGTTGTCGCCATCATTGCCGGTGATCCTGTTGTCGAGGGCGTTGCCTGTCCCGTCGATGGCGCCGGTGCCCCTGAGAACGAGGTTCTCGACGTTGTCGGGAAGGGTGTAGGTCACCGACGAGCGGACGGTGTCGTCGCCTTCGCCGGCATCCTCCACAACGGTGTCGCCGGCCGAATCGACGATGTAGGTGTCGTCGCCCGCCCCGCCGATCATGGTGTCGTGGCC
>NZ_NKUG01000095.1 GCF_014845095.1 Methylobacterium bullatum | reverse complement strand
ATGGCGCGCACGATGGCGGCGGTGTCCGGGTCGGCGATCTCACGGATGAAGGAGCGGTCGATCTTGATCTTGTCGAACGGGAACTGCCGCAGGTAGCTCAGGGAGGAGTAGCCGGTCCCGAAATCGTCGAGGGCGATACGGACGCCGAGGTAGCGCAGGCGGTGCAGGCAGGCGATCACGGCCTCGGTGTCCTGGATGAGGACGCTCTCGGTGATTTCGAGCTCCAGCCTGTCCGCCGCGAGACCCGACGCCGACAGGGCCATGATCACGCACTGTTCGAGGCCCGGCTCGCGAAACTGCATCGCCGAGACGTTCACCGCGATCCGGGCGGAATGCGTCCAGGACGCGGCCTCGCGGCAGGCTTCGCGCAGGGCCCAGTTCCCGAGTTCGACGATCAGGCCGGTTTCCTCGGCGATCTCCACGAAGGTCGAGGGTGGGATCATCCCACGGGTGGGATGGGGCCAGCGCATCAGCGCTTCGACGCCGCTCACGCTGTCCGTCGCGAGGTCGACCACCGGCTGGTAGTGCAGGGTCAGGTCGCGGCCCAGGATGGCCTCGCGCAGCTCGAATTCGAGCTGGATGCGCTCCTCGATCGCCGCGTCCATGCTGGCTTCGTAGACGCGGGCGGTGTTCCGCCCGGCGGCCTTCGCCCGGTAGAGCGCGAGGTCGGCATGCCTCAGGAGGGGATCGGCCTCGAGTCCGTCCGAGGGGGCATGGGCGATGCCGATGCTGATCCCGATATTGGCCAGGTGGCCGTTGAGCTTCACCGGCAGCGCGATGGCGTCGATCACCCTGCGGGCGACCTCCACCGCCTCGTCCTTCCCGCCGAGATTGACCAGAATGATACCGAACTCGTCGCCGCCGAGGCGGGAGACGACATCGCACGGCCGCAGGACCTCGCGCAGGCGTTCGGCGACGAGCTTCAGCAGGATGTCGCCCGCCAGATGTCCGAACGTGTCGTTGATCGCCTTGAACCGGTCGAGATCGAGACAGAGCACCGCCATCGGGCGACCGCCGTTCCGCACCGAGCCGAGGGCCTGATCCAGGCGCTCGTGGAACATCGACCGGTTGGGCAGCCCGGTGAGGGCGTCGTGGCAGGCGAGATGGGCGATCCGCTGGTCTGCCTCCTTTCGGGCCGTGATGTCGATATGGGTTCCGACGAAGCGGATCGGCGTGCCGTCGGGGGCGCGGGTGACGACCTTGCCGCGGGCGAGGAGCCAGATGTAGCCCCCCGCCTTCGTGCGGACCCGAAGCTCGATCTCGAAGGCCGGCTGCTGGCCGTGGAAATGCGCGACGGCCGCCAGCCGGCAACCGTCGATGTCGTCCGGATGGATCAGGGAGCCGACATAGGCGAAGGACCGGCCGAACTCGCCGGGCGCGTAGCCGAGCATGCTCTGAGCCCGGTCGGAGAACCAGACCTCGCCGGTTTGGAGGTCGGCGTCCCATAGGCCGTCCCTGCCGCTGTCGAGGGCCAGGGCCAGCCGTTCCTCGCTCAGGCGCAGGCGCGCGTCGCTCGCCCTGAACGCCTCCTCCACCTCCTTGCTGGCCGTGATGTGGAGATTCATGCCGACGAAGCGGCAGACCTCGCCCGTCTCCGGGTCGAGGACGGCCTGGCCGAATCCCTGGAACCAGCGGCATTCGCCGGTCGACGGGTGCAGGACGCGAAATTCCACCTTGTGGTTGGTGCGTGTCGCGATGGCCCGGCTCGCCTCCGCCCGGACCCGAACCAGGTCCTCGGCCGGAAGGTTTTGCTCCCACTCCGTCATAGTCATCACGAGGCCGGCGGCCGGATCCGCCCCATCGAGGGGCAATCCCTGCATCCGTGCGCTTTCCTGGGACTGCCAGATCCAGCCCGAGGCCACGTCCCATTCCCAGACCCCCGCCTCCGCCGCGTCCTGGGCGAGGCGCAGCAGGTCGCCGGTGCGTTCCAGCGCGATCCTGGCGGTGATGATGTCGTCGATATCCAAGGCCGTCGCGAGCCATCCGGGCTGGCCGTCGAGGAGGCGGATCGGGCGCTTGCTGACCTTGTGCCAGCGGTAGACGCCATCGGCGCGGCGGATGCGAACCTCGAAATCGTAGTCCTGCCATGCCTTGTGGCGGTCGCCGACATCGCCGCGGATGCGGCTGCGATCGTCCGGGTGACAGGCCTCGACCCGCTCCTTGAGGGAGAAGAGCGGCCGCTCGAAGTAGCGCCCGAAATGGCGGTTGCAGTAAGTGGTGTCGCCGCGGTCGTTCGTGATCCAGACCATCTGGGGCAGGAAGTCGGCGAGCAGGCGGTAGGACGCCTCGCTCTCGCGAAGCGAGCGTTCGGCCCTGTGCCGGGCGGTGATGTCGGCGAAGGTATAGACGGTGCTGCCGTCGGCCAGCGGCACCCCGCAGAGTTCGAGGAGGGTCCCATCCCGTTGCAGGTGCTCGCCGCTGGCGCCGGCTTCGCCGTGATCGCGGTTCCCGTCACGGACCCGCCTGTCCAGGGTCGCCGGCAGCGAACCGTCCCGTTCGGCGATGTGGCGGCGGAGGTCGTCGAAGGGGGCTCCGTCGTGGAGCATGTCCCGGGGCAGGTCGAGGAGCAGGTTCAGGCGCTCGTTATGGACCCTGACCCGGTCGTCCGCATCGACCATGACGAGGCCTTCGTCGATGCTCTCCAGGGTGACGCGCAGGAGATCCGTCGTCTCGCGCAGGTGCTGGTCCGATCGGGCCAGTTCGGTGACGTCGAGGCAGATCCCGGAGATGGCCCGGATGCTCCCGTCCGGATCACGCTCGACGATTCCACGCTCGGCGACGACCCGGCATTCTCCACCGGGCCGGACGATCCGCGACCGATGCTCGTAAGTGTCGCGCGCGAATGCCCCCGACCCGGCCACGGTGTCGTCGAGATGCCAGCGGACGCGCTCCCGGTCCTGGGGATGGTAGAAGGCCAGATGGTCGTCGAGGGGGATGCGCGCGAGATCGGCGGGCGCGCGGCCATGGATCCGCGCCATCCCCGCCGACCATTCGACGCAGGCTTCGGCCACGTCGATGCGCCAATGTCCGAAACCCGCGATCTCCTCGGCCATGCGCTGAGATGCCAGGGCCGCTTCGAGATGGGCTTCGCGGCGGGTGAGGATGGTCGTGACGCGCAGGCGCTCGCGCAGCTCCGCCTCGCGCTCCGCATTGGCTAGGTGAAGGCGAAGGTGCCCGGTGACGATGAGGGCGAGATCCTCGAGCTGGACCAGGTGTTCGTCGGTGAAATCCGGACGCGGGACGGTGTCGATCAGGCACATCGTGCCGGTCCTGTGCCCGGATCGGAGCGTGAGGGGCACGCCCGCGTAGAACCGGGCCCGGAGCCCGCCCGTCACCAGGGGATGGTCGGCAAATCTAGGGTCGGCGAGGAGATCGCGGATCACCACCGGCCCGTCGGATTCGCCGGCGATGGCCTGCCCCGCGAACGCATCGGACCAACCCGGCATCGCCCCCGCGGCACCCGATCCCGCCTTCAGCGCGGGAAATTCGGTATCGACGAGGGGGACGAGGACGATGGGAACGCGGAACAGGGCCGACGCGGTGCGGCACACGGCGTCGAGATGTGGCTCCGGATCACCATCGCTCGGATGCGTGGAATCCGCCTCGATGGCATCATTCCGCTCCTCGTCGCCTCGGTCGTGTGCCCGATCTTGCACGTCGCACCATCCAGGAAAGCAAGCCGACGTTATCCGTCCTGCCGATGGCGTCGATCGACGCTGCGTCATGGACGTTCGCGATGTACATTACGCTGATCAACGTTGCGATAGTCCTACTCTTTCCTTCGAACCACCACCGTCATTCGGCCGATGCGGCACGGAAACGCGAAACGGCGGCTTCGTCACGGGGAAGGATCGATTGGCCGGGGCGATCCCTCGAAACCGTTTCATCGGCTTCGCGGCGCGGCCTTGTCAGGACGCACGTCCTGGCAAGCCTTGAGGGGGGCGAAAGCCTGAGCCCGCGCAGGCGGGCGCCGACGACCGAGGCCAGCGCGACAACCGAGGCGGGCGCTTCGAGCGATTGCCCCGATCGAATGGCCGAGCTTCCTTTCGCAGGGCGCAATTTCATCGTAACCGTTGTCGATCGCATTCGGTCCTGCACCGCTCCCGCCGCCTCGAACCCCGTTCAGCCACCTTGTTCCTTCCCGGCGAAAGCCATCTCTCCAGCGCGGGCTCCCGTGGCTTCTCGAGCGTCGACACCTGGGTGTTCGATCTCGACAACACGCTCTATCCCAGCGACGCCCTCGTCTGGCCGCAGGTCGACGAGCGGATCACCCTGTACGTCATGCAGCTCTACGGCCTGGACGGGATCTCGGCACGGGCGCTGCAGAAGCATTTCTACCACCGCTACGGCACCACCCTGAAGGCGCTGATGGTGGAGGAGAATGTCGACCCCTATCATTTCCTCGATTTCGCCCACGACATCGACCATTCCACGATCCGCCTCGACGCGGCCCTGGGCGACGCCATCGAGCAGTTGCCCGGCCGCAAGCTGATCCTCACCAACGGCTCCCGGCGCCATGCCGAGAACGTGGCCGCCAAGCTCGGCATCCTCGACCATTTCGAGGACGTGTTCGACATCGCCGCCGCCGACTTCGTCCCGAAGCCCGAACGCTCCACCTACGAGCGATTCCTCGTTCGGCACGAGGTCGATCCGCGCCGGTCGGCCCTGTTCGAGGACATCGCCCGCAATCTCGTCGTGCCCCACGAGATCGGAATGGCGACGGTGCTGGTCGTGCCCCGCACCATCGATCCGTTCCGCGAGGCCTTCGAGCAGGAGGCGGTGAAGGAGCCGCATATCGACCACATCACCAACGATCTCGCCGCGTTCCTGGGCGAGCGGGTCCTCCCGGTCCTCGGATGAACGCTCCCACCCGGAATTGGGCCGATCTCCAGGCGCCGTCCCTCGACGACGTGGAGATCCTGGCACGCGATGCCCTCGCCCGCCTGCCGCCGGAGTTCCTCGCCCTGTGCGAGGGCGTGACGATCCACGTGGAGGATTTTCCCGACGACGCCACGCTCCGCGAGATGCAGTGCGAGAGCGAGTTCGACCTGCTCGGCCTGTTCCGGGGCGTCGGCCTGGCGCAGGGCGGCGAGGTGGCGACCGGGCAGTGGCACAACCGGGTCTGGCTCTACCGCAGGCCGCTGCTCGATTATTGGGCCGAGCACGAGGAGACCCTCGGCCATCTCGTCACCCATGTCCTCGTCCACGAGATCGGCCACCATATGGGCCTGTCCGACGACGACATGGCCGCCATCGAGGCGGCGGCGGACGAGTGAGGTCCCGATGATCCCGCCCGGTCCCGTCAATCGTCGTTGGCGGGACGCGGGCTCACGGCGCGAGGTCTGAGCAGGCTGGCCTTAGGGCGACGGGTGCGAAACTGCCCGCGCTCCACGGCGATGAAGACGAGCACCGTGACGGTCAGCGTCGTCACCCACCAGATCACCGTGAGGCCGACGCCGATACAGGCGATGGTGAAGGCGCTGGCGAAGACCGCCATCGCTCCGGGTGCGATCGCGCCGGGGGCGGTGGCGGTGGCCGAGCGGCCGCTATGGCGGATCGCCGCGTGGAGGGCGAAGGCCGCGGCGAAGGCGCCCACGATCCCGAGTTCGTACCAGAGTTCGAACAGCATCGTGGTGGGGGCGTTGCCGGGCAGCAGGTTCACGAACCGGCCGCGCGAGGCGGTCTCGAACCCGTGTCCGGTCACGAGGCGGACCGGCTCGGTGGTCACCACTTTCTGCCACGCCTTGATGGTGAGGACATTGGGCGCCGTCGGCCCCAAAGCGACGATGCCGATGGGCCGGGCGATGAACGGCAGGAACGGCGCGCTCACCAGCAGGCCGCCGCAGACGAGGGCAACCGCGCGCACGCCGACGAGGGGGCGATAGGTCGTGAGGGCGAAAGCCACCGCGCCGACGGCGAGCGCCAGGATCTGGGTGATGTTCGGCGAGATCGAGAGGGCCAGGGCCACGAGGATAGCGGTGCCGAGGGCTTCCAGGTCACGCCCGCGCGAGCGCAGCCACGCCACGGAGGGCCAGACCAGCAAGGCGAGGACCGTCAGCCCGCGATCCACCGAACTCTGGTCCTCGGGCATGGTGCGCAGGAGCGTGTCGCCGAACAGCCCGAACACGATGGAGACGATGGACGCGGCGATGACGCCCAGCGGCAGCAGGTAGAGGTTGGCCGAGCGCATGCGGTCCGGCAGCGCGAGATAGGCGGCCAGGGTCATCAGGATGGTGGCCGTGAGATTCAGAAGGCGCTCCGTCGCCGGTCCGAGGAACGGCGTCCAGACCAGGGACAGGGCCGACCAGAGGATGACCAGCCCCCCCGCCAGGAAGGCCGTGGACGTCAGCATCCGGGTCGCCGTCACCCGGAGCGGCCGCTGCTTGCCGTCGATGGCGCTGGCGATGACGATGAGCGCGATGGCGATGGGCGCCAGGATCACGGTGGCGCGCCGGGCCACCTGCGCCGCCACGGGAAGCAGGACGAACAGGCCGAAGAACCCCACGCGCCGGAGCAGGGCCGCCGCGTCGAGGGCCGGATCGATGGACGGTCGAGAGGTGGGCGCGCGGGCCATGGTGCGATTGCAGCCGTTCGACGGCGCCACGAGTCCGCCCGTGCGCTACCGGTCGAGTCGTAGTGCAGGGAGGCAGTGCGCGCTGTAGATGTCGTGCAACACCCGTGCGTCCTCCGCCGCCTGCCTTCACGCGGCCTTCGGCTGCCGCCGGCCCGGAACCAGGCGCCGGCCGACATCCGTCAGCACCCGCCAACCCGCCCAGGTCGCCAGGAAGCCGAGGAATCCGGCTATGATCCCGTCGGCACTCGCCGGGACCGCGGGCACGTAATCCTGGTAGGTGGCGCGGGCCAGCGCCATATCGGGGTCGCGCAGCAGCGCGGCGAAACGGCCCATGGGGCCGCCCGCCTCGGTGAGGGCCTGCTTCTGCGCGTCGAGACGCTGCAGGCGCTCGATATCGGCGCGGGCCGCTTCCCCGCGACGGGCCACCAGGGCGTCGCCGTTGCCGCGCAGGCGCTCGACGGCCCCCTGCCGGTTGGTCCCGCTCGCGGCGGCGTCCGCGTCGAGGGCGGCGATGGAGCGTCGCAACTCGTCGAGGGTGCCCCCGAGCCGCTGCGCGTATTGCTGCGCGAATTCGGGCCCCTGGGCGGCGACGATGCCGCCGAGGATGCCGAGGGCGAGGCCAAGGGTCCGGATCACACGCAGCACGATTCATCCCTCATGACGTCGTCAGACAAAAGGCCGAGCCGCGTGGCGGTTCCCGAACGGCCGGATGGCGCACGAAGGGGCCGCTCCGTGGCGGATCCCGAACGGTCGGATGGCGCACGAAAGGGCGGTTCCGTGGCGGTTCCCGAACGGTCGGGAGGCGCACGAAAGGGCCGCTCCTTGGCGGTTCCCGAACGGTCGGATGGCGCACGAAGGGGCCGCTCCGTGGCGGTTCCCGAACGGTCAGGGGAGGTCCGCCAAGGCGGCTTCCACCTCCGCCCGCGTCACCTCGGCCAGGGGTTTGGCCACCTTCGCGGCCTGCGTCTTCCGCCCCGGCCTCATGACGAGGACGATCGTCTCCAGGCCGGGACAGGAGGGGTCCGGGCACAGGATCTCGTTGACCTTCACCACGGTCCCGGGCTCGACGAGGTCGCGGACCCACTCTTCGACCCGGCGGCGCGCGGTATCGTCGGCCGGTTCGCGCCGGCGTCTGAAGCCGAGGAGCGCCATCGCCGCCTCAACCCGGCAGCGTCAGGATGCCGGCCATGCCACCGGCACAGCCGAAGGCGAGCCGGCCGCCGCGCCCGTCCCAGGCCAGGGCGGAGACCGCTCCGCCCTTGGTGGCAGGCCGGACCAGCAGTTCCGAGGCATCGGCGAAGCGCACGAGCAGGATACAGCCGTCCTCGTAGCCGATGGCGAGGACCAGGGCCTTGGGGTGGAACGCCACCCGCGTGACGCGGGCCGGGCGGATGCCGCATTCGCGCGGGGCCTTGCCGGTGGGGCCTTCCTTCGAATCGAACGGCCAGATGATGGCGGCTTCCGCGCCGCTGGTGGCGAGCCAGTTGCCGTCCCCCGACCAGCTCACCGAGCGGACCTTGCCGGGATAGCCCGACATCCGCATGTGGCCCCGGTCGGGCTGGAGACGCCAGCCGTGGAGCGAGTTCTCCTGCATCGTCGTCACGACGAAGCGGCCGTCCGGCGACCACGTGACGTCGAGATGCGAGCCCTTCCATTCCACGAAATCGGGGGCGGTCTCGAGATTCGGGTACCAGAGGGTGGCGCCGTTGTAATGCGCCACGGCGAGGCGGTAGCCCTTGGGCGCAAAAGCGAGCCCCCGCGCCGTGGTGGGCGCGGCGAAGACCTTCTCCCGGCCCTTGGCATCGCGGGCGACGACGTTGCGGCCGGCCGCATAGGCGATGGCGCCATCGGAATGGAGCGCCAGGGCGTCGATCCAGGCCCCGCCCTTGGCGGCGGCCACCTCGGTCATGTCGCCATCGGCCGCGACGGCCACGATGCGTCCGTCGTCGCCGCCCGTCACGATCCGCCGTCCGTCACCCGAGGCCACCAGGATGCCGGCATCCGGGTGAGCCGCCACGCGCCGCGTCTCGTGGGGGCCGACCAGCATCACGGCGCCGTCGCCCAGCGCCAGGGCCAGGACGTCCTTCAGCCAGACGGCCCCGGAGACATGGGCGCCAGCCTCCAACGGAACGACGTGATCGACGAGTGAGGGAGCGCTGGCGCTCATCGGCTAAGAACCTCTCAGGACGCGGATGCGGAATCCGGCGCCGATTTCAGCACCGTCATGACCGTCGCGACCAGGGTGAGACAACCGGCGATGCCGGCGGGAATGGCGAGGGCATACAACGCCAGGCGGCCATAGGCGACCGCCCCGAGCAGGGAACCGCATAGCAGCGAGAGCCAGACGAGGCCGTCGCCGACCCAGCCGAAACGGGGTCCGCGCCCCGCGAGCGCCGAAGCGAGCTTCTGCCCGGTGCTGAACAGCGCTCCCGTGACGAAGGTGGTGCCGGCCCGGAACCCCTGGACATGGGCGAGAGCGGCGTTCTGCGCGCCCATGGCGAGGGCGAGAAGCAGCGAGGCGTGGCCTGGGCTCGGGTCCTCCACCGCGGTGAGATAGGCGCCGGATACCAGGACCGTCTCGAAGCCGAGAAGCACCGGAGTGCTCCACCGGGCCGGGGTCAGGGACGAGAGCCCGCCCCCACACAGGCTTCCCAGGAAGAAGGCGAAGATGAGAAGGGCCGGCAGGATCGCCAGGAGGGGCGTGTCATGCCCTATCGCCACGGCGAACTGGGTCGTGTTGCCGCTCATGAACGAGGTGTAGAGGCCGCCCAGCCGGATGAACCCGAGGGCGTCCACGTAGCCGGCCAGCGCCGTGAGAACGAGGCCGAAGCCGAGATGCCAGGTCCGGCTCATGACAGGCTCCGGCTCATGGCAGCGCGCGCGCTCCCGCCGCCCCGTTCCGTCCCTGGACGACCGAGGCCGGTTCGGTAGGGTTAAGGCATTGCTTACCAAGTCCGCGCAATTCGAGTGAACGGGACCGAACATCGCGGCCGCCACTCCCGTTGGTGTGACGATCCGGCGTCGGGCTTCTCGTCCCGCCCCGGGTGAGTTGGAGTTGCGTCATGATCCCTGTCGCTTACGCTGCCTTCGCGTTGCCGAACTTCGGCTCCGTCCGCGGATCCGAAACCGTTCTGGTGGTGGAGGATGAAGCCATGGTGTGCGAACTGGCCGTCGAAGCCCTCATGGACGAAGGCTACCGCGTCCTCAGCGCCGCCGACGCCGAGGAGGCCGAAGACATCCTGGCGCGGGAACGCGTCGACCTGCTCTTCACCGATATCGATTTGGCCCGCAACACCAATGGCCTCTCCCTTGCCCGACGGGCGCGGCGCCTGCGTCCGAACCTCCCGGTCATCTACACGTCGGGAGGACGCGGAAGTCTCTCGCAGGCGGATGCGGTGGCGGAATCAATCTTCGTGCCGAAGCCCTATCGCCCGAGCCAGCTCATCGCCCTCGCCAACGGCCTCCTGCGCCGTTTCCCCCACTACGCCTGAGCGCAACCGCGCCCCATTCCTTCCGGAGCCCCATCCCCCATGCGCACCCTGCTCGCCACCGCTCTCGTCCTCTGCGCCACGACGCTCAGCGCCTACACGACAGGAAACGCCAAGGCCGCGTGCGACGTGAAGGGGGCGAAGCTCGAGGAAGCCATCGCCGGCAAATCCGAGCTTCGCGAAACCGCCAACAAGCAGGCGGTGCGCGACCTGCGCACCCTGCGTGACGCAGCGATCATCCTGGAAACGTACAAGTACGAGGGCGAATGCGATCGCCTCGTCGCGATCATCAAGGCGCTGGCCACCAACCCCGAGAAGGCGATCGAGCAGAGCGGCGATACCGACGAAGAGAAGGCGGAGGATCTCATGGAAGCCCGCCAGCCGAAGGCTCCCCCCGCCGAGGCCGCCCCCGCCAAGGCGAAGTGACCACGCTCGCAAAAGCTGGAACGCGTCTCGGACGGAACACTCGCGGGGCGAGAACGCTTGCATCGCTGGCCATGCCGAACTCCACGCGGCGGGCCAGTGCGGCCGGATCTCGACGGTCGGCATTTCCCTCACTCTGAAAGGATCGATCGAGCATGGGCACGGATACGGCAACGCGCGGATCGAGCCTCTCCCACGCGTCGAACGACCTGCCCTCGGTCACCCTCGACGATTACAACATCGAGTTGAAGAACGGCGAGGGCTTCATCGGTGATCGCGTATCGAAGAAGGCCTTCCGCGATCTCGTGGAGGATTGGCGCGAAAAGCTGCGCAAGCTCGGTCCCGACCCGCTCGGCACGAAGCCGAGCCACGATTTCAGCAAGCGGCGCCTCGACGATCTGTTGATCGACGGTACCCCGCTCGCCGCCGGCGTGGTCTTCGGCGCAATCGAGGAATTCGCGCAGGAGCTCGCCACCGTCGTACGGCGCTTCCTGCGTCAGAAAGGGTGGCGCGATACCCAGAGCATCGTCGTCGGGGGCGGTTTCAGCGACAGCCTCGCCGGACGGCTCGCCATCGACCGAGCCAGCGTGATCCTCCGTGCCGGCGGTCTCAACCTGAACCTCGAGCCGATTCGTCACCACCCGGACGAGGCCGGGCTGATCGGGGCCGTCCACCTCGCGCCGTCCTGGATCTTTTCCGGCTACGACAGCCTGCTCGCCGTCGATATCGGGGGCAGCAACATCCGGGCGGGAGTCGTTACGACCAACCTGAAGAAAGCCGCCGACCTGTCGCGCGCAGAAATCTGGCGTTCGGAGCTCTGGCGCCACCGCGACGAGGATCCGGCCCCGAGCCGCGACGAGGCGGTCGACCGCCTGATCGCGATGCTGAACGACCTGATCTCGCGGGCGGAGCGCTCGCGCCTGAAACTCGCGCCCTTCATTGGGGTCGGGTGCCCCGGAGTCATCGCCGCCGACGGGACCATCGAACGCGGTGGCCAGAACCTGCCCGGCGATTGGGAGAGCAGTCGTTTCAACCTTGCCGAACGGCTGGTGGAAGCCATTCCCACCATCGGGGATCACGACACCATGGTGCTGATGCACAACGATGCCGTGGTGCAGGGCCTCTCGGCCATGTCGGACATGACGGGCGTCGCGCGATGGGGCGTCCTCACCATCGGCACCGGCCTCGGCAATGCCCGCTTCACCAACCGGCGGCTCCCCGACACGGTGCATTGAGGGTCGGACCGCGCGACCCTCAGCGCGCGGTCCCCACGGTTTGGAGGGGCTCCCGCGCATCGCGAGCCCGATGTCATCCCCCGCTCAAGTCTTCGGAGTGTCGCAGGTCGTCGGGTATAAATCTGCTCAGGGCGGGGGGGGCGGCGGTACGGCATCCTGGTCCGGATGATTGCGGACGCGGGCCACCTTGCTGGCGATGCGGTTACGCAGGTCGCTCGGTAGTTCGATCTCAACCAGCCGCCACGACCACCCCCGCAGGCGCAGGCGCAGGCGGAACCGCTGCGACCGCGACGCTTCGGGAGGCACGGCGATGACGAGGGTGCGGAATCCCCGCATCTCCGAGGAGAGGTAGTACGGGATCAGCCGAGAAATCGTGTCGATCCTCAATCCGGCGGGAACGTCGCTCCTATGCTCGGCATCGCCGCCGCGGAGGCCGATATCGAGGGATTGAGGAATGCCGTCATCGAGGAGATCGATGACCGACTGTGCCGTCACAAGGGATTCCGTCAGAGGTTCGGCCAGGGCCGCCGCGGCTTCGATCAGCCTCTGTCGATCACGCGAGAGCGCGACCTCGGCACCGGCCTCGCCCCTCGGCTGAGAGGCGGCGGCCGAGATCTGACGGATCATGGATTGGCGCAGGATGCGGAAGTTGACGTGCCGTTCGACATACCCGACGTCCCGTGCCTGCACTGCCGAGGCCAGATCATAGAGCATCCAGAACGGCGTCAGCGTGTAGACGAACCACGACAGAATCAGGGAAATGGGGATCCACCACAATCGCATCATCGCGATGGGGCAGCCCTCTGCGCCTGCTCGCTCCACCCGGCAAGGACTGCGAACTGGGCGACCACGGCCTCGTAGACGGGCCGCTTGAACGGCACGATGAGGTCGGCCAACCCGTCCATCTCTTCCCAACGCCAGGCATCGAACTCGGATTTGTGCAAGCCGCCGCCGGGTGAAAGCACGTCGATCTCGGTCTCGTCCCCGACGAGACCGAAAGCGAACCACTTCTGCGTCTGTCCGCGATACCGGCCCTTCCAGGCCTGTTTAAGTACGGCGGGCGGCAGATCGTAGGCGAGCCAGCCGGGTGTCTCCCCGAGGAGTACGACCGAACCGGCCGAGACGTTGGTTTCCTCGTGCAGTTCCCGCAGGGCCGCCGCGAGAGGATCTTCGCCTTCATCGATCCCACCCTGCGGCATCTGCCAGGCGCGGTCTCCTTGCACATGCTCCGGCCCCGCCTCCTGACGGCGACGGCCGATGAAGACGCTCCCCCGGGGAGCGATCAGCATGATGCCGACGCAGGGCCGATACGGCAGGTCGGGTTCGGGCACGGTGAGCTTCATCGGCGGGACCATAGGTCAGGGCAGCGATGGGCCGCAATGCGGCAAGGGGCAGTTCACGATGGGATCGCGTGAAGAGCGTTCCCCTCGCGCCGCCTGCCGGACTCACTCTGCCAACAAAACCTTCGGGCAAGGTCAGCCCGGCGGAGGATCGGGGGACTCGACCTCGCCTCTTCGCTGAAGGATCAGCGCCATGAACCAGCACAGGGAGGCCCAGGCCGCGCCGATACACCAGCCGGCGAGCACGTCGCTCGGCCAGTGCACACCGAGATAGATCCGGCTCACCCCAACGATGAGCGTCATCCCGACACCGAGAAGGAGGATCAGGACCTTCACCGCACGGTTCTGGTCCACGCGGGCCAGCAATGTCGCCAGGGTGAGGTAGGCGATGGCCGACATCATCGCGTGGCCGCTGGGGAAGCTCGCGGTGAACACGTCCATGCCGTGGGGGACGAGATCCGGCCGCGGCCGATGGTAGAACATCTTCAGCACCGTCGAGACGAGCAATCCCCCGCCGATGGCGCCCAGCACGAAGGCGGCGATGCGGTGCCGCCGGGTGAGCGCCAGATAGGCGACCGCGCTCAGGGTCACGAAGGTGATGGTGAAGACGCTGCCGAGTCCCGTGATGTCGCGCATCGTCTCCTCGAGCCAGCGGGGCCCGATCGGGTCCGACAGGTCGGCGGGGTTGCGCAGGGCAAGCAGGATCTTGCGGTCGAGCGCTTCGGTGGAGCCCTCCCCGACCTCATCGGCGAGGAAGAAGAAGGCGTAGCCGAGGAAGCTCACGCCCAGCAGCGCCACGAGGGGGCCGACCTCGTTGAGGCGCAGGCGCAGCCACAGGGCCGTGGCGTGGCTGAACAGCGGATGCTGGAGATAGGTCGGGAGCGGCGCCTTCATGCTGCTGTCTTCGTCATCGGTTCGTCGTCCCTCGATCATCGATGCCGCCCGAAGGCGAAGCGTCCCCGCTGTTGCCACGGCCCGCCAAGGTAGCGCCAGAGGATCAGCCCCGGCGAGGTGAAGCTGAACGGTTCGAAATCGCGCTCCAGCGTATGATGCAGGGTGCGGGCGACGTCCGGCGCGACCTTGTTCTGGACGGTGACGTGGGGCCGCCATCCCTGCCGGTCCTGTGCGGTCAGCACATCCGCGTAACGCCGGGCGATCTCGTCCCGAAGCCGGGACAGGGCGTCGGAGACGAGGGCGAAGGCGACGCCGCGGCCCATGAAGCGAAGTTCGGTGACGGCGACCTCCGCCGGTTCACGCTCCGCCGTGAGTTCGGAAAGGGTCACGGCGATCCCCTCCTCATCCAGGCCCGGCAGGTGGTGGAACAGGGTGGCATGGGCCGGGATGACGTTGAGCTTCTGCGGGAAATGCCGCCGTCTCAACCCGTCGAAATGCCAGAAAGTCTCCGGGTCCATCTCTAGGGTAAGGATCAGCGGATCGGCCGTGGGCGCGTCGGGCAAGGTACTCATCGCCGGCAAACCGTGCGGATGCAGACCTGTTCCCGCTATTTTGCTCTTTCCGACAAGCCACACATGGCTCATCTCGCTATCGGCGGGTCTGGTGGGAGACGACGGATGGGATTGCTGGTCGACGGCACCTGGCAGGATACCTGGTACGACACGAAGGATACCGGCGGCCGGTTCAAGCGAACGGATGCCAAGTTCCGCAACTGGGTCACGGCCGACGGTGAGCCCGGCCCGTCGGGCGAGGGCGGATTTCGCGGGGAGGCCGACCGCTATCACCTCTACGTCTCGCTTTCCTGCCCCTGGGCGCACCGCGCCCTCATCGTGCGCGCGCTGAAGGGGCTGGAGGAGGCGATCACGGTCTCGGTGGTCGATCCGCATATGGGATCGGAAGGCTGGGTCTTTAGCGATTCACCGGGAGCCACACCCGACACGGTGAACGGCGCGAACCGACTCTACGAGGTCTATCTGAAGGCAGTGCCGGACTTCACCGGTCGCGTCACCGTCCCCGTCCTCTGGGACCAGCAGCGCCGCACTATCGTCTCGAACGAATCGTCCGAGATCATCCGCATGTTGAACGACGCGTTCGGCGGCACCGGACCCGACCTCTATCCGGAAGCCCTGCGCGACGAGATCGATGCGGTGAACGCCCGCGTGTACGATGCCGTCAACAACGGGGTGTACAAGGCCGGCTTCGCGACGACCCAGGACGCCTACGAGGAAGCCTTCGACGCCCTGTTCGCCGAACTCGATTCCCTCGACGAGCGGCTGGGCAAGGCCCGCTACCTGTGCGGCGCGACGCTGACCGAGGCCGACATCCGCCTATTCACCACTCTGGTGCGGTTCGATCCGGTCTATGTCGGGCACTTCAAGTGCAACCTGCGCCGGATCGCCGACTATCCGAACCTCTCGCACTACCTGCGCGACCTCTACACCCTGCCCGGCATCGCCGGCACGGTGAACCTCATCCACATCAAGCAGCACTATTACGGGAGTCATCCGAGCCTGAATCCGACGGGGATCGTGCCGAAAGGTCCAGAGCTCGATCTCGACGCTCCCAACGACAGGGCGTTACGCTTCGGAACATGAGGCCGCGACCTTCGCGACATTGCCCTCGACAGATCCGACGACGGACATACATCAGCGCCATGAAGACACCATCCGCCCTCATCCTTCCCGCCCTCGCCGTCCTTGTCGCCTTGGCAAGTCCTGCGGGCGCCCAGACTGCGATCAAGCTCGAGGGCACATGCGAGAAGCTGATCGTGGCGGGATTGGACGTGACCCAGAACTGCAAGGACACGATGATGAACACCGTGTCCCGCAACCGGACGAGTTTCGACTTCTCCGCCTGGGACGGCCGCTCCCTGAGCTTCAGCGGCAGTGGGGCACAACAGGAGCGGACGGAGGAAACGGACGCTCTGCAGCCGATCAATCTCGTCGTTCCCGGCGAGAAGACCGACGAGGGCGTGGTTCGCGGACCGCTAGCGGCTGTCGGGTCGTGCAGCTTCAGCAACCCGCAGGAAGGCAAGACCGCGATCACCTGCGAGGCGACCTCGGCCAAGGGACGCTATGAGGCCCGTTTCGTCACGGACGCGAAAACGCCCCCCGGCGCGCCGAAACCCTGAGGCGGTGGTGCTGCGAGACGGCCGAAGCGCTTAGAGGCCGGGATGGTGTGAATAGCCCGAGTACCGCTCTGGTCCAGTTGATCCGGGGCGCCCATCTAGGGCTTGGACGAATCTGATCGGCCACCGGCGGCATCCGTTCCGTCGATCCGAGTGCGAGAGTTGAGGATGGCATGCTGAACGACGTTTCCACCGCCGGGGCGAGCCCCGCCGGCGGTCCCGCGAACCTCATCAAGGACGTCACCACCGCGACGTTTCGCGACGAGGTCATCACTGCCTCCCTGCAGCAGCCGGTTCTGGTGGATTTCTGGGCGACATGGTGCGGCCCCTGCAAGCAGCTGACTCCCTTGCTGGAGAAGGCCGTGACCGCCGCCAAGGGCGCCGTCATCCTCGCCAAGGTGAATATCGACGAGAATCCGGCGATCTGGTCGCAGATCAGCCAGCAGCTCGGGCTGCAATCGATCCCGGCCGTCATCGCCATCGACAAGGGACGTCCCGTGGACGGGTTCGTCGGGGCGCTGCCGGAAAGCGAGATCAAGGAATTCATCGCCAGGCTCACAGGTCCCGCCGGCCCGACGCCGGTGGAGGCGATGATGGCCGAGGCCGAAGCGGCCCTCGGCGAAGGCGACATGGCAGGGGCGTCCGAACTCTATGCCGCCGTCCTCGGGCAGGAGCCGGAGAACCTCGTGGCCCTGGCTGCCCTCGCGAAGATCCAACTCGATTCCGGCGAGGTCGCCAACGCGCGCCAGATTCTCGACATGGCGCCGCCAGAGAAGGCCGGTGACCCGGCTCTGGCGAGCATCCGCGCGGCGGTGGAGCTCGCCGAACAGGCGGCCTCCCTCGGTGATCTCGGCGTGTTCCAGAAGCGCATCGCCGCCGATCCCGCCGATTTCCAGGCCCGGTTCGATTTCGCTCTCGGCCTCAACGGTCTCGGGAAGCGCGACGAGGCGGTGGACGAGCTGATCGAGATCGAGCGGCAGGACAAGACCTGGAACGACGGGGCGGCCCGCAAGCAGCTCCTGACGTTCTTCGAGGCCTGGGGCCTCATGGACAAGGCTTCGATCCGGGGCCGGCGGCGACTGTCGACGCTGGTCTTCGCATGACGCATCAACGCCGGGGCGGAGAGACGCGATGAGCACCCATGCGGGCTACAAGGGACCGGGCGACTGCCCCGGCGTCATCCCGGTCTTCCCCCTGCCCGGCGCGCTGCTCCTGCCCCGTGGACAGATGCCGCTGAACATCTTCGAGCCGCGCTACCTCGCCATGGTGGACGATGCCCTGAGGACCGATCGCGTCATCGGCATGATCCAGCCCGACGTGGAAAGCGGATCGTCGCCAATGACGCCCAAGCTCTTTCGCGTCGGTTGCCTCGGCCGGATCACCCAATTCGCCGAGACCGGCGACGGGCGCTACCTCATCTCGCTTACTGGCATTGCACGGTTCCGCGTCGAAGGCGAACTCGCGACCACCACCCGTTACCGTCGCTGCCAGGTCTCCTACGACGATTTCCTCAGCGACTTCGAACCGCGAGCGGGCGAAGACGCAGTAGACCGCGAAGGCGTCCTCAAGGCACTGAAGGACTTCGTCGAGGTGAACGACCTCAAGGTCGACTGGGCGGGCATAGACGAGGCGCCCAACGAGGCCCTCGTCAACGCGCTCTGCATGATGAGCCCGTTCGGCTCGCGCGAAAAACAGGCGATGCTGGAGGCGACCGACCTCAAGACCCGCGCTGAGGTCTTGATTGCGGTGACCGAGATGGAGTTGGTGCGCGGATCGGGGTCCGAGCCGACCCTGCAGTGAAGCCGCGACCCGAGGACAATGACGATGACCGACGAAATCCCGACCGGCGTGGAAGCCACGCGCGTCGACCCAAAGCTCCTCGAACTCCTGGTCTGCCCACTGACCAAGCAGACGCTGGAATACGATTCCGTCCGCCAAGAACTGGTGAGCCGTTCGGCCAAGCTCGCCTACCCGATCCGTGACGGTATCCCGATCATGCTGCCCGAAGAGGCGCGGCCCCTGAACGATTGAGGCGAACGGTGACGGATCTCGTTCTCCCCACCGTCGCCATCGTCGCCACAGGCGGCACCATCGCGATGAAGACCGACCCGGTGACCCATGCACCGGTGCCGGCTTTGTCCGGAGCCGACCTCGTCGCCGCCGCGCCGGGCCTGGAAAAGCTCGCGCGGATCACCGTGACGGAGTTCTCCAACATTCCGAGCGCGGAGATGGGTCCGGACCTGTGGCCCTCGCTGACACGGACCGTCGAGGGATTGCTCGCCGATCCCGACATCGCCGGAGTCGTGGTGCTGCACGGGACCGACACCCTCGACACCACCGCCTATTTCCTCGATCTGACGCTGCGCAGCGACAAGCCGGTCGTGGTCATCGGTGCGCAGCGCAACGCCTCTGACCGCGACAGTGACGGCGCCCGCAACCTCCTCAATGCGGTACGCCAGATCCTCACGCCCGCCGCCGCATCCCTTGGCGTGACGGTGACGCTCAACCACGCGATCAACGCGGCGCGTGAGGTGAGGAAGACCCACACCCACAACGTGGAGACCTTCCATTCGGGCGAGACCGGCTACCTCGGCACCATCGACGAGGATCGCGTGGTGATCCGCCGGTCGCCCATGCGACGGCAGACCCTGCCGCTGCCCGATCGGCTCGCCAGAATCGCCATCGTGGCGATGTATGCCGGTGCCGATGGCAGTCAGGTCCACCATGCCGTGGAGAGCGGCGCGGAAGGGATCGTGGTGGCCGCCCTCGGCATGGGCAACGTCAATGCCGCGCTCCTCGCCGCGATCAGGAGCGCCATCGCCCAGGGTGTCGCCATCGTCATCGCCACAAAACTGGAGAACGGCCGCGCCCTGCCCGTCTACGGCTTCCCCGGCGGCGGGAGCACCCTGAAGGCGGAGGGCGCCGTTTTCGCCGACGACCTGTCGCCGGACAAGGCCCGCGTGCTGGCCCTCCTCACGCTGCCGATCACGCAGGACCGCGACGCGTTGCAGGCCTATTTCGATCGTTGAAACGAGCGTTGATCGGAGGTGCCATCGCTCGACACCGAAGCATTGCCAATATCGAAGCGATACCGGCTCGGCTATAGCTTGCACGCCAATTCATACCGCGCCTGATTTGTACGCCCCCATTCGCCATTTCGCCTTAGCATTCGCCACCATCTGCCTACCATAACGGCGAAGCTTACCTTGGCCGATGCCATAAATTTGCCCTGAGCATCAAAGATCTATACAATCCATCAACTCACAAAACGCATGGTTCCTATCAAGAGCGCCGAAAGGCTGCCCATGGGAATCTGCGAATTGTCTCAACTCAGGGGGAAACATGTCGAAACTCGTGGCTGTGCTGGCGCTCGGAGCCGGACTCTCATCCGCTCATCTTCAACCGGCCGTCAGCCGCGAGGGCGGCAATTTCAATGGCGCATGGTCCGTCGAGCTCGTGACCGAAAGCGGTATCTGCGACAGCCGTTACAGCTACTCGGTCTCCGTCCAGGACGGGCAGGTCCGACTCATCTCCTCGGCGGACCGGGCTACGATGACAGGTCGCGTGGGCACCGATGGAACGGTGGGGCTCAATGTCTCGAATGGCAGCGCAAGCGGCGCGGCCTCCGGCCGGCTCGAGGCCCGTTCGGGCAGCGGCACCTGGAAGGTTTCGCCCCTCTGCTCGGGGCGCTGGACGGCGCGGCGTCAGACCACGCGCACCGCCCAAGCCGAATAGATTTCTTTAAGCGGCGGCGAGCCAGCTCCGCGCCTCGTCGATATGGGCGCGGTCGAAGGTCTTGATCTTGGCAGGTGAGACCTTGCCGAACGTGTCGGCGACCATGCGCAGCCAGGATGCGTCCGTGACCAGGGCGACGTGACTGACGCCCTTCATCATGGCGAGGCCGAAGCGGACATCCTTGAAGAAGGCCGCCGGCTCCATGCCCTTGAACTCGCGCACGTCTTCCAGCAGCTTGAGCTTACCGCCCTTGTCGAGATCGGCCTGCATGGCGGTGATGACGGTGTTCATGTCCTCATCGGTGATCTGGCCGTCGACGACGATTTCGGCCACGTTCGAGTCCGGTGTCTTGGTGTAGGTCAGCACGTGCAGCACTCCTGGTCGGGTCGAACGCACCATGCGAACGTCGGACCAGACTTATAGGAAACTCTGGGGGTCCACGTCGATGGCGACCTTCACGTTGCCGCGAACCTTTGGCCCGCGCCCGAGCCAGTCGCGCAGATAGGCCTGGAGATCGACGGCCCGCTCAGTCTTCACCAGCAGCCGGAACCGGTAGCGTCCTCGGATCAGAGCGAGAGGGGCCTCGGCCGGCCCAAGCACCATGATGCCCTCCGGCGGTTCGGCGGCCCGCGCCAGGGCCTGTCCATGCGCTTCCGCCACCTCGCGCTCGTTTGCCGACACGATGAGGGCGGCGAGCCGCCCGAACGGCGGCAGGCCGGCGGCCTCGCGCGAGGCGATCTCCTCCTCGTAAAATCGGGTAGCGTCGCCCGAAAGCAGAGCCGCGATCACCGGATGATCCGGCTGGTAGGTCTGGACCAGGGCGCGGCCCGGCTTGTCGCCACGCCCGGCACGGCCCGTCACCTGCTGGAGCAGCTGGAAGGTCCGCTCGGCCGCACGCGGATCGCCGGAGGTCAGGCCGATATCGGCGTCGAGCACGCCGACCAGGGTCAGATGCGGGAAGTTGTGGCCCTTGGCGACGAGCTGGGTGCCGATGACGATGTCGCATTCCCCATCCGCCACGCTCTGCAACTCTGCGCGCAGGCGCTCGGCCCCGCCGGGAAAGTCGGAGGAGAGGACGATCACGCGCTTGTCGGGAAACAGCTCGGCCACCTCCTCGGCGATGCGCTCCACCCCCGGACCGCAGGGGGTCAGGTTGTCGAACGTGCCGCATTCGGTGCAGGCGTCGGGCCGGCGCTCGGCATAGCCGCATTGGTGGCAGACCAGCGCCCGGCGGAAGCGATGCTCCACCAGCCAAGTCGAGCAGTTGCGGCACTGGTAGCGGTGGCCGCAGGCCCGGCACAGGGTGAGCGGTGCATAGCCACGGCGGTTGAGGAACAGCAGCGCCTGATCGCCGGCCTCGATGGTGGCGCGCACGGCGTTGACCAGGGGCGGGGCGAGGAAGCGGCCCTTCTCCGGCTTGTCGAGGCGCATGTCGATGGCATGGATGTCCGGCAGCCGCCGCCCGCCGAACCGCTCGGGCAGGACGATATGGGCGTAGCGCCCCTTCTCGGCATTGACCTTGGTCTCGATGGAGGGGGTCGCCGAGGCGAGGACCACCGGGCAGTTCTCGAGACGGCCGCGCACCACCGCCATGTCGCGGGCGTGGTAATGGACCCCGTCCTCCTGCTTGTAGGCAGCCTCGTGCTCCTCATCGACCACGACGAGGCCGAGATCGCTGAACGGCAGGAACAGGGCCGAGCGGGCACCGACCACGACCGCGACCTCGCCCGCCGCCACACCGGCGCGCAGGCGCTCGCGGCGTTTCGAGCCGATGCCGGAATGCCAGGTCGCCGGGCGGACACCGAAGCGCTCGGCGAACCGGTCGAGGAACTGCGCCGTGAGCGCGATCTCCGGCATCAGGATGAGTGCCTGATGCCCGTGCCGGACGGCTTCGGCCACGGCTTCGAAATAGACCTCGGTCTTCCCGGAGCCGGTGACGCCTTCGAGGAGGATTGTGGGCGCCTTCGCATCCTCCGACGCGGGAAAGGCGAGGCCGATGAGTTTACGGGCTGCCTGGTCTTGCGCCTCCGACAGGGGGACGCGCTCGTGGTCCGGGTCAGGCGGGAGCGCCACCGGCTCCGGCGCCAGGGCCACGGCCTCCAGGGCACCGTCATCGATGAGGCCATCGACCACGCTGAGCGAGACGCCCGCCTCCTTGGCGAGCGCGCTCTTGCCGCGCATCGTCCCATCGGCGGTGACCGCCAGGACCTTCATCCGCGCCGGCGTCGGCCGGGCGGGCGTCTTGCCCGAAGCGCGCACGCCGATCCGCGAGGTCTCGCCGCGCGCCGCCTCGTCGGGCAGGCGCAGGGCCATGGCCAGTGCCGAGCCCTTCGGGGCCAGGGTGTAGCGAGCGAGCCAGTCGACGAGTTCGCGCAACGGATCGGAAAGAGGGGGCGCCTCGACCCGGCCCGTCACCTGCCGCAGGTTCGAGCCGCCGGGGCTCTCCGCCACCTGCCAGACCACCCCCACCGTCTCACGCGGCCCGAGCGGAACCTGCACGACATCGCCCGGCGACAGGACCAGCCCGGCGGGCACGGCGTAGCTGTAGGCGTTGTCGAGCGCGAGCGGGATCAGGATATCGGCGACGCTGGGCATGGGCTCTTCTGCACGGGAACCATGTTCTATGTACGTACTCTCTCGCCGGATCGCGAACGCTCGCCGCGCCCCAGACCGATCGCCACCGGAAGGGCCGCGAGACTGACCCCGCTCATGCCCCAGAAGCCCGACGCTCCGTAAGCGGCGAAGAGCGGACCGGACGCAAGCGTGAACAAAGCTGATGACAGGCCGAGGCCGAGGGGACCGTAGAGCGTCAGCGCGGTGGCGGTGAGATCCGGCGGCACGCAGCGTTCGATCTCCTTCAGGCAGGCGAGATGCAGGAGCGCGAAGGTGAGCCCGTGCAAGCACTGGATCGCAACGAGCGCCGGAAGTGCCACGGTCTCGGCACTGATCCCCCATCGCAATGCCCCGGCGACGGCTGCCAGCCCGATCGCCCGGCCCGGATCCAGCCGCCTCAGGATCCACGGCCCGGCAAGGAGGAAGACGAGGATCTCCGCCGCCACCGCCTCCGACCAGAGCAGGCCAGCGATCCCGGCCGGGATGGAATTCCGGCTCCACAGGATCATCGCGAAGGCATCGTGCATGGCATGCGCGCCCATGACCAGGGAGGCCGCCAGCACGACGCGACGGAAGCGCCGGTTCGCCAACACCTCCGAGACGCCCAGCCGCGGCCTTGGTCTGGCCGCCACCTCCGGCGGTCTGCCCGTCCCAAGTCCATTCGCAGCGAGACCGGCGGCGACAAAGAGACCGCCCCCGATCAGGATCGCGGCCTCGATCCCGAGCCCAGGCACCAGCCAGCCGACCACGCTCGTCGCGAGGATGAAGGCGGCCGAGCCAACGCCCCTCACCCAGCCGTAGACGAAGCGCCGACCGTTTTGCGAGGCGGCCAGGGCGAGGGCGTCGCTGAACGGCGCCAGGGGGGCGGTGAGGACGGCATAGGCAAGGCCGACGGCGAGCAGGTTCGCGAATCCCGTCACCGCGAGGTGCCCGAAAGCGGCAAGTCCCGCGAGCGCGGCCGCACCGGCCAGGACCGGGCGGACGATGCCCCACCGGTCGGCGATCCACCCGGCGAGCGGTCCCGCCACCATCCGCACCAGGATCGCGAGGGCGATGAGCCAGGCGATCTCGTGCGCCGGCAGCCCACGCCGCTCGAGGAATAGCGGCAGGAATGGCGAGAGCGCTCCGTATCCAGCATAGAGCGCAACGAAGAGGGCGAGATGGCGGGCCAGCGGCCGACGGTCGTCGGTACGGTCGCTCACGCGAGTGTGGCCGGCATCGTGCGTTTCCTCGCTTGCGTCATGGCGACCGCCGGCACTACCTCGACCGCCGCCCCGGAGAGTGTCGGGCGCAGTGCTGCGGGGAGCAACCCGATGACGGCTTCGCCAGTCGACCTCAAAGGCAGGAGCGCGGACGCGAGGAAGACGGACGGTGCCGAGGGCATCGTACTGCTTCACGGCATCGCGCGGCGCTCGGCCTCCCTCGGGAGGATGGAGCGCGCCTTTCGCGCCGAGGGATACCGCACTCTCAATCTCGATTACCCCGGGCGAAAGGCCACGATCCAGACGATCGTCGAGGGTGCGGCACCCCAGGTGACGGCGTTCGCGTCCGGCCTCCGCCGCCTTCATTTCGTCACCCATTCCATGGGCGGGCTCGTGGCGCGGGGGATCATCACCCGGTATCGCCCGGCCAATCTCGGCCGCGTGGTGATGCTGGGACCGCCGAACGGCGGCAGCGAAGTGGCTGACTTTCTGCATCGGATGAGGCCATACCGGCTGTTCTTCGGACCGGCGGGCGCACAACTCACCACCCACCGCTCGGAGGCCCTCACCACGCTCCTCGGCGAAGTCGATTTTCCCCTTGGGGTCATCGCGGCGGACCGCTCGGTCTGGCTGATCGAATCCTTCCTGATCCTGCCCCGCCCCAATGACGGGCGCGTGAGCGTGGCGCGGACGCGGGTCTCCGGCATGAGCGATCACCTCACCCTCCACACCACCCACGACCTGATGATCCTGAACCGCGCCGCGATCACCGCTTCGCTACGCTTCATCCGGCACGGGCGGTTCCGAGACGCTCCCGGCATCGAGGAGGCGACGCAAACCGCCGCCGTTGCCGCTTCGGCATCGCCCCCCTATCTGTGACGGCGCATCGGCACGCCTCTCGCTTCGACCGGCGCGTCCATCGGGAGACCTCATGCGGTTGCCAAGCTCCACCCTCGCCATCGCCTTCGGCGCCATCGCCGCCTCTACGGCCATCGCCGAGGCGGCGCCGATGCGATTGGCCGGCCACCGCGCGGTCTACGATCTGTCTCTGGCCGAAAGCCGGGGGGCACGGGCGGTCGAGAGCGCACGGGGACGCATCGTCCTCGATTTCAGCGGAGATGCCTGCAAGGGCTACACGATGCAGACCCGGCAGGTGACGGAACTCGATAGCGGCGAGACCGGCAAGCGCCTCTCCGATCTGCGCAACACCACCTTCGAGGGCGGCGACGGGCACAGTTTCCGCTTCAAGACCAACACGGTGCTCAACGGCAGCGCATCGACCTCGGTGGATGGCACGGCAGAGAGCGGCGCGGACGCCCTGAAGGTGAAGCTGAAGGAGCCCAAGCGCGACCAGTACACCGAGAACGGCTCCGTGCTGTTCCCGACTCTCCACATGCGCCGCATGATCGAGGCGGCACAGGCCGGCGAGACGACGATGTCGGCCAGGGTGTTCGACGGGTCGGACGACGGCCGCAAGATCTTCGACACGCTCGCGGTGATCGGCAAACCGATCACCGCCGAAGAGCCTGCTAAGGATGGCGGTGCCGACAGGGACAAGCCCTTGCGGGACGGGGAAATGGCGGCGATGCGGCGCTGGCCGGTGACCCTGAGCTACTTCACCCCCGGACAGGGTGAGCGCACCCCGGTCTACACCCTCACCTTCCTCCTCTACGAGAACGGCGTCAGCGGCGGGCTCAGCCTCAATTACGGCGACTTCACCATCGCCGGCGACCTCAGCCGTCTCGACCTCCACAAGGCCGACGCAAAAACTGAGGCCGAGTGCAAGCCGTGAGACCCGGCGCCTTTCAAAGCCCGTGAAGGGCGGTCGCCGGGGGCGGCTCGCAGGGCCCGGAGGACACCCTTACGTTGCCGAGCTTCGTCCTCACCCGAACTCGGCATCCGGATCGGCCGGCCCGAGACGGCGCCACGCCGCGGCGATTTGTTCGGGCTTCACGTCGAGGGCCGTGGCGCAGGCGATCAGAACCGCCTCGTCGCCCATGAGATGGTCGAGGACCGCAGAGAGGAAGGCCGGATCGGTGGCGCTTTCCCGTAACGTGTCGGGTGTCAGACCGGAGGAGGCCATGAAGGGCAGCAGCCTGTCGCCGTCCTCCGCGAGCCATCCGAGCACCGAGATGGCGAGGTGCTCGGCGGATTCTTCGGGACGGTCGGATTTGCGTTTCGTCAACATGTATCCCTTAGGTTCTCATCGAGCGGGACGTCGGTCCTTCCAGAATGCGCCGCCAGCCTGCCGGGAACAATGAGCCATGCCGAAGACCGTGCTCATCGTCGAGGACAACGAACTCAACATGAAGCTCTTCAACGATTTGTTGGAGGGGCACGGCTATGCGACGCTCAAGACGGCCAACGGGATCGAGGCGATCGAACTCGCCCGCGCCCACAGGCCCGACTTGATCCTGATGGACATCCAGCTTCCCGAGGTCTCCGGCCTCGAAGTCACCAAATGGCTGAAGGAAGACGACGACCTCAAGCATATCCCCGTCATCGCCATCACGGCCTTCGCCATGAAGGGCGACGAGGAGCGCATCCGTGAAGGCGGCTGCGAGGCCTATCTCTCGAAACCGATCTCCGTGGCGAAGTTTCTCGCCACCGTCCGCCTCTACCTCGGCGACGGAGCCCGTTGATGAGGGCCACCGTCCACAGGGTCGCCCCGTCGAACCCGTTAGAATCCGCGAGGAACGATGTCGGCCCGCATCTTGATCGTCGATGATCTCTTTCCGAACGTGAAGCTGCTCGAGACGAAGCTGTCCCTCGAGTATTTCGACGTTCTGGCGGCCATGAACGGGCCGGATGCCATCTCGATCTGCGAGAAGGGCCTGTGCGACCTCGTTCTGCTCGACGTGATGATGCCCGGCATGGACGGTTTCGAGGTGTGCCGGCGCCTCAAGCGCAACCCGACCACCGCCCATCTCCCCGTCGTGATGGTGACGGCCCTCGATCAGCCGTCGGACCGGCTGCGCGGCCTCGACGCGGGGGCCGACGACTTCCTGACGAAACCGATCGACGACACCGCCCTGTTCGCGCGGGTGCGGAACCTCGTCCGGCTGAAGGCGGTCACCGATGAGCTTCGCGACAGGGCGCTGGCCTCGCGGGAGTTCGGCATCGGCGATCCCTTGGCCCTCGCCGCCGCCGGGGACGGCCAGAACGCGTCGATCCTGCTGGTCGAGGACCGGAAGAACTCGGCGGAAAGGCTTTCGGCGGCCTTGAACCAGCACCATCGGGTCACGGTCGTGGCGGACCCGCACGACGCGATGGTCCTCGCCACCGAGGGGGATTTCGAACTGACTCTCGTCAGCCTCGACCTCCAGGGGTTCGACGGCCTGCGCCTCTGCAGCCAGGTCCTGTCCCTCGACCGTACCCGCACCATGCCGGTGATGATGATCGCGGAGGAGAACGACAAAGCACGGGTGATCCGCGGCCTCGAATTCGGCGTGCACGACTATCTCATGCGCCCGGTGGACCGGAACGAACTCGTGGCCCGCGTGCGCACCCAAGTGCGGCGCAGCCGTTTCTCGGACACCCTGCGCGGCGCCGTCCAGGCCTCGATGGAGATGGCCGTCACCGACGGGCTCACAGGGCTCCACAATAGACGCTACCTCGACAGCCATCTCGCGGTGCTGTTCGACGACGCCGCCTTGCGCCACCGTGCCGTATCGATGCTGATGCTCGATATCGATCGGTTCAAGTCCATCAACGACACCTACGGTCACGAGGCGGGCGACGAGGTGCTCCGCGCCTTCGCCGACCGTATCCGCCTTCATACCCGCGTCGTCGACATCGTCGCCCGCTATGGCGGCGAAGAGGTCGTCATCATCCTGCCCGACGCGGAACCGGAGGCCGCCCATGTCATCGCCGAGCGTATCCGCGAGCGCATCGAAGCCGTCCCGTTCCTGATCGACCAGGAGACGCGGGAGATCCACGTCACCGTCTCCATCGGGGTGGCGTGCCGCCATGTCGACGACAAGGGCCCGGCGGATATGCTTAAACGTGCCGATCTCGCCCTCTACCGCGCCAAATCCTCCGGCCGCAACCGGGTGGAAGCCGAAGCGGCCTGAGATCGATCCGAGCGGTCGCAGCGGTAGGGTTCCATCCCGGCCTCGCGTGTCCAGGCGACGGCGGCGCCGAGGGCCGCGATCCACCAGCCCTGCCAGGCGCCGTGCTCCACGAAGGCCACCGCCGTGCAGGAGCCCACGAGGCCGAGCGCCACCACGCCTTCGCCGCGGGGCATGCGGGCGATGAGCGCCAGCATCATCATCAGGATCGCGCTGGCAAGGCCGGCGCCGACGATGCCGAGCTCGGCCCAGATCTGCAGGAAGATGTTGTGCGGGTGGCCCACCGCGAGCATCGGCCGCAGTCCCGGCTCGATCCGTGCGGCGACAGGCGTCTCGATGAACCGCGCGGAGGTCCCGAAACCCGCACCCCTCCAGGGATCGAGGGCCACGGCCGCGCCGAAGCTGCGGGCGATGGCCACCCGTGCCCGCGAACTGCTCTGCACGAGCCGTTCGTGGACCGCATCGGGCATCACTTTCTGGAGGATATCCCCCTCCACCGGTGCAAGGACGAGGGCGAGGCCCAGCATGGCCCCCACAATGGCGAGCCCGACCCGCCGCGGGGTCAGGACGGCGATGAGGGCCGTGACGGCGCCGGCTGCGAGCCCCAGGGCGGCGGCGCCGCTGATCGATCGCAGGATCGCGCCGGTACCGATCACGAGCACGAGGAGTGCCGCGATTCCCTGCCCGCGCCGGTGGAGGAGATAGGCCAGGGGACCCATCACGGGCAGGATCGTCAGGGCGGGACGGTTGAAGACGAACAGCGCCACCCGCGAGCCCATCGCCCGATGGAGAGGAAGGTGGGCGGCCAGGGCCACGACGATGTACAGGCCGGCGAGCGCGATGGACCAGGCGGCGAGCCGGGGCGTGAAGGCCGGCATGTTCCAGGGCGCGAGGCGGGCGAGGAGATAGGCCCCCGCGATTGTCGGCAGGAATTCCTGGATGTTGCGCCAGGACAGATCCTGCGCCGGACTCCAGGCGATGCTGGCCAGCGACCAGACGACGAAGCCGAGGGCGGCAAGACCGATCGGCGTGGCGAGGGGCCTCGCCACGAACCGCGTCGTAGCGCGCGCATCCTCGATCAGCCCCGCGACGAGGAAGAACAACGCGGCGAGGCCGACGACGGTCGGGCTCGACCGGTTGGCGAGCGCCATCGCCACCGGAAGGATGGCGAGCGTGACGGCACCGGCGGTGCGCAGAAGCGCGACCGTCTCCGATCGAGGTGGGAGAGCGAACATCGGAGACGGGCGGACCGGGCGATTACTGGAGTTCGTGGCCGCGCTTACCCATCTCGGCACGCACGCGGACCATCATGTATTCGGACACGCCCTGGGTCCAGTTCTGCATGGCCTGGACGATCTCGTCGAGCACCTGCGGCTGGGTCTCGACGTAGCGCTTGCCCGCTGCCGAATGGAAGAAGGCGACGATCTCGGTGAGCTCGGCCTCGGACAGGCGGCTCGCGTAGATCTTGGCGGCCGTCTCGATCATCATCTGCTTCTGCAGTTCCATCTCCGGCGCCAGAGAGGTGAGAACCTCATCGAGGTCCTTGGTCAAGTCCGGACGGGTGATGGCCGCCTGCTTGATCTGCTGGCCGAAGGCCGGAAGAATCGAATCGAACGATCGGGCGATACCGGAGCTGAGGGTGACCTCACGCGCCAGCGCCAGATGGTTCGGCGTGTAGGTCGGCTGCTGGGCGGCGGGCGTCGACGGCGCGGCGGGCTTGGCGCCGGGCTTGGCCGGCGCGGTAGGCTTCTGCGCCTGGGCGTGCACGATCGTCGGAACCGAGGCGGCGAGCAGTGCGGCGAGAATGGAGCCGGTCAGGACGGAAGAGAGGCGGCGGGACATGGCGAACGCTCCGGAAAGGCGTGTCGATCAGGATATCGAAGGAAGGTGGAGGCGCGTCAGACCGCGCCGAGACAGGTGACGTGCGCCTGCCCGTCACGGGCCTCCGCCAGGACAGCGCCGGTGGCGAGGCCGAGGAACAGACCGTGCTCGACCACGCCGGGCACCGCCCAGAGCGCGGCGGACAGGCGTTCGGGATCGGCGATGGCCTTCAGATGGGCGTCGAGGATGAGATGGCCGCCATCGGTCACGAAGGGCGTGCCGCCGGGGCCGGCACGCAGGACGAGGTCGCCCGTGCAACCGGCGCTCTCGATGGCCTGGGCCACGGCGATGCGGGTGGCGCCGAGCCCGAACGGATTGACCTCCACCGGCAGCGGAAACGCGCCGAGGGTCGTCACCGATTTCGCCGCGTCGGCGATCACCACCATGCGGCGGCTGGCGAAAGCCACGATCTTCTCGCGCAGGAGCGCACCGCCGCCGCCTTTCACCAAGCGCATCCGTGCATCGATCTCGTCGGCACCGTCGATGGTGAGGTCGAGTTCGGGCAGGTCTTCGAGCGTGGCCAGGGGGATGCCGACGCGCTCGGCGGCGATGCGCGTCGCCTCCGAAGTCGGGACGCCCGTGACCTTGAGCCCGTCACGCACCCGCGCGCCGAGCAACTCCACGAACACGTTGGCGGTGCTGCCCGTTCCGATGCCGAGCCGCATTCCGTCCTCGACGAGATCAAGGGCGCGGGCGGCGGCGGCGCGACGCAGATCGGGACCGCTCACGAGGAAGCCCCGTTCGTCGGGAGGGAG
>NZ_NKUG01000094.1 GCF_014845095.1 Methylobacterium bullatum | reverse complement strand
GCTCTTTGCCGCGAGCGCGGCATCGATCTCATCCTCGCTCGCGTCGCCGCCTGCCTCAACGGCCTCGCTCAAGGTCCGACGCAGGGCCTGGAGTTTCGCCTCGCGCTCTTCGACGAGGCGAAGGCCTTCGCGAACCACCTCGCTCGCCGAGCCATAGCGGCCATCCTGCACGATGCGGGAGATGAACCCTTCCCACCGGTCGCCAACAGATACGTTCATGCCATCCTCGCCTCTCAATCGACGCGACGAATAACATAGACAGTGCATTTTTTGATATGGAAACGGATTGAGAAGGTGCCGACATCAGGCGATCCCACCGGCGGGCGGCCGTCGCCCTATTCTGCCCGTCCGAGCTGCCGCAGGCTCAGCGCCCAAACCCGTTCCTGAAGCGCCTGATCGCGACCGTGGCGTGAGGTCGGCACGGGGCGGCGCTTCGAAAAATACAGGCCGCTGACGCCGTTCACCTCCGGTGAGGTCGCCAGATGCAAGGAGGTCGCCGCGCCATCGGCAGGGTTGCTGAGGAAGGGCCGGATCAGCGACCAACTGACGCCGAACCATCCCCCGGTGCCGCCGGCGAACCCGCTGGCGATCACACCGGGATGGAGGGAGTTCGCGGTGACGTCCGTGCCGGCGAGGCGACGGGCGAGGGCGGCGGTGAACAGCACGTTGCCGAGCTTGGCCTGGGAATAGGCCTTCAGCGCGCCATAGCGGCGCGCCCCGTCGATGTCATCGAGATCGATCCGGCCGCGCTTATGCGCCATCGACGCGACGTTGACGATGCGGGCCGGCGCGCTCGCCTTCACCAGGTCGAGGAGGTCCAGGGTCAGTTGCATGTAGGCGAGATGGTCGAGCGCCCAGGTCCGCTCCAGACCATCTACTGTCACGTGCCGGGCATCGAAGATGGCGCCGGCATTGTTCAACAGCACGTCGAGGCGCGGGTAGAGCGCCCGCACCTCTGCGGCGAGACGCCGGATTTCCCCCTGTGAGGACAGGTCGGCGAGGAACACGTCGATGACGGCCGCCGGCACCGCGTCGCGGATGCGGGACGCCGCCGCGTCGGTGCGGCCGGCATCCCGGCCGACGATCCCCACACGGGCCCCCGCCCGTGCCAGGCCCAGGGCCGTCTCGTAGCCGATGCCCGAGGTGGCGCCGGTCACGAGACAGATCTTGCCGGGGATGGATGCGGCGTTCGCCATGGACGTCACGAACTCCCGCAGGCCCGGCTACCGATCGGATGACCGTTTAGAAGACCGCCTGACCGACAGCCAGGGCGAGCACCACGATCACGATGGCGATCACCAGGAACACACCGAACAGGATGCGCGACAGGGAGCGCGCGCCCGAGGCGATGCCGGTGAAGCCGAGGCCGCCCGCCAGGAGCGAGATGACGAAACAGATGAGGGCCCATTTGAGAAGGGTCATACGCGCAAAACTCCAGCGTGCGGAACGACCGATAACCCTCCTGTCGGGTCAAGCGTTCCGCTCAAGCTTGTGCGGCGTCGCGATGACGGGCGCGGCACTGGATTCGGCCTTCTCCAGGATGGTGGCGGCCAGCGCGTGATAGAGCCCTTCGCGGCAGATCAGCTTGGAGACCGCATCGGCGATGAGGGCGGTGACCATGAGTGGGATCATCATCGCATGGTCCTGGGTCATCTCGGTGACGATGACGAAGGCGGTGATCGGCGCCTGCAGGGTACCGGTGAGGTAGGCGGTCATGCCGATGAGCACGAGGGCGCCGATGGGCACGTCCGCGAACAGGCCATGCAGCCAGACGCCCATCCCCGCCCCGACGCTGAGGGAGGGGGCGAACAGGCCGCCGGGTATGCCGCTGATGGAGGAGAACACCGTCGCGAGGAATTTCAGCGGAGCATAGGCCGGATGCCCGGTATCGGTGCCGTGGAGCATGGCGCGGGCCTCCTCGTAGCCGGTGCCGTAGACCGTGCCGCCGGAGGCGAGGCCGCAGAGGGCGACGCCGAGCCCGCAGAGGGCACCGAAGACGATGGGGTGGCGGCGGATGGCGGCGCCGATCCGGCCGGGCAGTCCCCTGGCGAAGAGGAGGGTGACGCGGCCGAACAGGCCGCCCGCGATACCCCCGACCACGCCGAGGATCGCAACGGCGAGCCATCCCGGCCCGAAGGGCAGGGCGGCCTTGGTGGTGCCGAAATAGGTGTAGTCGCCCTGGATCGCCAGCGCGGTCAGTCCGGCCGCGATGACGGTGGCGACGATGAGGCCGCTGGTGCGCGCCTCGTAGGTCCGGCTCAGTTCCTCGATGCCGAAGACGATGCCGGCGATGGGCGTGTTGAAGGCGGCGGCGACTCCCGCCGCGCCACCGGCGAGGATGACACCCGGCAGGCGCTCCGCGTCGAGCCGGCCGACAGCCGCCATGATCGCGGCCCCCACCTGGACCGTCGGCCCCTCGCGCCCCGTCGAGGCGCCGCAGACGAGGCCGAGGGTCATGACCAGGATCTTGCCGAACGCGGTCTTCAGGGAGACCAGGGCGTTGCGGATCGCCGGATCCTCCGTATGGCGCGCGGCGATCACCTGGGGGATCCCCGAGCCTTGCGAATTCGGAAATACCCGGATGGCGAGCAGGATCGCGATGGCGAAGCCGAGCGGCGTCAGAACCAGGGCGACGAGGGGGGAGGGCGAGACGATCCAGCGGAACGCCTCGTGCGCCCAATCCGCGAGCTTGGCCATCGCCACGGCGGCGAGCCCGACGCAGAGGCCCCCGAACAGGAACAGCAGGCGCTGCCGCCACAGGGGCGCCGCATCGGAGGCCGCGCCGCGCCAGCGGTCCAGTCGCCTGCGCGGCGGAGGGGAGGCGGGATCGGGGTCAAGCATGATCGCCGGCCTCAGCGGGCGATCGATCGTCGGATGGGCGACACGTCCGTGAACCGACCCCGTCTTTCCGGGGCTGCGCGGCAGAGCCCGGATTCCAGAACCAGAGGTCGATCGTCATTCTGCTCCACCGGCGGTTCTGGATTCCGGGCTCATCGACGGCGCTCCGGAAGGGCGGGAAGGACTATGAGCGTGTAGGGCGCTTGTGCCGGTACGAACTCAAAACTTGAGGACACTCGCCAAGCAAGGCCCGCGACGCAAGGCGCATACCGCCCTCAGCTCTTCTTGCCCGATGTCTTTCCCGCCTTCTCCTCGGCTTGGCAGAGTTCGCGGACGGTCTTGAGATAGGCTTTGGCGTCGAACTTCCGGAGCGAGTTCTCGCTCTGGTAGCGCACCGTCCCGAAGATCGGACGGCGCGCCCAGGGACGGTCGTGCAGGCCGTAGACCCAGGCGACATTGGTGAAGGAATTGGCGTCGCGCCCGTCGAGGAAGTAGCGGTTGTTGAGGCGCAGGGTGCGCTGGAACCCTTCCTCCGCACTCGGGGACCATTCGAGGATCTTCTTGCCCCAGTACATGCGCAGGTGGTTGTGCATGTAGCCGGTCACCCGCATCTCGGCCTGGGCGGCGTTCCAGTATTCGTCGTGGGTCTTGCCCTCGGCGAGCTCGGCCTCGGTGTAGAGCGTGGGCCGCTCGTCATCGGCGTGTTCGGCCAGGGCCTTGCGCGCCCAATCCGGCACCGCGTGCTCGAAACTGTCGTAGCGCTCCGTGTAGTTGACATGGTTCATGGCGAGCTCCCGCCGCACCACCAGTTCCTCGAGATAGGAGGCCTTGTCCTCCGACGCCCCCGCCTTCGAGGCCCGTACCGCCAGGGCGATCTCCACCGGCGAGATCTGCCCGAAATGCAGGTAGGGGCTCATATGCGAGGCGGCCCCCGCTTCGGGCCGGTTGCGGTCGCTGCCATAAGAGCGGAACGGCCCGGCGAGATAGGCCTTGAGGCGCCGGCGCGCTTCCGTCTCGCCACCGGTGAAGCGCGTCACCGGGGCGACCTCGCGGTCGAGGCTCATCCCCGCCAGCACGTCCTCGGAGTCCGAGACGTCGATCTCGCTCTTCGGCAGGCCGCGCCCGGCCTTGTGCTTCACGGCACGGGGTTTGAGCTCCTCCACATACTCGTCGAGGAGCTTCAGGATCTTGGGACGAAGGGTACGGGCCGCGTATTCGTGCTTCGGGGAGGCGGCCTCCACCGGAACCACCACGTCTCCCTCCACCTGGACGACGCGGGTCTTCACCGCCTCCACGATCTCCCCGTACCAGCGCTTCTGGATGGCGAGGTAGCCCCGGTCGAGGACGAGGAGGGCCGCCTTGGCCGAGAGGTCGATGGCGATCTCGGCCGGCGAGGCCTTGCGCATCACGAAATGGATGCCGCGAGCCTCCAGCCCTGCCTTCGCGTCGGCGAGTCCCTGCAGCAGGAAGGCGTAGTGGCGCGCATTGGCTTCGGGAAACCCGTTGGCCCCGTCGAGAAGTCCGAAGCAGACGACGACGGGAAGGCCGAGCCGGTTGGCCTCCTCGATGGCCAGTTCGAGCGCCGGGTTGAAATGGGCCCGGTTCGCCTGCTGCAGCAGATAGAGGACGTAGGATCCGTCTTCATCCGGTTCGAAGTCGTTCAGTTCTCGAACCCGCTTCGCCTGTATCGCCATCGTGTGAGACCGCCCCGCCACCGTGGAAGTTTATGCCCCCGCCAGGCGGGAATCAGGAATTATCAATCTCGCAAGCTGGCCGTCAGGGAGACGGCTGCACTAGAATTCGCGATCGCGCGGGCAATGCAGATGGGGCGTCTCCCATCGCGGTCATTGCCTCCGGAGGCGGCGGGGTGAGGAAAGACTGATCTGACCTTGCCCCGCGACATTTTCGACACATAAGAATTAGGAAGTGCGGCGTCACACGAAAACGCATGGCGCCGTTGCACGAACGACCTTGCAATTCCGTGCGGGACGATCAGATTGTGCATTGCGGGAACGCGATGGCGTCGCGGTCCTGCTGCCCTTCTTGGGCGTTTCCTCCCTAGACTTCGGGCCGCTCTTCGGAGCGGCCTTTTTTCTGTCCGCAGCCCTTCATCACCCGTCGGCCACGCAGTGCTCATCCCCGAGCGCGCGCTCGGATCATGAAATTGTCGTAGGTGTACTCCGCCACCTGGAACCAGAGGTACTCCTCGTTCCGGAACGTCTTCATCGCCTCGTAGATGCGCTTGAAATCGGCGTTCTTGGCCGAGATCTCGGCATGGACATCGTTGGAATGCTTCAGGGCCGTCTCCATGACGTCCTGGGGGAAGGGCCGCAGCTGTGCACCGGCGGCCACCAGACGGCGCAGGGCGCGGGGGTTGCGCGCATCGTATTTCGCCAGGACCTCGGCATGGGCCTGCGCGGCTGCGGCCTGTAGGATCGCGCGATAGGCCTTCGGCAGGGCCTTCCACGCCTCGGCGCCGATCCAGAAATGCAGCATCGCGCTACCCTCCCAGAAGCCGGGGTAATGGTAGGTCGGCGCCACCTTCTGCAAGCCAAGCTTCTCGTCGTCGTAGGGGCCGATCCATTCTGCCGCATCGAGGGCCTTCGATTCGAGGCCGGCATAGATCTCCGGCCCGGGCGTCGTCTGGGGCACCGCGCCGAACTTCGCCAGAACCTGACCACCGAGACCCGCGATGCGGATCTTCATGCCCTGGAGGTCGGCGGCGCTCTTCACCTCGCGGCGGAACCAGCCGCCCATCTGGGCACCGGTATTGCCGCCGGGAAGGCTCACGAGACCGTGCTTGGCGAAGACCTCCGCGAACAGGTCGGCCGCGCCGCCCTGGAGCCACCATGCATTCTGGCCGCGGGCATTGAGGCCGAAGGGAAGGGCGGAGGCGAGAGCGAAGGTCGGGTCCTTGCCGCTGCCGAGGGTGGCCGGCGCATGCCCCATCTCCACCGTCGCGGCCGACACCGCGTCGATCACGCCCTCGGCCGGCACCGGCTCGCCCGGCGGAAGCACCTGGATCTGGAAACGACCATCCGTCGCCTCGGCCACGAGACGCGCGAGCGTCTCCGGCGCACCGAACAGGACATCGAGGGATTTCGGGTAGTGGGAGGCCAGCCGCCAGCGCGTCTCGGGCATCGTCTCGGCTCTGGCCGCCCCCATCGACAGGGCGGCGGCACCGCCCAATCCGGCGGCGAGCAGGCTGCGGCGCGCTGGGTGTGAGGCCATGACAACTCGCTTCAAAAACTCGCTTCCCCCGTATCCCGATCCGTTCACGAACGGGGCAGGAGGCAAATCGATCCGATATTCCTTCGGGCGCCGTCGTTTCCGCTTCGCTGGCCGGTTTCCGTCAGGGAGGAGGCGCGTAGGTGAAGGTCCCGTCCTTCCAGACATAGAGCACGTAGCCCTGTGCGGTGACGTCGCCCTTGCCGTCGAAGCCGACCGAACCGAGGACGAGGTCGAACCGCTCCGTGTGCAGGGCGGAGGCGATGCGGCGCGCATCCGTGCTGCGGGCGAAGTTCCCCGCCTCCACCAGGGCCTGGAGAGCGGCGTAGCCATAGATCGTCGAGCCCTCCACGTCGCCGCCCTGCGCCTTGAGCGCCTGGACCACGGCGGCCGCCTCCGGCTTGCGGCGCGGATCGAGGTAGAAGGTCATCAGCACGCCGTTGCTGGCCGGTCCCGCCGCGGTGGCGAAATCCTGCGTGGCGATGGCGGAGGTGCCGAACCATTGCGGCCGGAAGCCCCGCTCGGCCGAGATCCGCACGAGGCGGCCCATCTCCTGGGCGTCCCCGCCATAATAGGCCACCGCGATCCCCGCCTCCTTCAGCCGGTCGGCGAGGGCCGCATCATCCGCGTCGCTGGCGACGAAGGCGGTCGCCAGGGCTTCGTTGATGCCGATCCGGTTGAGATTGTCCTTGGTGGCGGCGGCGAGCGCCCGGGAGCCGGGGCTCTGGTCGTTGAGGATGGCGATCTTCTTGTCGCGGAAGCGCTCGGCCAGCACCGTGGCCGAGAGCTTGGCCTGATCGTCGTCGCGCCCGCAGACCCGGAACACGTTCTGCAGGCCGCGATCGGTGAGCTTGGCGGCGACGGACGCCGCGGTGACCATGGTCATGCCGTTGGCGGCATAGACTTCCGAGGCCGCCAGCGAGGCGTTGGAACAGACATGGCCCACGACGAGGCGCACATCGCTCGCGGCATAGTGCTTGGCGACTCCCACGGCCTTGTTGGAATCGCAGGCATCGTCCTGGACATCGAGCTGGATGGTCTGGCCGGCGAGGCCGCCCTTGGCGTTGGCGTCCCGCACGGCGGCGCGGACCCCGCGAAGGACCTGCTCGCCGACGGCGACATACGCGCCCGATTGCGGCACCGCCACGCCGACCGTGACATCGGCTCGGGCGGAGGAAACGACGGAGAAGACGATCAGGAACCCGGAAGCGAGCTTGCTCGGCGCGCCGCCCGTCCGCCCCGGCAGGGACCTCCGAACGCCCCCGCTCGCCGGCCCGAAGAAGCGGGCCACCCGTCTCATCCTCATGTCGCCCCGCCCCAACGCCCGTCCGGCCCACTGAAAGACAAGCGAGCCCCGCGAGTGACCCCAGGCCCTCGTGGCATCGCGGATGCCGTGCGGCAAGGCCAGCGAGAACGCAAGTCCCCCGGCCCTTCGGCCCGACCCGGCGGCTCCATCGAAGGGCCTATCCCGATCCGTGAGGATCGGGACGGCTTCAGTCAAACGCGCTGCCCACGCGGACGCCGGTCGTGATCGGCTGAGACGCGGCGGCGAAGACGGACAGGACCTTCTTGATCTCGGTGAACGGCGCATTCGAGACGTAGATCATGTCACGGTTGCGCATGCGGAAGGCCTGGGTGAGGAACAGGCTGTTCGGATCGCGCATGTCGACCCGGTAGACCACGGGGACCAGCGGCGTTCCGAGGAGGGGACTTCCCGGCTTCAGGCGACGGACCACCGCCGCCGGCTCGAAGCGGAAGATGAAGGTCCCGGTCGGATCGGCATCGGCGTCGCGCTGACCGCGCGCCTTGGCCAGCGCCTGCGCCAGGGTGATGCCCTCGGCCTGGAACGGGATTTCGGTCGCCTGCCCCAGCGCGCCCACCGCCAGGAAGGTCTGGGGATCGCGCACCAGGGTGAGGTTGTCGTTGGGGCGCAGGTAGATGTTTTCCTTGGGGTTCGACACCACGGTGGTCAGTGGCACCGTCGCCGTCGTGCCGCCCCGCGACAGGCGCACGAAGGTCTCGTTGACGGGCGTCTTGACCCCGCCCGCGGTGGCGATGACGTCGAGGATGCGATCGCCCTGGGTGCCGAGCGGGACGCGGGCGCCGCCGATGGATTCACCACCGACCGTCACCGATTGCGAGACCGGCCGGGTCACGGTGACGATCACCTGAGGCTGGATGGCCTTGCCGGCGAGCTCGGTCTCGATCAGTGACTGGACGTCCTGCGTCCGCCGTCCGGCCACCTGGATCCGGCCGGCATAGGGCACCGAGATTGCGCCGTCGCGCGAGACGATCTGCTCGGGCAGCTGTGCCGCCTTCGAGCCGGCGGAGAACGAATTGACCGTGAGCGGGCCGGAGAACAGGCCGCCCGAACCGGCTTCGAACACCGAAACGGAGACGGCGTCGCCGACGCCGATCACGGATTCGGCCGGAGCGCGACGATCGCCGAAGGATGCGAACAGGCTATCGAGGGAGCGCCCGCGCAGGGCCTCGACCACGGCGGAGTTCATGTCGATGAGTTCGTAGCGGGCGAAGGTCCCCTCGCTCGTCGCCTGATCCGCGCCGTCGACGACGGCCGAGGTCGACGGACCGGCGGCGGGCAGGAAGGCGCCGCATCCCGACACCGAAAGCGTGGTGATAAGGACGATAGGCAGAGTGCGCATGCAGTTTCGCCTGTCGGTTTCTCTCATCCGCTGCCTAAACCAAAGCCTTGTCACTGTCCGTGGCGGGTTGGACACAGTGCCGTCCCGTCGGGACGCGTGCAACGGATCGTCCCCGATACCCACATGCCGGCCTTCTGGACTTGCCGTCGTGGCTCCGCAACGGACGACGTACGGGGCTAATTGGCCGCATCCGCCTCGTCTTGCTGCCGAAATCGCTCGACGCTGGGCGGATCGGCATGCGAATTTCCCGACTTACGAGCAGGGGGCACCTGCGAGGACAGCCGAGCAGGATGCCTTTGTCTGACACGATCCCCGACCGCCCTCCCGGAGCGCGCGCCGCACGGACCCACGATGACGGCGCACGAGGCCCGGTGCGGCGCCGGCACGTCTTCTATGTGCCGGGCTACGATCCGGAAGGGCGCACCCGCTACCGCATGCTGTTCGTGCGGGAGCTGACGCTCCATGCCAAGAGGTTCGGTGAGCCCAAGCGCCGCCCCGGACGCGCGGTCATGGGAGCGGACGGGCTTTCCCAGCGCTGGACCGTGGCCGCCGAACCGGAGGTCGGCGGAGCGGAGACGAGCTACGACGTCCTGCTCTGGGACGACATCGTGCTCAAGGACTTCGCCCGCTGGCGCATCGTCAGCGTCCTCTTGCTGTTCGCCGGCAGCCTCCAGGCCATCGTCTCGGGCATGGCGGTCAAGTTCTACCGGCTGAACTGGAAATACGGCAACGTCATCCTCTACCCGCTCGGCCTCATCCTCCTCCTCACCCTCGTGAGCGGCCTGATCGCGCATCAGATCCATGCTCATCTGGGCGACGGGTTCGGGCACAGCATGCAATGGCCGGCCTGGGTGACGGTGCCGCTGGGCCTCGTGGCCGGCCTCGTCTGGATCAAGTCCCTCGATGTGCTGCTGGAACGCGCGTTCTTCTGGCAATTGCTCAACGACTGGGTCTTCAACTGGCAGCACGGCCAAGGCTGGCGGCGCGACTACGAAACCCGCGTCGACGCCTTCGCCGCCCTGGTGGTGGACCGCCTCGCGGCATTCCGGACAGAGGGCACCGAACTCGACGAAGTGCTCATCCTCGGCCATTCGACCGGCGCGCTCACGGCGGTGGAAGTCGCCGCCCGCGTGCTCGCCGCCGATCCGGTGATCGGCACGGGAACGACGGCCTTCTCCTTGCTGACCCTCGGCTCGGGCCTGCCCATCGTAGCATTGCAGAAGGAGGCGCGCCGGGTGCAATCGGACATCGCGAGCCTTGTCGTTTCGGAGCGGATCGTCTGGGTCGATTATTATGCTCCCCAGGACTGGATGAACTTTCCCGATTTCGATCCGGTGGAGCGCCTCCCCCTCGACCTCGGCGGCCGCCCCCCGCGCAACCCGCTGGTGCGCTCGGCCAAGTTCCGTGAGATCATCGACCCGGAGACCTACCTCAAGGTGCGATGGCGGCCGTTCCGGATGCATTTCCAGTTTCTCTTCGCCAACGATCGTCGCGGCGAGTACGATTTCTTCGCCATGGCGCTCGGTCCACAGCGCCTGGGGGAGCGGGTGACCGGACCCCGGATCGGCACCGCCACGGCGACCGGGCCTTGAGCGCGGAACCGGAGACGGGGCTGCCCCGAATCATCATCGTGATGGGCGTCTCGGGCTCGGGCAAGAGCACGGTCGCCGGCTTGCTGGCCGAGCGCCTCGGGTGGGATTTCGTCGATGGCGACGCTTTCCACAGCCCGGAACACGTGGCCAGGATGCGGGACGGCCACGCCCTCGACGATGCCGACCGCGCCCCCTGGCTGGCGGCGATGGCGGCCTGGATCGGCACCCGCCTCGAGACCGGCGAGCCGGGCGTTCTCGCCTGCTCGGCCCTGAAGCGGGCCTATCGCGATGCGCTCGTCCAGGGGCGGGCGGGCATCCGCATCGTCTATCTCGACGGCGACCGCGACCTGATCGCGGCCCGCATCGCCTGCCGGACCGGCCACTTCATGCCGGCCGCCCTCCTCGACAGCCAATTCGCCACGCTCGAACCGCCGCGTCCGGAGGAGGGGGCGCTGGCGGTGCCGATCGTCGGCAGCGCGGAGGCCATCGTGGCAACGATCCTGGACCGATCGGGTTTGCAGCCCGACGATCCCGTCAGACAGGACACAGCATGATGGCGGACCCTCCCTCCGGCGACCGGACGATCGCCTTCGTGATCTCCGACGTGGACGGAACCCTCGTCACCTCCGACAAGAGCCTGACACAGCGCAGCCGGGATGCGGTCCGGCGGCTCGACGCGGCCGGTATCGGCTTCACCATCGCGTCCGCCCGGCCGCCGATGGGGCTCACCTCGCTGATCGCCGACCTCGGCCTGCGTCATCCGATCGGCGCCTTCAACGGCAGCACCCTGCTCGCCCCGGATGGGCACATCCTCGCCGAACATCTCATCCCGGAAGAGACGGCCCGGCAGGCCGTGCGGCTCCTCGACGGGTTCGGTCTCGATATCTGGGTTTTCGCGCGGGGGCAGTGGAACCTGCGCGACCCCCATGGGCCCTACACCGATCTCGAACGCCGGACCCTCCAAGCCGAGCCCACCCGTGTCGAGGATCTCGGCCCCCTCCTCGTGGGCGCATCGAAGATCGTCGGCGTCAGTGCCGATACCGATCATCTGGCCGCATGTGAGAACCGGGTCGCCGAGGCGCTGGGACACGGCGCCGACGTCCATCGCTCGCAGGCCTATTATCTCGACGTGACGCCGTACGGGCGGGGCAAGGGGACGTTCGTCGACGAGATCGCCCGTCGCCTCGGGATTCCCCGCGCGCGGATCGCGACCCTGGGCGACGCCGCCAACGACATGGCGATGTTCGCGCGCAGCGGGTTCTCGGTGGCCATGGGCAATGCGACGGAGGCCGTGAAACGGGCCGCGTCGGCGGTCACGTCAGGAAATGACGACGACGGGTTCGCAAATGCGGTGGATGAATTTCTCTTGACGCGTTGACGGGCAAACTCCGCCGATCCTCGTCCCGTACAGCCCAGCTCCTTGGCATCGTTCGCGAATCTTTCGGACCGATGCGCGGGCTCGCGTTCCGCGCCTGTGCCATGTGCGCCACAGCACGCGGAGAAACGGCTCCGCTTCCCCGCAATCATGGCAGTGGAGCCGCCTTCCGGCCTCAATTGGCCTCGACCCTGAGCGTCAGATCAAGAACGACGCCACCGGGTTTCCGAATGAATCAGCGCCTTCTGCTCCTCGCCGTGGTTGCGGCCGTCCTGCCGGGTCCCGTTCTCGGCCAGGGAACCCCGGCCCGCGACAACATCGATGCGCTGATCGAGGAGCAGGCAAAGGCAAACGGCGTCCCGGCGAGCTTCGTCCACCAGGTCGTCAAGCGGGAAAGCAACTACAATCCCAATGCGAAGGGCGGCAGCGCCCTCGGCCTGATGCAGATCAAGCATGCGACCGCACGCGGCATGGGATATCGCGGGGATGCGGCGGGTCTCTACGATCCGAAGATCAATCTCCGCTATGGCATTGCCTATCTCGCCGGCGCCTATCGCACCGCCAAGGGCAACACCCACCAAGCCTATACGTATTACAACCGGGGCTATTACTACGCCGGCAAGCGCCAGGGCACCCTGGTCGCCGGCCTCGAGGACACCACGGCCGCCTCGCCGCAATCGAGCGCGGCCTTCAGCGACGTGTTCACCCGTGGCTTCGGCACGCAGCGCAAGGCGCAGCCCGATGCGAACGTCACCGCTGCCGGAACGGCCCTGGCCTATGCTCCGAGCCTGACCACACCGCCTGTGCCGACCGAGCTGGTGGAAGTCCCGCTGCCGCCGCGCCGCCCGGCCGCCTTGTCCGGCCTCGCGCCCGCCGTGGCGGAGATCGGCCCCGCCCATGCGCCGGCCATGACCCCCCAGGCCACGGCTTTGGCCGCCCTGTCGGTCAATCCGGCAATGCCGCAGCCCGCCGCCGTTACGGCCGCCGCCGAATTCTCCGTGACGGAGAAAGTGGAAGTGCCGCTGCCGCCGCGTCGTCCCTCGGCCATCGTCCTCGCCTCGGTCGGCCGGCCGATCGTGGCCAAGAAGGCGCCGACACCCGGTACGATCATGGAAGCCTCGGCTCTTCCGCCGAGCCAGTAGGGTTCCCAAGGGTCCTCTGCACCCGACGCATCGCCTCACCGGGCCGGTCGATCCTCCCCACCCGAACCGGCTGTGTGTCTCAGACCCAGACAAGCGAATATCGTTTTTCGAAACCACGCCACGCAAAAGCTCCCTCGGCCACGCTGATTGCGGCAAAGCCAACACATGTTTCGCTTGCGTATGACGCAAGCCCACATCACATGGTGCAGTGCGGCATTCAGAGACCACGGTCTTGCAAGATCGGGCTTCCAACGTGAAGCGTGAAGTGCAAGTCTTGGACATCAAGCCCAACGCCGACGATAGTGAAGCGTAGTCGCGAGCCTGATCTTGGTCGAACGACCATGGAACAAAGGACCGCGACCGGCGCTCGGGAGCCCGCTGCAATCGATCTCGCCAGCACGAACTTCGTGCCGAGTGAGGATCGCGTGGCGGGATATGGTGAGGTCATCAGCCTCCGGGACGGTCAGGTCCGGGACGCGAACACGGAAGACGGACGACGGCATGGCCGGCGCGGCTGAACAAGAATCGATTTTCCTGGCCGAACTCGGTCGGCGTGTCAGGCACGCGCGGACGGTGCGTGGCCTTTCACGAAAACTCCTCTCCCAGACCTCGGGGCTGTCGGAGCGCTACATCGCCCAGCTCGAGAGCGGGCAGGGCAACGTCTCGATCATCCTGCTGCGCCGAGTGGCGGATGCGATGGGCGTGCGGCTCGACGACATGATCACCGTGCAGGACACCCCGCCGGACTGGCACGTGATCCGCGATCTCCTCGCGACCGCATCGGCGGAACAGATCACGCTGGCGAAGGGCATCCTGTCCGGCCACGCCACGGCCAACGGCGAGACCCCGATGCCGCGGGTGGCCCTGGTCGGCCTGCGCGGAGCGGGGAAATCGACCCTCGGCCGCCGGGTAGCCGAACGCCTGGGCTGGACTTTCATCGAGCTCAACGCCGAGATCGAGCGCGAGAATGCGCTGTCCGTGAAGGAGATCTTCGCGATCTATGGCCAGGAGGGGTATCGCCGCCTCGAACAGGCCGCCCTGCGGCGGCTGACCGAACATCCCGGCCCGATGATTCTCGCCACGAGCGGAGGCATCGTCGCCGAGCCCCTGACATACGACCTCCTCCTCCAGGCCTTCTTCACGGTCTGGCTTCGGGCCAAGCCCGAGGAGCACATGCAGCGCGTGCGCGACCAGGGAAAACTCGCCACCACGGGGGATCATGCCTCGGCCATGCAGGAGCTGCGCGCCGTGCTACTCAGCCGCGAGCCGCTCTATGCCCGTGCCCCGGCGGTGGTGGACACATCCGACGTCGCCTTGGAAGAGATGATCGACCGGCTCGCCGCCGTGATCGACGCGCGTTTCGGATCGGCGGATTACCGGCGCAGTGCCTGACCGGCCATCGGTACGGGCGAGAACCCCTTGATACCGGGGATGCCTTTCCCCACGCTATGGGGAGAGCCCGAGGGAACGGAGTGCTCCGTCCGCCCTTGACCTCGGGGGAGAGCGTTCTCCCGTATCGGTTCCCGGCAATGCCGTCCGCGCCTGGACGAGGGGATCCAGCCGTCCGGGCCGCGCCGTTCGCCTCAGATTCCGCATTGCGGAGGAGTCCATGTCCGCCAGCCCACTCTCGAATCCCGCGATCGGACACGAATCCATCGCCGGGACCGTCGATCCGGTCTGGTCGCGCCTGCGCGGCGAGGCCGAAGCCGTGGTTCGCGAGGAGCCTCAACTCGCCTCGTTCATCGTGGCGACCATCCTCAACCAGGCGACGCTCGAAGCCGCCGTGTCCCACCGCGTCGCCGCGCGTCTCGGCCATCCCTCGCTGCCGGCGGAACTCGTGGCGCATGGCTTCCACGAGGCCATCGCCGCCGATCCACGCATCGGTGACAGCTTCCGCGCCGATATCGGGGCCGTGCTGGATCGCGACCCCGCGGCGGCGCGGGCCATCGAACCCGTCCTGTACTTCAAGGGCTTCCACGCCATCCAGGCCCATCGTCTCGCGCACTGGTACTGGACCAGCGGGCGCCGCGACCTCGCGCTCTACCTGCAGAGCCGCTCGTCCGAGGTCTTTCAGACCGACATTCATCCGGCCGCCCGCATCGGGCGTGGCATCTTCCTCGATCACGCCACCGGGGTCGTCGTCGGCTCCACCGCCGTCATCGAGGACGACGTCTCGATCCTACATGCCGTCACCCTCGGCGGCACCGGAAAGCAGGGCAGCGACCGCCACCCCAAGATCCGCCGCGGCGTCATGATCGGTGCCGGTGCCAAGATCCTGGGCAACATCGAAGTGGGCGAGTATGCCCGCGTTGCCGCAGGCTCCGTGGTCCTGCGCCCGGTTCCGGCCCATACCACGGTGGTGGGCGTGCCCGCCCGCGTGGTCGGCACCGCCGGCTGCGCCGAACCGGCCCGCGCCATGGACCAGTTCGTCAATATCGACCAGTTCATCCACATGGCCGAAGGCATATGAACCCGTCCGCCCACGCTTGCCCGGCGCGAAGCGGCATGGCAAGCGGTGCCCATCCCGAGGCGCTGGACCGCTCGAACCGGTCCCGCCTCCACCGACCACCGACGAAGCAAGAGGCGAAAGCGTGAACAAGACCGACATCGCGAAGGTCCAGGATTTTATGCGCCGGACGTTCGCCAACACGAATATCCGCCTCGTGGCCCGCCCCAAGAAGGACGATTCGGCCGAAGTCTATATCGGCGAAGAGTTCCTCGGTGTGGTCTCCGTCGACGACGAGGACGGCGATCGCTCGTTCAACTTCGCCATGGCGATTCTCGACATCGATCTCGAAGACTGAAGCTGCCCGGCCGAGAGGCCTCGCACCTCGATCGCGGGCTCTCCGGAGCCGCGATCCGCATGACGCTGGAATCCGCGTAGTTCTCCTTGTGCGTCGGCCAATCCTGACGCCGGGAAATCCTTAACAACTCGTAAACGCTCTGGCAGAGTGCACGCTCAATCCGTCGTCAACGGTCGAGCGCGCCATGGACATCAGCCCCTCCGCCATCGAATCGATTCGGACCCTGTGTGTCGGTCTCGCCTTGTCGGGCCTCCTCGCCAGCGCCTTCGAGCTCGTCTCCGACCGCCGCGCGAGCTTCAGCCTGCTGGAACGCGGCGGTGTCGGGGCGGTGGCGGCTCTGCCGATCCTGGCCTTCGGTGCTCCCTTCATCATCCTGCGCAACACCGTCCGCGGTCGCCGGATCGAGGGCCGTCCGATCCCCTTCGTCATGATCGCGACGATCATCGCCTGCGGCTGGAGCCTGCTCTCGGGCCGGATCGCCCTCGATCTCGCCCACATGATCACCGGTTGAGCGGAACGAGCCGCGCCAGCGGCTCGATGCGAGACGTCGCGGAGCCTCGCGTTTCGTCCGTCCGGGTCAGGACCAGCGAAGGGCGGATCGAGGCCACGATCGATCAGCGGTTGGCGGTGGCCACCGGCGAGGCGACGCCGTTGAGCGAGACCCAGGCCATGCTGTCCTGGCCCTCACGCTTGACGTAGGTGTAGCCGGTGCGGGGCGCGGACAGGATCGCGGTGGTCTTGTTGTCGAGGATGAGATCGCCCTTGTCGGTGCGGACCATCAGGACCGCATGGCCTTCGCCGATATCGTCGATGACGACGGTCATCCGTAGGGCACGACGGGGGAGGCCGCGCTCCACCAGCATCCTGCGCTTCAGAAGCTGGAAATCCTCGCAATCGCCGAAACCGTCATCGGGAAAGTCCCACCGGTCGACGACGCCCCAATGGGCCATGTCGGTGATCGGATGGATACGTGCGTTGACACGACGGTTGACGCTGGTGAGCGTACGCCAGATCGCCGGGTTGAGGGCGATGATCGCTGGCTGCGACGTGTCGACGATGCATTCGGCGGGGTATTTGGCGCAGAACCCGTTCCAGGCCGCCACCGGCCGGGCGCCGCCATTCTCGTTCACGGCCGGCGCATTGGGGAGGGCGGCGACCGGGCGCGCTTGCGTGGCGGCCCCGCCGAGGAGCAGGATGGAGCCCACCAGGGAGACCCTGGCCGCACGGCCGACCCGTCTCAACAGCCCGCTTCCCGAGAAGCTTCCGCCGTCGACGCCTCGCAGAATCGCGTGCCGCATTCCGGTCGCCCTGCCATTCGTTGCCGAAGGCAAGAAACTGGCACGCCCTGAGCTGGGGCTCAATCCAAAAGTTAAACCGGAATTAACTTCCCACTGGCTCGGGAGTTCCAGGGCAGAAATGTGATGTTTTCCGGCAACCCCGGAGAATCCGGTTCAGCGGTTCGCGGTGGTCACCGGAGACGTGACGCCGCCCAGGGACACCCAGGCCACGGAATCCTGGCTCTCGCGTTTGATGAAGACGTAACCGGTCCGATACCAGGGCAGGATCTCGCTGGTCTTGTTGTCGAGGATGAAGTCGCCACGGTCGGTCAGGAGCGTCAACACGGCATGGCCCTCGCCCTTCTCGTCGATGACCACGGTCATCCGCATGGCGCGGCGGGACAGGCCGGCATCGGCGAGGCGCTTGCGCTTGACGAGCTGGAAATCCTCGCAATCTCCCATTCCGTCCTCGGCGAGGTCCCAGCGGTCGGCTTCGCCCCAATGCTCTGAATCGGTGACGGCGCGCAGACCGGTATTCACCCGACGGTTGACCGAGACGATCAAGCTCCAGGTGGCGGGGGTGAGGGCGATACGGGACGGCTCATTCGCGTCGATGGCGCATTCGGCCGGGTAACGCTGGCAAAACGACACCCAGCCGACGATGGGGCGGGCGGCACCGAGAACATCGGCGGATTGCGAGGGCGAGGGCAGGGCGGCCATGGTCTGGGCCTGTGACGCCCCGGCGCCGAACATCGCCAGCGCCGCGAGCATCCCCAGCAAGAATGTTTTCGTCCGTGCCATCGCGACCACCTCGTCCAACGAGGACCACGATGCCGCCACGCTTCCTGTGCTGCGCTGAAACGGATCGGCGCAATTTTATCGATCCGACCTCGAAGCCTAGCCGCTGGCGGACAAAGCCAACCGGCGGCTGAACCAAGGACTCGCATTGGCGCGATCGCGTCAGGCAAACCGTAACCATGACGAGGCGGATGCGATCGGCGAGGATCTCATCCCCACCTTGCCCGGGCGCCGTGGATGTCGGAACGAACGACGAGGAAAGCCGGCACGGCCATCCCGAGCCGGGAGGATCCGACCTGTTGGACCGTATCTCGCCGACGCCAGGACGACCGAACTGTCGGCAGAACCCGAAGAGGCGGCGCTCTCAAGCCGAGGCGAGGCGGGGGGACGCTCTCAGAGCGTCAGGCCCTCATGGAACAGGTCGGGCGAGATCGGGAGCATGAAACCCACGCCGATGCCGCCCTCGAAGTAGCGCACCACGCGACCCGGCGTCCGCCCCACCATGACGCTTGTTCCAATCGGTGGCTGCGCCTGGGTCGAGAGGGCGACGCCGGACAGGGAAACGTCGATGATACGGGCGGCGACCTCGCGCCCGCCCTCGAGCTTCACCGTCACCCCGGTTTCCTGGGGCGTGAGACGCTCGTGGTTGCGCCCTTCGGGCAGGCCGAGGGCCTCGCGGTTGGAGATCCAGGTGAGCTGGGATGCGATCTTGTCGCGCTTGCGTTGAGTCGCGTTCAGGCGAACCGCGATGCCGCCGCTGGGGAACCGGGCGATGGTCCCCTCGATGCGGCCGATACTCTCGAGATACAGCACGACGCGCTCGTCGAGTTCTCCCAGTACCGCGCAGGTCAGGCGGACGCCGCCCGGTGACATGTCGACGGTCTGGCAGGGAAATTCGCGGCGGTCGGCCAGCATGTAACGGCCGAGGAGGGCGACCTTGACCCGCTGATGGCGACGCAGATCCGACGGCCGCAGCAAGCGAACCGGCTTCGCTTCAGTCTGCGCGAGAGCCTCGATCATCGCGGAATCCGCACTCGGGTTGGATCGTCGTCAGCGCAATCGTACAGGTCTCTTGGTTACGAAAATCTTTGCCGGGATAGACGCGTGATCCGCACCGTCCGTCAAAAGCCGATCAGGCCCGCCCGCCGGGATGCACCATCAGGTGGCCGCGACGCACCGGCAGGCTGTCATTGGCGGGTTGCGGCAGGTTCCTGAGATTTGCCGCGGCGTCGCTCCTGGCGAGGTCGATGACGTCGTAAGTCGGATCGAGGACGCGCAGGGACACGGATTCGAGCCGTTCCACGGGGCGCAGCCCCAGCCATTGCGGAACCACCTTGGGGCTGAGCGCTCCGAGCAAGCGGACCTGGGTCTGCCCACGGTGGCGCAGGGGAAGGAGCAGGAGTTCGAGGTCGATCTGCTCGTCCCGCTGCGTTATCCCGCGCAGACCCGCGACGATCCCCACCGTATCGACCGCCACCGTCTCCACGAGACGCCAGGGATCGGCCTGCCCCTCGCCCCAGATGGCGGCGAAGGCGCTGCCGCGCAATTCACGCCCGAACAACGCGCAGACGCGGGTTCCCGCAAGCCTGACCGTCGCGGCGGAACGCGCCATGTCGAGTTCCAGAATGAGGCTCTCGGACAGGAGGTTGCGGATCTCGCCGGGCTCGATCTCGCTCCTCTCGGGCGCGGCCCGCGTACCACGAAGCCGGTCCCAGTAATGGTAGAGCATACGGCTGGTCGGATGCTTCATGGTGTCCCGTCGTGGCACGGCCCCCGGGGGGACCTGTTCGAAATCGGCCCGATCCGCGCAGCGCTGGACACAGCGGACGGTTCGGTTAACAAGCCTGCGCACACCTTATGCCCGTCCAAGGCGGCACGCTCGCTTAAGCTTTGATTAGGGTTAACGCGCCAGGCTCACTCTGCCGCCGGGCAGCCATCGCGGCGATGTCCAGCAGGGTCGAAGCGTTCGGGTAGGGTCGGCGCTTCGCCCAAATCGCGCGCCGCTCGCCTGAATTTGCATGGACCGAGGGCTTGCGGCGGCAGCATCCGCGCCGACATGGTGACGCCATGGATGCCATGCCCGATCTACCGCGCCAAAACCGCGTCCCCGTCTTCAACATGCCCGGCGCGGTGACGGCATCGATCGCCCTCCTGCTCGGCCTCCATGCCCTACGGGACTTCGTCCTGCCGGACGAATGGGACATCAGGCTTCTCCTGGACCTGGCCCTGATCCCAGGGCGCTGGCTGGCCTCGGTGGACCCGGATCGGGTCGCGGAGATTCTATCGGCCGCCCCCTCGGCCTTGGGCGACACGGACGTGAACCAGGCCCGTGCGGCTTTCGCCCAGTACGTGGTGGCCAACCCTTCGGCGAGCCTCTGGACCTTCGCCACCTATGCGTTGCTGCACGGCTCGTGGACGCATGTGATCTTCAACGTGGTCTGGCTCGCCGCCTTCGGCTCCCCCGTGGCGCGGCGATGCGGCCCCTGGCGCTATGGCCTCCTCGGGCTCGTCGGCGCGGTGGCGGGAGGCGTCCTCCACGTGGCGATCGACCCGTTGAGCACCGCCCCGCTGATCGGTGCCTCGGCGGCTGTCTCGGCGCTGATGGCCGCCGCCGCGCGCTTCGTGTTCCAGCCGCCGCCATCCTTCCTTGCCGGCCAGCCGTGGCAGCGCGTGGCGCATCCGCCGCTTGAGACCATCCCCGAACTCCTGCGCAATCGCACGGCGGTGATATTCCTCGGCATCTGGCTCGCCACCAACTTCGTGTTCGGGATCATCTCGCTGCCGCTGGGCGCGGAATCCTCGACCGTGGCGTGGGACGCCCATCTGGGCGGGTTCCTGGCAGGATTTTTCCTCTTTCCGATGTTTGACCGATCAAGAGGCGCAAAAGCGTAATTTTTCCGCAAGTTTCGGCATCGGAAGGGTGGTCCCGTGGGTTGTCACGTCAGAGATGACGTCACACAATTCCGTGATGCGCCGGGATCAACCCGGCCCGCGTAACAGCCTATGGGAGATCATGGTCATGACCGTCGCACGCATCCTTTCCGAGAAGGGCGGCTCAGTCGTCACTGTGGAGCCGAACCGGACCCTGGACGACGCCATCCATCTCCTCGCCGAGAAGCGGATCGGCGCCATCGTCGTGAGCAATGACGAGGGTGCGGTCCTCGGCATCCTGTCCGAGCGGGACATCATCCGGGCCCTGTCGCGGCAGGGGGCGGGGGCGTTCGATGCGCCGATCTCGCAGCACATGACGGCGTCGGTGACCACCTGCACCCGGTCGAGCACCGTCGAGGAGGTCATGCAGCTGATGACCGACGGGCGCTTCCGCCACGTGCCGGTGGTCGAGGATGGGCGGCTCGCCGGCCTCGTCTCCATCGGTGACGTGGTCAAGCGCCGGATCGCCGCCGTGGAGGCGGAGCATCAGGCCATGCGCGACTACATCACCATGGCCTGACGCGGCGTCGATCGCGCCAGCTGGGGTCTCAGACCCGTTCGGCCGCCAGGGCCACGAGTTCCCTAATGCGCGGCAGGGCGGCCTTGGCCGCGTCCCGCCCGAGAAGGATCGCCTCTTCGGCGCGGTGGAACTCGAACAAGCCCATCTCCGCGAGGCGTGGGGAGAGCATGAGATCCGGCGGGTCCCGCTCCAGCCTCGCCCGCGAGATCCGGTCCTGGGTGATGTTGAACGCGTCGAACATGACGCGCCCCATGCCGGGAGGGCCGGGTTCGCGGGGCGGGGCGGGGCGTGGCGCCGGCACCCGCCGACCGGTGCCGCGCATGCGGTTCAGCAGGTTCCACCCCCGGCGCGACGTGGTGAGGGGCAGGGCCG
>NZ_NKUG01000093.1 GCF_014845095.1 Methylobacterium bullatum | reverse complement strand
GTTTTACACGTTCGGGGCGGCCCAAAGCGAAAGGGCCCGGGTTCTTCGATCAAGGCAGGAGCGCTGCACGAGCCTCGGCCACCAGGGCGTTCCACCGCTCGACCTCCGGGCGGACCGGATCACCGGCGCTACGGGGCGTCCATCCCACGCGGCCGCGCCGGACGATGCCCCTGGCACCACAATCCGTGCAGCGCACGAACCGGGAAAGGCTGCCAACGGCGATGAGGTCGTGAACCGGATCAGGGTGGCGGTCGTAGAGGCGGGCCGGGGTGTGGGTGCAGCGGGGCATGGCGATCTCTTTCGATCACCATCATTCGTGCGAGCGGGTCCGAGTTCGACAAGGAAACTTGCGCCCGATACCGATTCGTCTGCGGTATCCATGCGGTATCCACCGCCCAGGCAAACAGCCACTGGATACCGCGCCCCTGCCCTATCGGGCTGAGGTTGCTAGTCTTTTCGGGAAGGGGGGAGTGGAGCGGGTACCGGGAATCGAACCCGGGTATTCAGCTTGGAAGGCTGCTGCTCTACCATTGAGCTACACCCGCATATGGCGCCCGATAACATGGCGACGCGGTTTTGAGAAGGTGATCCCTTCATCGGCCGTGGTGCCTGCGTGTCGGTATGGATTGGTGGGGGAAGTAGGACTCGAACCTACGAAGCTTACGCAGCGGATTTACAGTCCGCCCCCTTTGCCGCTCGGGACATTCCCCCAAACCACCGCCTCTCGGCAGCGCGCGGGTCCTTATGGTGAGGGCTTGCGCGGGTGTCAACACGTCCTGCGCGGGCACCGACGCAAAGTTCAGGGTGTGGCGAGATCGCCGACGCGCAACTGCACCCGCTCGCCGCCGCGCCAGGTATCGATGGCGAGGGTTCCGGCTACGTGGAATTCCTGCCCGATCCCGCCCAGCAGCGCCTGCCCCAACGGTCCTTGGGCGGAGCGGAAGGCGATGGTGCCGATGGCTTGGCCGTCCCGGCTCCTGAAGCGCGCGCGGACGTGGCCGTTGCCGACGATTCCCGCATCGACCAGCCGGTGATACGGCAGGGCGAAGACCGGTTCCGGTGCTCCCGCGCCGAACGGCCCGGCGCGCCGGACGAGGCGAACCACCTCCGCCGTGGCGCCGCCCGCGTTCACGGTGCCGTCGACGAGCAGTGCCTCCACGGCCCTCGCCTCCGACACCGCCGCGGCGAGGGCGGCCGCCAGGAAGTCGCGCAGATGTGTGGGATCGTGGCTCGGGAGCGTGGCGCCGGCCGCCATGGCATGCCCGCCGCCCTTGACGAGGAGGCCGGCATCCACGGCCTCACGCACCGCATGGCCGAGATCCACCCCCGCGACCGATCGGCCCGACCCCGTGGCGGTCCCGTCCGGGCGCAGGGCGAAGGCGAAAGCCGGCCGACCGAAGCGCTCTTTCAGCCGCGCCGCCACGAGGCCGACCACTCCCGGATGCCAGGAGGCGGAGGCCGTCACCAGGATCGGCGTGTCGGGGGCCAGTGTCAGCGCGCGATCCATCTCGGCCTCGGCTTCCAGCACCGCCTGTGCCTCGATGCCCTGCCGCTCCCGGTTGAGGAGATCGAGTTCGGTGGCGATGCGGGTCGCCTCCGCAGGATCTCCACTGGTGAGAAGGGCTGCGCCCAGCCCCGCATGGCCGATGCGGCCGCCCGCATTGATGCGCGGACCGAGCAGATAGCCGAGATGCCAGGATTCCGGCGGCTCGCTCAGGGATGCCGCATCGAACAGGGCGGCGAGACCGATCCGGCCCCGGCCCCGCATCACCTTCAATCCCTGGACGACGAAGGCGCGGTTGAGGCCGGTCAGCGGCACCACGTCGGCGACCGTCGCCAGGGCCACCAGATCGAGGGCTTCGGCGAGATCCGGCAGATCCTCCCGCCCTCCCCGCCTCAGGCGGCGGTTGAGGGCTACGAGGGTAAGGAAGACGACACCCGCCGCGCAGAGATGGCCGAGGCCGGAGACGTCGTCGAGGCGGTTCGGGTTCACCAATGCCTCGACCGGAGGCAGCATCTCCGGCGCGCCGTGGTGGTCGAGGACGATCACGGCGAGTCCGAGTCCGCCAGCGGCCGCCAGGGGCTCGTGGCCGCTCGTGCCGCAATCGACGCAGACGAGAAGCGTCGCGCCGCCCTCCGCCAGTGCCGTGACCGCCGCCACGTTGGGACCGTAGCCTTCCGTGATCCGGTCCGGGATGTGAATGTCCACCGTCAGACCGAGCGCGCGCAGGTAGCCGGCCATCAACGCCGCGCTCGCGGCACCGTCGACATCGTAATCGCCGAACACGGCGACGCGCTCGCCGGCCTCGACGGCACGGGCGAGCCGTTCGGCCGCCGCCTCCATGTCCACGAGGCGGGACGGATCCGGCATCAGGTCGCGCAGGCGCGGTTCGAGATAGGCCGCCGCCTCGTCGGGCCGGATGCCGCGCGAGGCCAGGACGCGGGCGAGAAGGTCGGGCAGGCCATGGGCCTGCACCATCGTCGCGGCATAGGCCTGGGCGGCGGGGTCGCCGCAGCGGTCACGCCAGGGCCGCCCCATGACGGAACGGGTGACGCCGAGGAAGGCACGGGATGGGGCAAGGGCTGAGGCGGCTGACACGCCGTCAGTCTACTCGCCTGGGGCTATCCGGCGCTACTGCGCTGCTCGCTTCGAGGTGACGCGTGGGGCGATACCGGAACCAGCTGCTACCAAGACGCGAAAAGGGCCGGCGCATGGCGCCGACCCTCCGCAGTCGAGACTGACGGGGCGGAGTGCCGCCCCGCGCCGCTCAGAGGTTCTTGACGATCGAGTCCACGACCTTCTTGGCGTCGCCGAACAGCATCATCGTGTTGTCGCGGAAGAACACCTCGTTCTCGACACCGGCATAGCCGGAGCCCATGCCGCGCTTGATGAAGAGGACCGTCTTGGCCTTCTCCACGTCAAGGATCGGCATGCCGTAGATCGGCGAGGTCTTGTCGGTCTTGGCGGCCGGGTTGGTGACGTCGTTGGCGCCGATCACGAAGGCAACGTCCGCCTGCGGGAAGTCGCCGTTGATGTCCTCGAGCTCGTGCACCTCGTCGTAGGGTACGTTGGCCTCGGCGAGCAGCACGTTCATGTGCCCCGGCATGCGGCCGGCGACGGGATGGATGGCGTATTTCACGTCGACGCCTTCCTTCTTGAGCATATCCACCATCTCACGGAGCGAGTGCTGGGCCTGCGCCACCGCCATGCCGTAACCGGGCACGATGATGACGCGCTCGGCGTTCTTCAGGATGTAGGCGGCGTCGTCGGCCGATCCCTGCTTCACGGGGCGCGTCTCGACAGCGCCACCCGCACCGGCTGCGGCTGCATCGCCGCCGAAGCCACCGAGGATCACGGAGATGAACGAGCGGTTCATCGCCTTGCACATGATGTAGGACAGGATCGCGCCCGAGGAGCCGACGAGGGCGCCGGTCATGATGAGCGCGAGGTTGCCCAGTGTGAAGCCGATGCCGGCCGCCGCCCAACCCGAATAGGAGTTGAGCATCGACACGACGACGGGCATGTCCGCGCCGCCGATCGGGATGATCAGCAGCCCGCCGAGCACGAAGGACAGCACCACGATCAGCCAGAAGATGGCCTTGCTCTCGGTGCCGATGAACACGGCGATCAGACCGATGAGGGCGATGCCGAGAGCGATGTTGATCGCGTGCCGCTGCGGCAGCATGATCGGCTTGCCGGACATGCGTCCGTCGAGCTTGGCGAAGGCGATGACCGAGCCGGTGAAGGTGATGGCGCCGATGGCGACGCCGAGCGCCATCTCGAACAGCGATTCCTTATGGATATGGCCGTTCTCGAGGATGCCGACCGCCTGCGGGGCATAGAGTGTGCCGGCCGCACCCGCCACGGCGGCGAGACCCACGAGGGAGTGGAAGGCGGCCACGAGCTGCGGCATGGCCGTCATCGGCACCCGCTTGGCGATGACGGCACCGGCGCCACCGCCGATGCCGAGGCCGAGGAGGACGATGATCCAGGCGCCGAACCCGGCCGGCGGATGACCGACGAGGGTGGTCAGGACGGCGAGTCCCATGCCGATCATGCCGTACAGGTTGCCCTGCCGCGACGTGGTCGGATGCGAGAGCCCCCGCAGCGCCATGATGAACAGGACGCCGGAGACGATATAGAGGAGGGCGGAGACGTTCTGGGACATCGTCTCAGGCCTTCTTCTTGTACATGCCGAGCATGCGCTGGGTAACGAGGAAGCCGCCGAAGATGTTGACGCTGGCGAGGACGATGCCGACGAAGCCGAAGAAGCGCGCCCAGCCGGTGCCCTTCTCGATCAGCGGAACGCCGGCGGCGAGGAGCGCGCCGACGATGATGACGGACGAGATCGCGTTGGTGACGGACATCAGGGGGGTGTGGAGCGCCGGGGTCACCGACCACACCACGTAGTACCCGACGAAGATCGCGAGCACAAAGATCGCGAGCTGGAAGACGGTGGGGTCGACCGCGCCGTGGGTGGCGGCGGCGATCCCGTGGCTGATGCCCTGACCGAGGCTGTCTGCGAGGCTCTGCGCCTGTTCGGCGGCGGTGCGCGCGGTAGCGGCGGCGGCGCGCGCCTGTTCGGCGGCCTGTTCGGGAGGAAGGGTTGCCATCTGTCTCTCCGTCGCGATCAGGCTGCTGTGGACTGGAAGGACGGGTGGACCACCTGTCCGTCCCGCGTGAGGTTCGTCGCCTTCACCAGCTCGTCGTCCCACTTGACGGCGAGGGCCTTGGACTCCTTGTCGATCAGGGTCTCGACGAAGGCGAACAGGTTGCGGGCGTAGAGGCTCGACGCGGTTGCCGCGAGGCGGCCGGCGACATTGACGTGGCCGACGATCTTGACCCCGTTCTCGGTGGTGACGATCTCGCCGGCCTTGGCACCGGCGACGTTGCCGCCGCGCTCGACGGCGAGATCGATGAGCACCGAGCCGGGCTTCATCGAGGCGACCATCGTCTCCGAGACGAGCTTCGGAGCGGGGCGGCCGGGGATGAGCGCCGTGGTGATGACGATGTCCTGCTTGGCGATATGCGTCGCCACCAGATCGGCCTGTTTCTTCTGGTATTCCGCCGACATTTCCTTGGCATAGCCGCCGGACGTCTCGGCCTGCTTGAACTCGTCGTCCTCTACCGCCACGAACTTGGCGCCGAGGGATTCGACCTGTTCCTTGGTGGCGGGCCGCACGTCGGTGGCGGTCACAACCGCGCCCATGCGGCGGGCGGTGGCGATGGCCTGGAGGCCGGCGACGCCGACGCCCATCACGAAGACGCGGGCGGCAGGCACGGTGCCGGCGGCCGTCATCATCATCGGCATGGCGCGGCCATACTCTGCGGCGGCGTCGATCACGGCGCGATAGCCGGCGAGGTTGGCCTGCGAGGAGAGCACGTCCATGACCTGAGCGCGGGTGATGCGAGGCATCAGCTCCATGGAGAAGGCGCTGATCCCCGCATCGGCCATGGCCTTCAGCGCGGTCTCGTTACCGTAGGGATCCATGATGGCGACGACGGTCGCGCCGGTCTTCAAGAGCTTCAGTTCGTCCTCGTTGGGACGGCGAACCTTGAGGACGAGGTCGGCATCCGTTGCGGCCTCCGCCGCCGTAGCGGCGATGGTGGCGCCCGCCGCCTCGTAATCCGCATCGGGAACACCGGCCTTCAGGCCGGCCCCGGACTGGATCGTCACGTCGGCCCCGAGGCCTTTGAATTTCTTGATCGTCTCGGGCACCGCCGCGACCCGCGGCTCGGCGGGGTCCGACTCTGTCAATACAGCGATGCGCATTCAGGAGATCCCCCTCGGCGATCGTTCTCGATCGCCGTAGCTTAGCAGGAATATAGAGCCCGGACCCCTGGTATACCAGCGGTCCGTGGCTACGTCACGCGAAGAAGAGGTACAGAAGTAGAAGAACGGCGACCGCAGCGGGAGCTTTCCAACCGACGACAGGCGACAGCGCGCCCACCGTGCCCGCCACGCCCGACAGCAAGACGCCGAAGATCGCCGTGAGCCAAGCCTCGCGAATGCCACCCACGGCCAACGCGAGCACCCAGCAGATCACCACGAAGGTGCCGATTTCCACGAACCGGACAAACCCACGGTAGGTCTGTTCATGGGTCTTTTCGTCCATCGCCGGGCTGTAACGTACGCCGGTCACGGTCTTCGCATCGGCCATCTTGTCGTCGTCCCCTTGGGTATCATCTTGATTGGTTCCAAGCGGATTTAGCGCATGCCTCTGTCACCCGCAATCGAGATACCGACTCGCGAAAATATGGAAAGCCGGTTTTATCCCGGAGAATGACAGTCGATCCCCGCTTGTCATGCGCAGGCAGTTAATCTTGGCGATTACTCGGGAGATGGAAGTCCCGCCGCTGCCAGAGCCGCGCCCTGCCGTTCGGTCAGGGTCTCGAGGGAGAAGCGCTCGATTTCGGCCTCGAACAGGCGGTGGTAGTTCAGCTCCGAGCGCAGGTGCAGGAACACCGCGCCGAGCCCCACCGCGGCGCGGTCCATGAAGACGAATTCCTGCGGCACGGTCACGGGTCCGCGCTGCTTGAGGGCCTGATGCACCTCGAAGGCCTGGCGCCGGCCATATTCGCCGGGCTTGACGCCATCCGCCACCGTTCTCGTGCGATCCTCGAGGATCGGGCCGTAGATGAACCGGGCCCAGATGTTGAGGATCTCGATCAGCTCCTTGTTGAGGTTCTTGAATCCCCACACCTCGTAGGCGTGGACGATCCGGGCGTGGTCGTTCTCCAACAGGCCGCGATAGAGATCGACCACGCCGCCGACGAAGCGGGGGTGGAAGATGCGGACACAGCCGTAATCGAGCAGGTTGATCCCGCGCGCCTCGCCGTCCTCGGAGAAGACCGTGTAGTTGCCGAGGTGCGGATCGCCGTGGATCACGGCCGCTCGACTGAACGGGTGCCACCAGGCCTTGAACATCGCCCGCGCCAGACGATTGCGGATCTCGAGGGGCTGATCGGAAAAGCTGAGGATCCTGTCGCCTTCGAGCCAGCCGAGGGTGAGGAGGCGCTTGGTGGAGAGGTCGGTGTGGATGGCGGGCACCCTCACCTCGGCGATGTCCTGAAGCACGGCCCCGTAGAGGGCGGCGTGCTTGGCCTCGCGCTCGTAGTCCAGCTCCTCGCGCACGCGGGCGCCGATCTCCTTGGCGATCTCGCGGGTGTCGAGCCAGGAGCTGAGGCGACGGTGCAGGGCGAAGGCGATTTCGAGCTGCTTCAGGTCGGCCTCCACGGCCGATTGCATGTCGGGATATTGGAGCTTGCAGGCGAAGGGCGTCCCGTCGAGGCCCGTGGCCCGGTGAACCTGGCCGAGGGAGGCGGCGGCGGCGGGCTTGAGGTCGAAGGAGGCGAACCGCTTCTGCCAGTCGGGGCCGAGCTCGGCCATCATCCGGCGCTTGACGAAGGCCGCACCCATCGGCGGTGCGTCGGCCTGGAGTTTCTGAAGCTCGGTGGCGTATTCCGGCGGCAGCAGATCCGGCACGGTGGCGAGGAGCTGCGCCACCTTCATGATCGGGCCCTTCAGCCCCCCGAGCGCCTGGGCCAGAGCGGCCGCGTTGGTGGGGGTCTCTCCCTTTCCGAACAGCTTGGCGCCGGCCATTCGCGCGGCGACACCCCCGACATTGGCGCCGACACGGGCATAGCGGCTGGCGCGCGCCGAGAAGCGGTTGGCTTCGTTGTCGTGATCGGCCATCGGGTCCATTCTGCGCGACGAAGGGGTGTCACTACGAGATAGGCTCCTCCCCCGAGGGTGCCAGGGCCATGAGCCCATGGGTCGCGGAACTCGAGTCGCGGAAGAGGTTACGCCGCCGGCCAGTTGTCGCGGATCCAGCGCGTGAGGCCATCCTCGTCGATCTCGCTTGCGGCGAGGCCGAGGATCATCCGGGTCGCCTCGGCCTGATCCGGTCGAAAAGCAATGTTGTTGAGACGTAGGAACAGCGTCATTGCCACGAAGGCGATCCGCTTGTTGCCGTCGATGAATGCATGATTCCGCGCAAGACCGAAGGCATACGCCGCCGCCAGTGAAGCGAGGTCGCCGTCCTCATATCGCCAGCGGTTCACAGGCCTTCCCAGAGCCGACTCGAGGGCATTCTCGTCTCGAAGTCCAGGTGGGCCCCCAAACCGGACGAGTTGGCGTTCATGGGCAACCTTGATCTCTTCGGCCGTCAGCCAACGAGGCTCGGTCATTGCGCGAGCGCCCGCAAAGTATCCTTGTATTCGTCCATGATGTCGTCGACGAGCGCCATCGCCTTGTCGAAATCAGGATCGTAGGGGGTCAGGCGCACTCCGCCGTCGGGCATTTCGGTGACGTGAAGCCACTGACCCTGTTCCAGATTCAGTTTGGTGATGAGTTCCCGCGGCAGGATGAGCCCGGTGGAATTGCCGATCTTCTTGACTTCGAGCTTCATGACGGTCGGGCCTTTCGTTGTACGTTGTGTACAACGAAAGGCCGCCGGCGCAAAGGAGCGTTACCCCTCCATCGCCTCCAGTTCGACGATCATCCCCTCGATCATGTTGAGGCCGATCTGCCAGAAGGCAGGGTCGCTGGCATTGAGGCCGAAGGGAGCGAGGAGCTCGCCGTAGGGCTTGGCCCCGCCGGCCGAGAGCAGGGCGAAGTAGCGGTCCACGAAACCCTCTTCGGCATTGGCATAGACGCCGTAGAGCGAGTTCACGAGGCAGTCGCCGAACGCATAGGCGTAGACGTAGAACGGCGAGTGGATGAAGTGCGGGATATAGGCCCAGAACGGCTCGTAGCCGGCATCCAGCGAGATCGCCGGGCCGAAGCTCTCCGCCTGCACCGACATCCAGAGCCCGTTGATCTGCTCGGCGGTGAGCTCGCCCTCGGCCCGAGCGAGGTGGACCTTCCGCTCGAACAGGTAGAACGCGATCTGGCGCACCACCGTGTTGATCATGTCCTCGACCTTGGCGGCCAGCATCGCCCGTCGCTGAACCGTATCGGTGGTGGCGGCGAGCAGGCGCCGGAACGTGAGCATCTCGCCGAACACGCTCGCGGTCTCGGCCAGCGTCAGGGGCGTCGGCGCCATCAGCGCACCGTTATGTGAGGCGAGGACCTGATGCACCCCGTGGCCGAGTTCGTGCGCCAGGGTCATCACGTCCCGCGGCTTGCCCTGGTAGTTCACCAGCACATAGGGATGCGCAGAGGGCACGGTGGGATGGGCGAAGGCGCCCGGCGCCTTGCCCGGCCGCGTCGGCGCATCGATCCAGCGGCGGTCGAAGAAGGTCTTGGCGATGTCGGCCATGCGCGGCGAGAACGCGCCGTAGGCGTCGAGCACCATGTCGCGCGCCTCCGCCCAGGGAATGGTGCGCTGCTCGACCCGCGGCAGCGGCGCGTTGCGGTCCCAATAGGGCAGGACGTCCACCCCGAACCACTTGGCCTTCAGCCGGTAGTAGCGGTGCGACAGGCGCGGATAGGCGGCCTGGACGGCGTCCACCAGGGCCGCCACCACCTCGGGCTCGACCCGGTTGGAGAGGTGCCGGTCGTCGGCGACGTCCTTGAAGCCGCGCCAGCGGTCGGAGATCTCCTTGTCCTTGGCCAAGGTGTTGGTGATGAGGGCGAAGGTCCGCAGATTGGCGCGGAACACGTCGCCCAGGGCTCCGGCCGCTTCCTTGCGGACCGCCCCGTCCGGGTCCTGCAGCTTGTTGAGCGTCGGTTCGAGGGTGAGCATCTCGCCCTGCAGCGGGAAGCGCAGGGACGCGATCGTGCCGTCGAACAGCCGGTTCCAGGCGGAGCGCCCGGTGACCGACTTCTCGAGGAACAGCTTCTCGGTGCGGTCGTCGAGCTGATACGGCTTCTCGCGGCGCAGATCCTCGATCCAGGGGCGGTAATGCGCGAGAGGACCATCCGCCATGGCGGCGTCCATCACGCCGTCATCGACCCGGTTGATCTCCAGGGCGAAGAAGAGCAGGTGACCGGAGGCCGTGGTCAGCCGTTCCTGGGTGTCGCCGTAGAACTTCTGGCGCCGCTCGTCCGTGGTGTCGCCGGAGTAGACCAGGCCGGCGAAGGACATCAGACGGCCGAGCCGATCCTCGATCGCCTCATAGGCCGCCACCGCCTCGGCGAGGCGAGCGGACGCGTCGGGTCCGCCGGCGATCTCGGCGATGACGCCGCCGTAGCGCTCCGAGAAGGCGCTGCATTCCTCTTCCGCCCGGATCAGGTCGGCGCGGAAGTCCGGCGAATCGATCCCGGAATAGAGGTCGCTCAGATCCCATTCGGGAAGCGAGCCGAGGTCGAGGGCGAGAGCGGCCGCCCGCGCGACGTTCGTTCCTTCCGATCGTTGCCCGGCCGGCATCCGGGCGGCGCTTGAGAGGCTGGCATGGACGACGGCACGACTCGACATGATGTCTTTGATCCTGAAGCGGCGTTTCCCCGCCGTTTCCGCTGATATCGAGCGGTGAGGCTCCGTGATCAACCGATTCGGCCCATTCGGCCGCAACGAATCTCCGGCATGTCCCTCGTTCGCCCCGCCTCGGCCGGGGAGTGGACCATCAGGGAAGAAAGTGGGATCGTCGTTAAGAGCAGCTTTACGCTCTTCGCTCACCCTACGGATCGAAACGAAACACCGGTGGCCGACTCGCAGGGCGATATCCCTGGGACGATCGCCTTTCTCAGCACACGGTCGAGGCTCTCCGCATGTCGACAACGATCCTCATCGTCGACGACGATCCCGTCCAGCGCCGGCTCGCCGAAGCGATGGTGCGTCGCCTCGGTTTTGAGGTGAAGGTCGCCGAGAGCGGCGAGGATGGGTTGTCCCTGCTGCGTTCGGGCGAACCGATCGACGTCGTGCTCCTCGATCTGGTGATGCCCGGCGGCCTCGACGGTCTCGGGGTCATGGCCCAGATGCGCCAGTCGGGTCTCGACATCCCCGTCATCGTCCAGACGTCCAACGGCTCCATCGATGCGGTGGTCAACGCCATGCGGGCCGGCGCCACCGATTTCGTGGTGAAGCCCGCCGGTGCCGAACGGCTCCAGGTCTCGATCAAGAACGCCCTCAAGGTCGATCAGCTCGAGGAGGAGGTCCGGCGCATGCGGCGGCGCGCCTCCGGCTCGCTCACCTTCAAGGACCTGTCCTCGCGCAGCCCCGACATGGAGCGCGTGATCCGGCTGGCCGAGCGTTCGGCCAAGTCCAACATCCCGGTGTTGATCGAGGGTGAATCCGGTGTCGGCAAGGAGGTGCTGGCGCGCGCGATCCAGGGGTCGGGCGACCGGCGCGGCAAGGCCTTCGTTACGGTCAATTGCGGCGCGATTCCCGACAACCTCGTCGAATCGACCCTGTTCGGGCACGAGAAGGGCGCCTTCACCGGCGCCACCGAGCGCCATGTGGGCAAGTTCGTCGAGGCGTCGGGCGGTACGCTGTTCCTCGATGAGATCGGCGAACTCCCCCTCGATGCCCAGGTGAAGCTCCTGCGCGCCCTGCAGGAGGGGGAAGTCGATCCGGTGGGCGCCAAGCGCAGTGTCCGAATCGACATCCGCCTCATCTCGGCCACGAACCGCTCGCTCCTCGACCTCGTGAAGCAGGGCCGCTTCCGCGAGGACCTGTACTACCGCCTGAACGTCTTCCCGATGACCCTGCCCCCCCTCCGGGCGCGCCGCGAGGATATCCCGGATCTGGTGCGCTCGTTCTGTGCGCGCTTCGCCGCCGAGGAGGGCAAGCGTGTCCGCGCGATCACGCCGGAGGCGATGTCGCTGCTCAGCCGCTACGGCTGGCCCGGCAATGTCCGACAGCTGGAAAACGCCCTGTTCCGCGCGGTGGTGCTCGCCGATAGCGACGAGCTCACCGTGGCCGAGTTCCCGCAGATCGCCGCCCAGGTCGAAGGGTTCGACGTGCGCATTCCGGCCGCCCCGGTCCAGCCCATGGTCCATGCCGGGACTCCGGAGCCGGTGCGCGAGATCGTCCGCGTGGAGGTCCGCGACCCCCACGCCATGACCCTCGTCACCGAGGAGTCCGGCGAGATGAAACCGATGGACGAGTTGGAGGCGGAGATCATCCGCTTCGCCCTGCAATATTACCGGGGCCGCATGTCCGAAGTGTCGAGGCGCCTCGGCATCGGCCGCTCGACGCTCTACCGCAAGCTGAAGGATCTCGGTCTCGACGGCGACGAGAAGGGCGACGAAGCCGCTGCCTGAGACACGGGGGCGATCCCTTCGCATCCTTTAAATTGGGATGTGCGTCACGGCACTGCGTTTCCGGCCTCCGGCGCACGCCAGGCTTCCACTGTTGCCCGCGCGCCGTTGCAAGCGGTGGCGCAAGCAGCGATTGTTTTGAGCTCAAACACGGCCGTTGCGGCCGGTTCCGGGAGTTTCATCATGGGCGCTTCGCGCTCCGCCTCCGTCGCACTGGCTGCCCTGATGGCGGGTTGTGTCGGCTACGCGGTAAAGGCCGAACCCCGGCTCGATCCGGCTCCTTCCGTGGCGCAGAGCGCTGCCGCGCCATCGGTCTCGTCCGAGCAGGGGCAAGGCGACAGGGTAGCGACCGGGGCGATCTCCGCGCCGGTATCGCCCTCCCCCGACCCGGCCAAACCCGCCGCAGCGGGAGAGGCCGCCCAAACGCCAGCGAGCCCACCCGAGACGGGCAAGGCGGAGACCACGAACGCCGAGGCCGGCTCCGAACCCGCTGGCGCCGTGGCCGCCGCTCCGGTGCCGACCGATCCGATGGGTGCGGCCCTCGCCGCCCGCCTCGCCGATCCGGCCCCTCTCCTCGCACGCCTGAGCACCAAGGACCGGGAGGCGATGCAGGCCTTCTACGGGCTCGGTGCCTTCAAGCCGGTCTGGGTGGTCGATGGCGCCTTCACCCCCGCCGCCAAGGCCGCCGCGTCCCGCCTTTCCCTCGCAGCCGAGGACGGCCTCAACGTCCAGGCCTATCCGGTGCCGGTCATCGGCACGCAGGGACTGACCGAGGCCCAGACCGCCGAGATCGAGCTGAAACTCTCGGCCGCCATCGTGCTCTACGCCAAGGACGCACGCGGGGCGCGCATCAACCTGTCCGCCATATCCCGCCTGATCACGCCCACCCTCGACATTCCCGGCGCGGACGCCGTCCTGACGCGCGTCGCCAGCGCCGGGCCGCAAGCCGGTACCGTGCTGCAGGGCTACAACCCGGCGCAGGCCGGCTACCTCGCTCTGAAGGCGCGGCTCGCCAGCCTGCGCAATCTCCATAGCGCGCCCATGGCGGCATCGCCCGTCGCAATTCCCGCCGGGCCGGTGCTCAAGGTCGGCATGAACGATCCCCGCGTGCCCGCGCTACGCCGCCATTTCGGCTTGCCGACCCGGACCGCCGGCACCCTCGACGCCGCCTCCGGTGAGCCGGATGCGTTCGATGCGAACGTGTCCGCTGCCGTGGCGAAGTTCCAGCGCGGCCGCGGCCTGCCGATCACCGGCACGCTGACGCCGCAGACCGTCGCCGCCCTGGGCCGGGCCGAGTCATCCTCGCGCGTCGGCGACGAGGAGGCGACCGTCCTCGTCAACATGGAGCGTTGGCGCTGGCTGCCGAGCGACCTCGGTCGTGACTACGTCCTGGTCAACATCCCCGAATTCCGCCTGCGGGTGGTCCGCAACGGCACGCAGCGCGACGAGACCCGGGTCATCGTCGGCAAGGCCGAGACGCCGACGCCGGTCTTTTCGGGGATGATGGAATACGCCGTCGTCAACCCGTCCTGGAACGTGCCGCCCTCGATCCTCAAGAACGAGTTCCTGCCCGCCCTGGCCCGCGACCCGAACTACGCGGCCCGTCGCGGCTACGAGGTTGTCTATCGCAACGGCAACATCTCGGTGCGCCAGCCGCCGGGCGAGCGGAATGCGCTCGGGTTCATCAAGTTCCTCTTCCCCAACAACCATGCCGTCTACCTGCACGACACGCCCAACCGTTCGCTGTTTTCCGCTTCTCAGCGGGCGATGAGCCATGGCTGCGTGCGCGTGGACGATCCCTTCCGGTTCGCCGATTCGGTCCTGCCCGAAGCGTGGTCGAGCGAGCGGTTGAAGAAGCTCATCGGCAAGGGCGAGCGCACCATCCGCCTGCCCGAGAAGCTGCCGGTGCATCTCGCCTATTTCACCCTCGATGCGGACGAGCGCGGATCCCTGCGCACGTTTTCGGATCTCTACGGTCACGATGCGCGCATGAAGATCGCCCTCGGTCTGGCACCGGGCAGCCTGCTCGTCGCCAAGGCGCCGGTGAAAGCGCCGGCCAAGGTCGCGGCGCGGCCTTCGACGTCGGCGCCGGGCGCGGCCGGGGCTTCGCCGGAGGTTCGCCGCGCCGCATCGCACCCCGCCCCGTCCGGCGCCAATCCCGTGCGGGCGGTCAGGGCACCGGCGGCCAGATCCGCCGAAGCGGCCCCTGTCGATCCGTGGGGACCGGTACCGGCCCCTGCCCCGGTCTCCCGCGGCTGGTGGTAACGCGCCGCCGGTGTCGTTGCGCGAATGTCACGCGGCGAGGAATGTGCGCCGCCGCTCTTGTCGATGCTGAATCATGGCGGCGGGCCGGCACGATTTCGCCACGGTTCAAACCTAGCCGTTGTGTCGACCGGCGAATGGCTGAGGATCCGAGAACCTTTCGTTTACGGTTTTCGGTAACCTTGCGTTCACCATGATCCACGCGCCAACGCGTGGTCTGGCAGAGGTGAGGACGATCGTGGGCATTCCGCTGCGTGAAGAGGCCCAGCCGGCCGACCGATCCACCCAGCCGATCTCTCGCCTTCGGGGCTATCTCCGCCACGCCTTCTCCCATCGCCGCCTGCGCCGTTCGATCGTCGCGGCGTCGGGCATCGCCCTGGCGCTAGGCGTGGGCACGCGAGGGACGCAGGATGCGGTCGCCAACGGCGATACCCGCACTCTCTCGATCTACCATACCCATACGAAAGAGAGCGCCACGATCACGTTCAAGCGTGACGGGCGCTACGACCGGGCGGCGTTGGAACAGCTCAACTGGATGCTGCGCGACTGGCGCTTGGACGAGCCCACCAAGATGGATCCCCGCCTGTTCGACACCGTGTGGGAGGCCTACCGGTCTGTGGGCTCGCAGGAGCCGATCACCGTGGTCTCGGCCTATCGGTCGCCGGGTACCAACGCCATGCTGCGCCGCCGGTCGCGTGCGGTGGCCGAGTTCAGCCAGCACATGCTCGGCAAGGCGATGGATTTCTACCTGCCGGATGTCTCCATCGACCAGCTGCGTGCCGTCGGCATGCGGATGCAGCGCGGCGGTGTCGGCTGGTATCCCCATGCCGGCTCGCCCTTCGTCCATCTCGACGTCGGCTCCGTCCGCTCCTGGCCGCGCATGAGCCACGACCAGCTGGCCCGGCTGTTTCCCGATGGCAAGACCGTGCATCTGCCCGCCGACAACCGCCCCCTGCCCGGCTACGAACTCGCCCGCGCGGAGGTGCTCGCCCGTGGCGGCACCGTGCTCGGCGTGACCCAGGTCGCGACGGTGGAGGAGGATGACGGCCCGAGCATCAAGGGCTTCTTCGCCAGCCTCTTCGGCGGCGGCGCGAAGGCGCCCGCCGCTCAGCCGGAAGCTCCGGCCCGTGCCCGGGCAAAGCCCACCGTTCTCGTGGCCAGCGCCGATCCGGACGACGGGGCCGGCACCCGCGAGGCCCTGGCCTATGCCGCGCCGGCCGCCTCCGATGCCCTCAAGGGCGCTCTCCTGCGCCGTGACGGACGCGATGCCCAGAGCCTCCTGACCCAGGACGTCTCCAAGGTTCAGGACGTCTCCAAGCCGGCGGTCCCCGCCGAGGCGGAATCGAGTTCGATCGACGTGCCGCTGCCGCCGCGCCGGCCATCGGAATTCGCCGCCGTCTCCGCCGCCCTCACCATGCCTCTGCCGCCGCCGCGTCCCGCCATTCAGGTGGCGAGTCTCTCTCCCACCGGGATGGCCTCGCCGCCCGTCACTGCGGCGCCCACCCGCTTCGCCCGGCCCGTCGCCGCCGATGCCGATGCCCGCACGCAGCTGCGCGCCCTGTTCGAGGTGGCCGCCGCGGAGACCGCGCCGGCCAGCCGCGCCTCTCCCGTTCACGTCGCCCCGGCCCGCGCCCGCGCCGATGCCGCGCCGGCCGGCTTCGTCGCCCAGGCGGAGAGCGGCGTGCGCAGCCGGTTCTCGGGACGCAGCCCCGGCGACGACCTCACAGCCGCGCGCTTCACCGGCTCGTCCACCCGCGCGGTGGCTGCCGGGCGCTGAACCTCGCTAACCTGATCGCCTCCGACTTGGGTCGGGGCCGACGCCCGGGCGGCGGCGATGGGGTGCGCAGAGGGCGGAACAGGCTTGACGCGTTGCCCGCCACGGGACACGAAGTCTGCGGCAATGGATTCTGCCGGGCATGAAGAGTGCCTCACACAACTCCCGATCACGGTCGGTTCTCCCTCGGAGTACGATGGCGTAGCGGGAGTTTGGTGAGAGACACTCAGCCGAACCGCCATAAGGGCTGATGATTCCTACCCTTTTGCCATGCAGCAAGACGGTGGAACCATGCCTGTCTCCTTCAAGAACCGGATCGCCGATCTGAAGCGCGCCACGATGGTCCGCGTGGCCTGGGCGATCGCGTTCGCCCGCTGGGCGGTGATCCTCGTGCCGATGGCGGTCGTGGTGGGCTCCCTCTGCGCGGCCTTTCTCTGGTGCCTGGACGTCGCCACGAGCGCCCGGTTCACGCATCCCTGGCTGCTGTTCCTGCTGCCTGTGGGGGGCTTTGCCATCGGCCTGCTCTACCACCGCGTCGGGCGCGGCGTGGAGGGCGGCAACAACCTCGTGGTCGATCAGATCCACGAGCCCGGTGGCGGCGTTCCCCTGCGCATGGCGCCGCTGATCGTCCTCGGGACCGTCGTGACCCATCTCTTCGGCGGGTCCGCCGGCCGGGAAGGCACGGCGGTGCAACTCGGCGCCAGCCTCGCCAGCGCCATCGGGCGCCTGGCCAGGCTCGATCCGGCGGGCACGCGCATCGTGCTGATGGCGGGCGTGGCGGCAGGGTTCGGGGCGGTGTTCGGCACCCCCATCGCCGGGGCCGTCTTCGCCCTCGAAGTCCTGGCCATCGGCCGGGTGGAATATGCCGCTCTGATCCCCTGCCTGCTCGCGGCAGTCATCGGCGACTGGGCCTGCCAGGCCTGGGGCATCCACCATTCGCTGTTCCGCATCGCCTATCTGGCGGATGCGACCGGCCCCATCGCCCTGGATCCGATTCTACTGGCGAAAGTCGCCGTCGCGGGTGTCGCCTTCGGGCTCGTGGCCCTCGTCTTCGCCGAGGCCAACCACATCCTCGGCGGGTGGTTGAAGCGCCTGATTCCCTACGCGCCCCTGCGCCCGGTCCTCGGCGGCCTGGCGGTGATCGGCCTCGTCTACGCGGTCGGCACCCGTGACTATCTCGGCCTCGGCGTCACCGTGGCCAATGCGGGAGGCTTGAGCATCGCAAGCTTCTTCGGCCCGGAGGTCCATCCCTGGTCCTGGGCCTGGAAGATCCTTTTCACCGTCGTCACCCTGGCTTCGGGCTTCAAGGGCGGCGAGGTGACGCCGCTGTTCTTCATCGGCGCCGCCCTCGGCAATGCCCTTGGCGGAGTGATGGGGGCGCCCCTCGACCTGATGGCGGCGCTGGGCTTCGTGGCGGTTTTCGCGGGCGCCGCCAACACGCCGCTCGCCTGCACGCTGATGGGGATCGAGCTGTTCGGGGCCACGCACGGCGTCGCCATGGCGGTCGCGTGCTTCGCCGCCTATGCCTGTTCGGGCCATCACGGCATCTACCTGTCGCAGCGCATCGCCGTCTCGAAGGGCGGCGCCGTCGAGCCCGGCTCCACCCTGCGCGAGGCGCGCACCCGGCGTTGAAGCGGCGGGAGGCGGCCACGCACCTCCCGCCCGATCGTCACTTCTTGTCGTGGCTGTGGCCGTGGGCGTGGCCATCCTTGTCGGAATGCAGCGGCTTCCCGTCACGTCCGACCTCCTTGGATTCCTGAACGCGCGGGTCGTCGCGATGGGCCGGGCCGCCCGACACGGTCCCGGTGTTCGGGACCGAGACGGAGGGGTTGCTGGCATTGCCGTGCCCGTCGATGGCCAAGGCCGGAACCGCGAGGCCGAAGAGGATGCCGGTGGCGGCGAGGCTGCGTGCGAAGCGTGTCATGGTCGGTGTCTCCGTGGTTGCGCGGCTGCTCCGCCGCGTCGATCCAGGAGATGGAAAAGCCGTTTGACGCCCGCACGCCGCCTTCGTGACGAAGTGTGTCATACCGGACCTCAATGAGCCTGACTCATCGAGGTCTGCCCGCGCGACGGCGCGGCGGCGGTCGTCCGCCGGACCTCACTGACCCTGACCTATGGGGCAGGGTCAGTGAGACTTGGTATCAGGTGAGCCCTGGACCTACACGCGCGGCAGGATCAGCTCGGCCCGCAACCCGCCCTCGGCCCGATTGGTCAGGGTGAGACTGCCGCCCTCGGCCTGGATCGCGCGCCGGGCGATGGTGAGGCCCAGACCGGTACCGCCGGTATGGCGATTGCGCGAGGCCTCCAGGCGCGTGAACGGCGCGAACGCGCTCTCCACCTCCTCTGGCGCAATACCGGGGCCGTCATCCTCGATCCTCAGGACGACCGCGTCCTCGCCGACTTCCAGGATCATGGCGGCTCGTTCGCCATAGCGCACGGCATTGTCGACGAGGTTCTCCAGGCCCCGCCGCAGGGCGACGGGTCGAACCTCCGACAGTGCCCTGCCGGGCCCGTCATACGTCACGGGCCGGCCGGCATCGGCGGCGGCATTGGCGACGCTCATCACGAGGCTCGCCACGTTGGTGATCCGGCGTGGCTCCGGGTCCGTATCGCCGCGCAGATAAGCCAGCGTCGAGTCGATCATGGCCTGCATCTCGTCGAGATCGCCGGACATGGCCTGTCCCTCCTTGGCGTCGGCCAGGCGCTCGATGCGCAGGCGCAGCCGGGCGATGGGCGTGCGCAGATCGTGGGAGACGGCCGCGAGTGCCTGAGTCCGCTCGGAGACCAGTCCGTGAATGCGGTGCTGCATGGCATTGAGCGCGCGGGCGATCCCTCGGGTTTCGTCCGGGCCGGCCTCGGGCACGGCGACCACGGGGCCGTTGCCGATCGCTTCCGTGGCTCGGGTGAGGCTGCGCAAGGGCTTGGCGATCCGATGCACCAGGAGTACGGCGGCGAGGCCGACGAGGATCGCCACCGCCGTCGAGACGAAAGCCCAGGCTCCCAGGCGGGCGAGGTTCGGAGCATGGGCGGAACGGAAGGTCAGCGTGCCGCCATCGGGCAGCGAGAGCGCCCCGCTCAGATCCTGCGCGTGCAGCGCATCCTCCCCCTCCCCCATGGCGAGGACGAGCCCGGGGCCGAGGCTCGGCTGGAGGGCGAGGATGCGGGATCTGAGCGACCAGAGGATGGGATCGTCACGCTCCCGCGGGCGGATCGGCGGGGCCTTCGACCACCCGATCTCGAAATGTGGCGAGGACAGTGCCCTCGCCTCCGTGTCGCGCTCCATCACCGGCCGCCGGATCAGGCCCTCCCGCGCCAGAGCCAGCTGAGTGGCGAGTTGCTGCGCGAAGGCCTCGTCGGCGGCCGCGACCGCCGATTGGCGATAGAGCAGCAATGCCCCGGCATGGACGACGACGATGGCCACGAGCAGTACGGCCATGGTGCGCGCTTCGAGGCTTCGCGCGAGGGCGAGCAGCCGCCTCACGTCCGCTCGACCGTCGCGCTGAAGATGTAGCCGGAGCCACGGACCGTCTTGATGATCGCGGTGTGGCCGTCCGGCGGCTCCAGCTTTCGCCGAAGTCGGCTCACCAGGGTGTCGACGCTGCGGTCCGAGGGTGAGCCGAGGCGGGCGCGGGACAGTTCCAGGATCTGCTCGCGGCCGAGGACGCGGTTCGGATGGTCGAGGAACACCAGGAGCAGGTCGTATTCCGCCCCGGACAGGTCGACGCCCGCGCCCTCGGGGTCGCGGAGCGAGCGGCTGCGCAGGTCGAGACGCCAGCCGTCGAAGGCCACGCTCTCGCTCCGGGACGCATCCGGCGCGGTCGCGGCGATGGCGGAGCGCCGGAGAACCGCGCGGATCCGGGCGAGCAGTTCCGGCCGTCCGAACGGCTTGGCCACATAATCGTCCGCCCCGAATTCGAGGCCGAGCACGCGATCCGCCTCCTCGTTGCGGGCGCTGACCATGATGACCGGAACCGTGCTCTTCGCGCGCAGGCTCCGCAGGAGATCGATGCCGGAGGCGCCGGGCAGCATCACGTCGAGGAGGACGAGATCGATGCCGCCCTCCGGCAGGAGCCGCCACATCTCCCCGCCGTTGCGGCAACCGGTGACGCGGTAGCCGTTTTCCCGCAGCAGGCGGGTGACGAGCATCCGCATGCCGTCGTCATCCTCCACGAGGAGGATGTGTGCCGTGCCGGCAAGCGAGGGCGTGTCGAGGAGCTGAGGCATCGTCGCTATCGCCCTGCCCGATGCGCGAAAGGATGGGCCGGCACGCCGCGATGTCGGCCTACACCATGCCGAGGGCCTGCATGTAGAGCTCCAGGATCGCCTCTTCCTCCTGGCGCTCGGCATGGTCCTTCTTGCGCAGGGAGATGATCTTGCGCAGGGCCTTCACGTCGAAGCCGGTGCCCTTGGCCTCGGCATAGACGTCCTTGATGTCGCCGGCGAGGCCGGCCTTCTCCTCCTCCAGGCGTTCGATGCGCTCGATGAAGCTCTTGAGCTGGTCGGCGGCAACCGAGGAGGCATCGACGGCGGGTGCGGCGGAAGCGGCCATGAGCGTCTCAATTCCTGATCTGACGCGCATCGGGTGGGATGCGCCGGAGGAGGCTGGTTAAGCGATCACGCTTACCGGAAGCTTAGTGCGGCTCGGCTTGGGCCTTCGAGAAGGCCGCCTGCTGCTCGGACGTGGCCTCGGCCTGGTTGAGCCGCTTCCATTCCTCATAGGGCATTCCGTAGACGCGCTCGCGGGTCTCGTCCTTGGTGAGGCCGAGGCCGCGCTCGTCGGCGGCGTCCTTCATCCAGTTCGACAGACAGTTCCGGCAGAAGCCGGCCATGTTCATGAGGTCGATGTTCTGGACGTCGCTGCGCGTCTGCAGATGCGCCACGAGGCGGCGGAACACCGCGGCTTCCAATTCCGTCCGGGTGGCGCTGTCGATCTCGGTCATGGCTGTTTCCTCATCCTCGGGCTCGCGGCCAGTCACCGCTTTCGCGCGAGGATATACCATCGCTCCCGCGCGGTCCCGTTTTCGGGCGCATGGCTTTCGGGGGCATGGCGATCCCGGCGCTCCTGCGCGCGCATGACCTCCCGCGGAAATGCGGGTTCATGCGGGAGGCGCCGGACACTTCGCTTGGGATCGCGAATAACGCGGCCCCCTAAGTAGTCACCTCGTTCCCGAGCGGCCAACGGCCTGTCCAGCGCCAGGACTAATGTCCGTAGCTCTTCGGGTGGGTTCATATTCCGCTGAGCCTGCAGCGTCCCTTGGGGATCTTGCCGTCCGGGTCTCGGCTCCGGTGGTCGATCGGGATGAGGAGTTACGGGAACTGTCAGAACGGTTGCGAAACCGGAGGGGCCGACCGTCGCTCCGTGCGGAAGGCCATTCAAAATTGGTGCGGGGCGCGGTTGATCCGGCATGGGTGTCAACGGGCCGGCGCGGCGGAACTGTCGCTGGCAGCGCGGCGTCAGCCACGACAGCCTATAAAGCCATTCTGGAAGCCGCACCGAACGTCGCGCGCACCGGAGAAGTAGAAGCCGTGCACGCGGATGTTCTGGTCAAGCTCGCAATCCTCAACCCCAAAACATAGTGTTGCAGGCTGATTGCCCGGCGCGGCGCAAACCCGAGCGATCTCGTCAGGCGTGAGGGCTAACTGCCAATTGGAACAGCGATGAAACGCCTGTCCGGACCCTCAAAGCCCATCGAATAGACCGAGACGATGGCGACCATACCTGGCGTCATGTCGGGTGCAAAGGAGACGAGACCATCGTACTGTCTGACCACTGCATAAAGCCGATAGCCCCGCGGGCAGCCACGGCTCTCCGGCACGGCGGTATCGCGATAAACCTCGCGAGCTTTTCCATTGACGGTCAAGGTAAGGGCAAAGCCCGATACATACTCCTCGCCCAGGGCCGCGCATTTTGGCGGGGCAATACCGTCCTCGATTGTTGACAGCACCAGCTCATAGTCCTGATCGGGATCCGCCATGCCGTCACCAGGGCGGCCGAAGCGCAACTTGCGCATATCGGTGTTCAGTGCACCATCGGCATTGAGGGCAGCGATATCTACCGGTTCACCAATGTCCAGCTTGTCGAGTATGGGCTTGGCCTTGGCCCGTACGCCGGCCACCGCCGAGGCGATGCTGCCGGTCTCGTTCTCGATTACCTGACGGAAGGGGGTGCCCTCGACCCGGCTCTTGGTGTTGAGGTCGAGAACGTACAGATTGGCATACGCAAAGCCAGAACCGTCCTGGATGCCGAATTCCTCGTAGGCGAAATAAGAGCCGGTGTTGGAATAGCCGATGAAGCCGATCCCGGCGCGGTCTCCGGCTGAGGCCGGCAAGGCCAGCAACATCAGCAAAACGGCCGTAAGCTTGCAGATATTGAATATCAATTCTCTGCTCTCCTAAGTCCCGGCGTCGGCAACCTGTTGACAAGGCCGAAAACCGGCAAGCGACTACCACGAAGTGATGTCGAGTCGCCATTCGTCTCGATGACAGCAATCACATTATGCCACTTGATCTCGGTGATGGCTGCTCCTCGCTCTCTTGCGTCTAACGCATCATGAGGCCTCAAATCAGCGCTCGCCCGGCGTCTCGCGCATGCAGGTGCCAAACCGCACGACGTTGCGGCAGGGTTCGTCCTACATCGGGGCTACACAAGAACTCACGGCCCACCGCCCTCTGACGGAGACCGCGACATTCAATAGGATCCAGTCATGAACACCCGTTTCGCTTCCGCCGTTGCCGCTTTTGCTTTGAGCCTCGGCGCCGTTGCTTCGCCTGCGCTCGCTCAGAGCTATAACGCGCCCGCCGGTATCTCTGCCTACGCGGCCCCCGGCAGTGCAGGCCGTCAGGTCGTCGCCGATGACGATTTGACCACCGGGTCGGTCGTCAGCCGCCGCAGCGTCGATTCCGCCCGCGAAGGCAACGCCGAGCAGAACAGCTTCCCGGTCTGGCAGTACGGCCGCACCTCCGGCGGCCCCCGCTAAACACAGTCTGCTCAAATGACGAAAGCGGCGGGGCGTGAGCCCCGCCGCTTTCGTATGTGCTCTCTGTTCATCACCGAATGACGGTCAGCCGGCTTTCGGCATCAGCGGTCGGAGGAGCTTGGCGAAACGCGCCGCCCATTCGATCTGGCCCGGCTCCAGGGCGATGAGATCCTGCCGGATCTCCACGAGGGCGTTGGGAAGGCCGCGCGCGATGGCGTGGCGATCGATCGTGTCGCCCGGCAGACCGCCGCCATAGGGCTCGTTGTCGCCCACCGTCAGCCCGGCCGGGTCGGCGCGCAGGCCGGCGATGAGGGGCGCACTCATCCGGTCGTCCCCGTCCCACAGGATGCCCACATGCCAGGGCCGCATATAGCCGCGCCACGAGGCCGTGAAACTGTGCATCGTGACGATGGAAGGCGGCACGCCTACCTCCGTGGCCCGCGCGACGGCCGCATCCACCGCCTCGTCGAACGGCACGTAGAAGCGCCGGATGCGCTCGTCCTTGCCGGCTTCGTCGATGCGGGCGTTGCCCGGCACCACCGCACCATCCGACAGGCGCATGACCAGCGTCGGGTCCTCGCGCCCCCGGTTGGGGTCGATGACGAGGCGCGAGAACCGCGTGAGGATGGCCGGCACGCCGAGATGTGCCGCAAGCCGCCGCGTCACGTCCGCCGCGCCGATATCGTAGGCGATGTGGCGCGCGAATTCCCGTTCCGGAACGCCGAGCTGCGCCAGATCCTCCGGTACGTGATTCGAAGCGTGCTCGCAGATGAGGAGGAGCCCGGATGCGGGATCGCCTGGGATCGTCTCGACGGGATGCGGCGGAAACATGAGGTGGTCACGGTCCTTCAGGGCCGATTGGGGGAAAATCCCCCTGGGCAGGCAGGAAACACGCCGCCGGTCGCGTCATCGCGCGCTTGCCGAGGCGGCAGGGCTCGGGCACAGCACGTATAGGCGATCGCGCCGCCACGGCAATAATCCGGCGGACAAGCAATCCGGCCCGCGCGATCGGACCTTGATGAGACACGGACACGCCATGACCGCGCCTTCACACGCCTCGCCCGCTTCCCCCCCTTCGTCCCACGATGCCGCTCGCGGCCTGCTTCTCGGTTTCCTCGACGAGGCGATCGCCGCCGCGCATCCCTCCCGCTGCCTGGTGCCGCACCTGCCCGCGCCGGGGCCCGGCCGGCTGATCATCCTCGGTGCCGGCAAGGCCGGCGGCAGCATGGCCGCCGTGGCGAGCCGGTTCTACCGGGAGCAGCACGGTGTCGACGAGAGCCGCATCGTCGGCCTGGCGGTGGCCCGCCACGGCTACGGCGAGGATGCCCCGATGATCCGCATGGTCGAGGCCGGGCACCCGGTGCCGGACCAGGCCGGCATCGACGCCACCATCGACGCCCTGAAGATCGCGGCCGATGCCGGTCCGGAGGACGACGTGCTGGTGCTGCTCTCGGGCGGCGGTTCGGCCAACTGGATCGCGCCCGCCGGCGACCTCACCCTCACCGAGAAACAGGCGGTGACCAAGGCGCTGCTGCGCTCGGGCGCGCCGATCAACGAGATCAACGCGGTGCGCAAGCACCTCTCCCGGATCAAGGGCGGACGTCTGGCCATGATGGCCCGCAACGCCCGCTCGATCCTGACGCTGGCCATCTCCGACGTGCCGCACGACGACCCAGCGGTGATCGCCTCAGGCCCGACCGTGCCCGATCCCTCGACGCTCGCCGACGCCCGCGAGATCTGCGAGCGCCGCAACATTCCCCTGCCAGAGACCGCCAAGGCCCTCCTCAACGATCCGGCCAACGAGACCCCGAAGGCGGGCGACCCCTCCTTCGCCCGGGCCGAGTACCGCATCATCGCCCGTCCCATCGACGCCCTGAACGCGGCGTCGGAGGCGGCCAAGCGCGCCGGCTACGAGGTCGTGATGCTCGGCCCCGACGTCGAGGGCGAGGCCCGCGAGGTCGCGGCGGAACACGCCGCCCTCGCCAAGGAGATGAAGGCGGCCGGCCGCAAGGTGGCGATCATTTCCGGCGGCGAACTCACCGTGACCATCGTCGGCGAGGGCCATGGCGGCCCGAACCAAGAATACGCCCTCGCCCTCGCGATCGGCCTCGATGGCGAATCGGGCATCCTCGGCATTGCCGCCGATACCGACGGCACCGACGGCGGACGCGGCGAGGCCACCGATCCGGCCGGGGGGCTCGTCGACCCGACGACGCTGGAGCGCGCCCGCGCCGCCGGCCTCGATCCGGCTGCGATGCTCGCGGACAATGATTCGACGAAGTTCTTCGCCACGATCGGCGATCTCGTCCAGCCGGGTCCCACGCGCACCAATGTCAACGATTGCCGCATCATCCTCGTCGGTTAACGGCGTGAGCCGTCGCCGTACGACCCCCTCCCCGCTGCGCGTGGGGAGGGGGAAGGTTCTCTGGCTCGCCTCTCCGCTGGCCGCCCTCTTCCTCACCGCCTCGCCCGCCCGGGCCGATCTGCGGATGTGCAACCAGACCGCAAGCAAGGTCGGCATCTCGCTGGGATATCGCGATACGCAGGGCTGGGTGACGGAAGGGTGGTGGGACGTGGCGCCCAAAGGGTGTGAAACCCTGCTGCGCGGCGCTCTCGCCGCGCGGTTCTATTACGTCTACGCGGTGGACTATACCCGCGGTGGCGAGTGGAACGGCCGCTCGCTCATGTGCACCCGCGACACCGAATTCACGATTCGCGGCGTCGAGGATTGTCTCGCGCGAGGCTACGACCGCAACGGCTTCTACGAGGTCGATACCGGCGAGCAGAAGAGCTGGACGATCCAGCTCACCGACCCGAGCCAGCCGGGGGCGCCTTGAGAGTCTTCTTGAGGAAAGTCGTGAAGGCCGGCAAATCGACTGTCCATGCATCGAAGCCAGGATGCTGGGGTTCGAGCCACGCAGAATATCGATGGCCCTTGACGATTGAAAGGCGAGCGTAATTGAAACGCAGCTGGTACGTCCCATCCATGATCGGAAGGATTTCGATCACTTGAAGGCCGGGTTTCGCGACAATGATGTGAGATAGTCCAGCCCCGTGAGGGGACATGATGACCGAAGCATGCCGGGCGATAGCAAATTGGTGCCAAAGAGGGATCTTTGAGAACTCCATCACGGTGAATCCGAGCTTTCTCGCTACGGCTTCCACATCGACTTCATTCTTCATCACACGCCGGGCGGCGTCTCTTCGTGTCACATAGACACGATCTGGCAGTTCAGCGTTGTTGCTTGCGGCCAAGGTGCTCGCGCGTTCACCAAGTTCTTCGTAGATGCTATCCAGATGGCGCCATCCTGACATACCACGGAAACCGACCCGCGCGACCAACAGGCGTTCGACGAAGACCGATCTGTCGAGCTTTTGAACTGGTTTTCCGAGATCGAGCATCTCAAGAGTATCTTGCTCGAAGCCGGACCGCGCAGCATTGAGGAGGATTTTGCATCCCTCGTTTTCAATCAAACCACTGCTCTGGATCCATGCTAGTCTTGGAAGATAATCAATGAGCCAATGATAAATTCCGCGGCTTCCACGATTGAGACCAAGCGCGAGCGGTATGGTCTCCGTCTGGGTCCTGTCGGTTACATCGAGGGGGAACCCCTTCGAGACGACGATCGCTCTATTCTCGGTCCAAATTTGCCCGGATGGATGGGTGAAAACGTTCCTGTACTCGGAAACTATAGGTTTGAGGGGGCGCGCAATGAGCTTGTTAAAGACTGCAACTTCGCGCTTCAAGCCCTTGAGATGATGCGTGGCAGTGTTGGGCGAAGCAACGAGCTTGACGCTGCCGAAAACTTCCTGAACAGGCTGAGGGGCAAAAATCAGTTCGGATATAGTTGGTTTTATCGATGATCCGCCTCCACTCACCTTTGCGACCAGATCGAGTAGCTCGCGTTTGAGCTTGGCGTCGCGCAGGTGCTTAAAAACGAGGCCAGTCGACTTGAGGAAGCGTGTCGTATCGTGAAGGGATAGCGTGTCTATGAGTAGGCGGGCCGCCAGATGTGCGCGCTTGTTAACAGCAAGTTGCCGCGCAGTCGCAAACTTTACCGCTTGCGGAAGCGCTGCGCTGGGGAGATCCTTTAAAATGCAGCCGATGACATCGTCGTCGGCAAGGATGAAAGCAGCCTGCAAGCGTTGAAGAAGCAGCTGCGGTTGTTGCGTAATGAGCTCAGGGTCGTCAGTAATCGCTATTACCTGGTCCCAGCGATTGGCTGCTGCCTCATCGCGGCAGGTCTTTACTGCTTTTCGTGCGCGGCTAACAGGTGTAGAAGGGGCGCCAAATAGCACTGATCACTAATCCTGTTGTTGATCGAAAATTTGGCCGAGCAGATTCAGGATTTTCCCGCCTCTGATGTGCGGCTAGAAATACGCTTCTGCTTACGCTCCGCCTTCCGAGCCTCAATGTGAGAGTCCTTTCGCGCCTTGATGCGGGCCTGGCGCTTCATTTCGGCTTTTTCCGAACGAGGAGGGGCATGCTGTTCGTTCATCCAACTCACTCCTATCTAATCTCGACACAAACCAGGCGTGGCGTCCAGCATAGCACGTGCGGGGTACAGCATGCCGGACAAGTCTGTAAACCCGGACACCTTCACGAAGCAGGTGATTTTGGGTTGGCAAGGTTCGAGCGTGTAGCCCATGATCCCGCGTATAGTCTCGCAGTCCGCGAAGCTGGCGAACGTGCCCTTCACTCAGATTGCTCCATAGGCGGCAACCGCCCCCTCGGTGGGGCCTGAGAGAACAAGTCTCAGCAGCTTGACGTGTAAGCCGTCGCAGTGCTTCTGGCCCCCTACCCCCAATCGGTCGTTCGAACCCGACGGGTATCCTCAAAAAAACTTGGAGACCGGAGTGAAACGCTCGCGCCGCACGAAGATCATCGCCACCCTCGGTCCGGCTTCCGACACGCCGGAGATGATCGAGAAGCTGTTCCGCGCCGGTGCGGACGTGTTCCGGCTCAATATGAGCCACCTTCCGCGCGAGAAATTGCCGGAGAAGATCGAGGTGATCCGTACCATCGAGCGCGAGTTGCGCCGGCCGATCGCGGTCCTGGTGGATCTCCAGGGTCCGAAATTGCGGGTCGCCGCCTTCGCCGAGGGCGGCGCCATCCTCGAGAACGGCGCCTCGTTCGTGCTCGATTCGGATCCGACGCCGGGCGACATCCATCGTGTCTACCTGCCGCATCCCGAGATTCTCTCCGCGCTGGAACCGGGCCACGTCGTCATCATCGATGACGGGAAGTTGCGCCTGGTCGTGACCGAGGTCTCCGAGGGACGCGCGGTGACCGAGGTCGTCATCGGGGGCAGGATTTCCAACCGCAAGGGCGTGTCCCTGCCCGACACCGTGATCCCGGTGGCGGCGATGACCGAGAAGGATCGCGGCGATCTCGAAGCCGGGCTCAATGCCGGGGCGGACTGGATCGCGGTCTCCTTCGTTCAGCGTCCCGAGGACGTGGCCGAGGTGAAGAAGGTCGCCGCCGGCCGCGCCCTGGTCATGGCCAAGATCGAGAAGCCGCAGGCCCTCACCCGCCTCGACGAGATCATCGAGATCTCCGACGGGATCATGGTGGCGCGCGGCGATCTCGGCGTGGAGATGCCGCTGGAGCAGGTGCCGGGCGTGCAGAAACGGATCACGCGCGGTGCGCGGCGCCTCGGCAAGCCCGTCGTCGTCGCGACGCAGATGCTCGAATCGATGATCACGGCACCGGTGCCGACGCGCGCCGAGGTCTCGGACGTGGCGACCGCCGTCTACGAGGGTGCCGATGCGGTGATGCTGTCGGCCGAGAGCGCGTCCGGCGCCTTCCCGATCGAGGCGATCTCGATGATGAGCCGCATCGCCGAGCAGGTGGAGCGTGACGCCCTCTACTGGACGATCCTCACGGCGCAGCGTTCGGAGCCCGACGCCACCGCATCGGACGCCATCGCGGCGGCCGCCCATCAGATGGTCGACGCCCTCAACCTCACCGCCATCATGGCCTGGACGCATTCGGGATCGACGGCCCTGCGTCTCGCCCGCTCGCGGCCCAACGCCACGATCATCGCGCTGACGCCGAAGCGCGAGACCGCCCGGCGACTGGCCATGTGCTGGGGCACGCACCCGATCGTGACCAACGATGCCAGCGACGTGGACGACATGGCCTTCCGCGCGGCGAAATTCGCCGTGCGCGAGCGCTTCGCCGAGATCGGCGACCGGGTCATCGTGGTGGCCGGCGTGCCGTTCGGGACACCGGGCGCCACCAACCTCGTGCGGATCGCCTTCGTCACCCGCGATCACGCCGCGAGAGCCTGATCGGATCAGCGCGCGACGGGCTGCTCATGTCTCGTCGCGCCGATCCGGGTGGCGAGCCCTTCGACCGCATCCACGAGGGCGTCCGTCGCCATGTATGGCACCATGTGCCCGATGCCCGGCAGGAGAACGAGCCGGGCGCCGGGGATGAGTTTGGCGAGGGGGGCGGCATGGCGCGTCGCCGGAACGGCGGCATCCGCATCGCCGGAGACGATCACTGTCGGAACGGCGATCTCACCGTAGCGTGGAGCCTGGGCCGCCAAGGCGGAGGGCAGGCCGATCAGGTCTTCGAGATTCGCGAGCATCGTCGCGGGGCGCAGCACCAGGGCTGAGCGGCTCCGCTCGAGATAGTCCGCGGGGAGTTCCTGCGGCCGGAAGGCCGCACGGCCTGCGCGTTCCAGATAGTAGAGGCCGATCGGTGTCGCGACGGTGCGGCTGAGCAGCCATGCGACCGGAGGCTTCAGGGCGAGACGGTAGTACCACGGCAGAGGCGCCATGGCCGGAAACGGCATCGCCACAGGCGCCACCAGGACGAGACCCGAGACGACTTCGGGATGGTCGAGGGCGATGGCGGTGGCCAGGGCGCCGGACCAGGAATGGCCGAGCAGGACCACCGGGCCGGTCCCCATGCGCTCGACCGCCTGTGCGATCGCATGGCCCTGCACCGCGGGGCTTCCCCCATCACGGCCGCCGAGGCGGTCGCTCCAGCCGTATCCGGGCCTGTCGAAGGCAATGACGCGAAAGCCGTCCTGGGCGAGCCTGCGGCCGACGCCTTCCATCGGGTCGGCCGCGTTGGCGGAGGCTCCGTGAAGAAGCACGACGGTCCCCTTCGACGACGTCGTCGGGCCGGCCTGGATGGTGGCGAGCCGCCCGCCATCCACCTCGATGAAAGGCCCCTGCGGCGGAAACCGGGCGCCGACCCGCAAGGTGACGATCAGGGTGACGAGGGCTCCGCCCGCGAGAACGCTGACGATCACCCCGAGCATCGCGCCCGCGATCAGGCCGAGCCAGTGGAGGAGAACCATGTCCGGTTACAGGTCCCGGCCGTCGATCTCAGGGACAAGCCGGTCGATGGCGCTCTGGAGCTTCTCCATGCGCGGATATATGGCGGCGGCGCGGCGGAAAGCGTCCAGGGCGCGACGCTTGTCGTCCATGGACAGATAGATCCGCCCCAGCGCAGCCCAGGCCTCGTAATGCCGTGGTTCCAGCACCAGCGTCCGCTGCAGGTCGGCCACGGCGTTGGTCTGGTCGGTGAGAAGCCAGAACACCGTGGCCCGCCGGTTCCAGCCCTCGGCCCATTGCGGCTCGAGGGTGGTAGCGCGGTCCATCAACTCGACGGCGAGGGCATAGTCGCGGCCCGACATCGCCTGACGGGCACGTTCCGTGAGAAGGTCGGCGGTGGCGCTGCCGGAGCGCCCGAGGCGCTGCTCGATCAGGCGGGAGATGCCTTTGGCCTCCGCATCGTCCTCGGACGCCTTCAGCCTCGCATAGAGATCCTCGAGGCTCGGCGCCTGCACTTTCTTGGGTGCATCCTTGCCGTTTTCCTCGCCTTGTCCGGTCTCACGGCCCTGGCTCTGTGGCGGCAGAGCGTCGGCTGACGACACCCCAAACGAAAAGACCGCCGCGCTCAGGAGCGCAGCGTTGAACAGAATGCCAAAATGCCGGGACAGCGTCATGAAAGCGAGCTTCCTCGCCCTTCACGCCGCCGTCAACAGGCCGGCTTGACGCGGCTGCCCCGAATTGCCGGGCAGCCCGCAGCCTCAGCCCTGACGGGCCTTGAAGCGCTTCTGCGTCTTGTTGATGACGTAGACGCGGCCCTTGCGGCGCACGAGCTGGTTGTCGCGGTGACGGCCACGGAGGGACTTGAGGGAGTTGCGAATCTTCATCGGTCTCACGTCGGCCGGGTTTGAGCCCGCCGCCTGTCCATAGGGTCTCGGGAACGAGGCACCTCGGTAAGGCGTCCTCGGCGATGGCAGTTCACGCATCGCGGAAAGGCGGTTGCCATATCAGGCTTGAGCGCCTGAAGGCAAGGTGCAACCGACCTGCCGGGGATGCGGATTCTTCAAACTTTCGCCCCGGCGCACGGCCGGGGCCTTCTCGTCCGCCGTTGGACGCCCTCAGCGCTCGCGCCAGGCCTTGGCGATCTGGTCCGTCAGGGGCTTCGTCAGGTAGGAGATGACCGAGCGGTCCCCGAGTTGCATGAAGGCCTCCACGGGCATGCCGGGCACGAGTTGGACCTTGCCGAGGCGCTCCACCTGATCCTCCGTCATGCGGATGCGCGCGGTGTAGTAGGTCATGCCGCTCTTCGGGTCCTGCGAGACGTCGGCCGAAACCCGGCTCACGATTCCGTCGATCTCGGGCGTCGTCCGCTGGTTGAAGGCCGGGAAACGTAGGACAGCGCGCTGATCGACGCGCACGTTGTCGATGTCCTGCGGCTGGATCCTGACCTCGACGATGAGCTTGTCGGCGTCGGGCACGATGAGCATCGCCGGCTCGCTGGGAACCACGAGACCGCCGATCGTATGCACCGTCAGCTGGTGGACCGTGCCGTTCTGGGGCGAGCGCATGTCGATACGCTTGAGCTGATCCTCGGCGGCGATTCGCTTCTCCACATATTCGGACCAGCGGCCACGGATCTCGGCGAGCTCCTTGCCGGTCTCGGTCCGCATGTCCTGGTCTATCTGGAAGATCTGCAGCTCGATCTCGGTGATCTTGCCCTTGGCGGATGCCGTGGAGGCGATGAGTTGCCCGCGCTCGCCCTGCAGCCGGGCGCCGTCCCGTTCCAGGGCGGTGACGCGGGAGAGCGGCACGAGGTTCTTGCCGTAGAGCTCGCGCACGCCCTTCAGCTCGGTTCCGATCAAGGCCGTTTCCCGCTCCTTGGCGGCGGCCTGTTCGGTGAGACCCTTGATCTCCTCGCCGAGCTGGGAGACGCGCTCGCGCAGCTGCGCCTTCTGGCCCTCGCGGCCGGCGACGCGGGCTTGGAACAGGCGGGTCTCGCTGTCGACCAGATGGGCGACGGACGGATCCTTCGCCTTGCGGGCTAGAAGGTCCGGCGGGAAGGTGATCTCGGACGCACCGTCGCGCTCGGCCTCGTCACGCGCCCGACGGGCGGCGAACTCATCGAGCGCCTTCAGGATGATGTCGAGATTGGCGCGGGTCTGGGTCTCGTCCAGGCGGATCAGGATGTCGCCGGCTTTCACCCGCGCGCCTTCCTTCACCCGCAACTCGCCGACGACGCCGCCGGTGGGGTGCTGCACCTTCTTCACGTCCGATTCGACCATGAGCTGGCCCGGCGCGATCACGGCACCCGAAATCATCGTGAAGGTGGCCCAGCCGCCGATTCCGATGACGAGGACGGCGCCGACTCCGATCGCGGCGGCGAGGTGACGGCGGATCGACCCGTTGGCGGTGGGCCGGATTTGAGCGGCGGGGAGCCCGGTGGGCGACAGTGCGATGGCCATCACGCGCTCTCCTGCAGGGTGGCGACGTTCGCGCCGGTACGTTGTGCGGCGACGGGCTCGGCGGCGGGAGCCGGAGTCGACCGGAGGACGCGCTTGAGCACCTCGTCCTTGGGGCCGAAGGCCTGGGCGCGCCCGTCGGCCATCATCAGGATCATGTCGACGGCGGCCAGAGCGCTGGGGCGGTGCGCCACGACGATGCAGATGCCGCCGCGCTGCCGCACCCCGACGATGGCCTGGGTCAGGGCGTTCTCGCCCTCCCCATCGAGATTCGAATTGGGTTCGTCGAGCACCACGAGGAAGGGGTCGCCATAGAGCGCCCTCGCCAGTCCGACCCGCTGGCGCTGCCCTGCCGACAGGCCCGCCCCGCCCTCGCCGATCCGGGTGTCGTAGCCTTCCGCCAGGCGCAAAATCATCTCATGGATACCCGCTGCCTTGGCGGCCGAGATGACCGCACCCGATTGGGCATTGGGATCGAACCGGGCGATGTTCTCGGCGATGGTGCCGGCAAACAACTCCACCTCCTGCGGCAGGAAGCCGATATGTGGCCCGAGATCGGCGCTCGACCATTGGTCGATGGCCGCGCCGTCGATCCTGACCTTGCCGCGCACGGGCGGCCAGACGCCGACGATGGCGCGGACGAGGCTCGACTTGCCCGAGGCGCTCGGGCCGATGATTCCGAGCCCCTGCCCCCGCTGCAGGGACAGGCTGACATCCTGCACGACGATGCGCTGGGTTCCCGGCGGTGCGAGGGTAACGTTTTCGGCCACGAGGCTCTGCGACGGAGCGGGCAGAGCATGGGGCTGTTCGACGGCGGGCAGGCGCGCGAACAACTCCGAGAGCCGTGCCCAGCTCTGGCGCGCCTGCACGAATCCCTTCCAGTTGGCGATGGCGAGTTCCGCCGGAGCCAGGGCGCGGGCGACGAGGATCGACGAGGCGATGATGACGCCCGCCGAGGCCAGGTTGTTGATGACGAGCCAGGCTCCGAGGGCGAGCACGCCCGATTGCAGTGCCATGCGGAACACTTTCGAGCCCGCTCCGAAACCGCCCGCGACGTCCGAGACGGCCATCTGAGACTGCATGTAATCGCGGTTGGCGCCGCCCCAGCGATCGGCGAAGCGTCCCTGCATCCCCATGGCGGCCAGCACCTCGGCGTTGCGGCGCCCGGCTTCCGCGAGGCCGTTGCGACGCATGCCGTGGGCGGTTGCGGTCTGGGTCGGGGCGCGGGTCGACCGATCCGTGGTCAGGGCCAGGACCGCTAGGACCGCCGCGCCGACGAGGGCCGCGATACCGATGAGCGGGTGGAACAGGAAGCAGATGAAGACATAGATCGGCATCCACGGCAGATCGAAGAAGGCCGAGGGCCCCGTGCCGCCGAGGAAGGCACGCAACTGGTCGAGGTCGCGCAGGGGCAGCAGCCCATCGCCCGGGGTCGCGCCCTTCAGGGGAGCCCGCACGACGATGTCGAACACTCGCGCCGAGAGGGCTTCGTCGAGCGAGGCGCCGACGCGCGCGAGGATCCGCGAGCGGATCGTCTCCAGGACGCCCTGAAATCCGTAAAGGACGAGAGCGAGGATCATGAGGCCGATAAGTGTCGGAACGCTCCGGCTCGGAATGACGCGGTCATAGACTTCGAGCATGAAAAATGAACCGGTCAGATACAGAATGTTCACCAACCCGCTCATCACGGCGACGCCGATGAACGCCGTTCGGCAACTTGCCAATGCCGAAATGATTTCGGCCGATTCCCGCCCCTTAGCCACTGCCGCCCCCGCCGTCGCGTTCGATTGTCAAGTTTAGTGTGAATGGTAGTCTGCGATACCGTTTGGGAACGGCGGCCCGACACTCGCCTCCTTTATAAGAAAAGCGTGAAGTCGAGAACTCGAAAACATGCTGCTGCGGTTGGATTATGGCCGTCTGTGTCCGGAGGGCCCATCTCTCGCGACATATGCCCCCGGCTCTCGCCGCCTCAGGGGGGGGGATGAACCGCTTCTTCCCCCCCGAGACGTGGCCTTCGTATTCGGAAGAGGAAACGATGCGGTCGGCACAGGTGAGTGGTCGACGACTTGCTAGCGCGTGTCGGCTGCTGAGCCCGTAAAGAAACCCCGAGCAAGCATGGTCCGTAAACGTTCTCGGCCTATGGTGGTTCGAGAAACGGTGAAGCGCCGGAGCGTCTTACGTGCGGTCGGACAAAGAAACGGAAACGTCTCCAGAGCCGGTATCACGGCGCGAGGACCGTAACTCGACGAACTGGATAGCCAACGTTCGGCTTCCCGATGGTCGGGAAATCCCATGCACCGTGAAGGACGTCTCGAAATCCGGCGCCAAGCTTGGTATTCCAGCCTACCACGCGCTGCCCGAGTCGTTCCTGCTCCGCATCATCGGCCGGGACTTCGTCTGCATGGTGAAGCTCGCCTGGAGGCGCGGCGACTATGTCGGCGTGAGGATCGAGCGCGTCGGCAAGGTGGCGCCACCGCGCGTCCGGGACGAGCCGCCGCAGCCGGTGGCGACCTCCTTGGACAAACCGGAGGCGATCGACGAACCGGGCGGCGTCGGTATTCCTTCGCGCAGACGGAAACCATCGTCCTTCTGACGCGGGATCGAAGTGGTCTCCGTGACCGCGTCAGGCCCGGATCAGGTCCCTCATGCCGGGCGCTTTCTCGCTGCCGGGGAAGACCTTCTCGGAAAGAACCTTCTCCTCGAAGCCGAACTGGTCGATCAGCAGGCCCTTCATCACGGCGCGCAGATCCATCGTCGGAGCGAGATCGCGGCCTTCGAACAGGGCGCTTTCCTTGAGGCTCGGCCAGTCGGCGATCACCCGCCCTCCCGCCACCGCTCCACCGACGAGGAAGGCGACCGTGGCCGTGCCGTGATCCGTGCCGGACGAGCCGTTCACATGCACCGTGCGGCCGAATTCGGTGACGATCAGCACCGATGTCTGGGCCCAGGAGGCACCGAGCCCCTCCTTGATCGCCGCCATGCCGGCATCGAGGGAAGCGAGGTTCTTGGCCAGGCGCCCTTCATAGGGGCCTTGCGAAGAGTGGGTGTCCCAGCCGTCGAAATTCATTACGGCGATGCGGGGGCCGGTCACCGGCGCCATGAGCGAGGCCGCGGCGCGGGCGGCCGAGGCGAAGCTGTTGGGGCCCTTCAACGGCTGCTTGCCCATCGCCGCCATGCTGGGATCCGAAGCGATGAAGTCGTCGACCTGCACGCCCTCCCTCAGAGCATTGGCCAGGGCCTGGTCCTTGTCGTCGTAGAGGGCCTGAAGCCGCATCAGCGTATCGGCCGAGGCGTAGGGCAGAGTCTGTGGCTGCCATGTCTCGACCTGGGCCGGACCGCGAAGGATCAGCGGTGTCGTTGCGCTCACGGAGAGAGCCTTGGCCGGCCTCAACTCGATGCCCTTGGCCTTGGGAATGAGCGAGAGCGCGCGGTTGAGCCAGCCGGTATCGACTCCGGTACTCGATCGCGTCATCCCGTTCTCGAGGACCTCCTGCGCGTCGAAATGCGAGCGGGCGCGGTAGGGGGTGGCGACGGCATGGAACAGCGTGGCCTCGCGCTTGGCATAGAGATCCGCCAGGTTCGGCATCGCCGGGTTGAGCGAGAACAGCGGGTCGAGCCGAAACGGCGTATGCGTCGGGGACAGCTTGAAGTCGGAGCGGATCGCCGCGAATTGCGGATCGCCCACCGGCATCACCGCCGAGAGGCCGTCGAGGCCGCCGCGCAGCACCACCACGAGGAAGCGCGGGTCGCGGCCGGAGGCGGCCCAGACCTTGGGCACATAGGGCCATGCGAAGAGGGCGCCGGCACCGAGCAGCAGGTTGCGGCGCGTGGGCAGGTGGGCGTGTTCCTGAGGGTTCATGGGGTCATCGCCTCTCGACCGGCTAAGCAGAGTTCGCAAAAGTGGTCATCGGTTTTGCGCCTTGAAACCTGCGACATTCCAAAGGCTTGAGCGAGGTGAAGCAGTGGCTCGCCAACGCGAACCCGCTCAGCGCCGCTGGAATTCCGGGCTCAGCATCAGCAGGGCCAAGGCCTGTTCGGAGCTTTCCCCCTGCCTGATCACGCGCCGTGTCTCGTCCGAGAAATAGCTGCCGATCCGGTCGTCCACGAGCTTGCGGATGTCCACGTGATCCGCGTTGAGCGTCGCGCATTGCTGCGCCCAGTCGATCCGGCTCTTGATACCGTCCGAGGTCACCCAGGCATCGTCCTCCTCGGCCCAACCCTTCGGGGACGGGGCCGCCAGGAACGGCTGGCCCATGGCGAGGAGCGAGGCCTTCGGAGACGGTCTGACCGGCGCTTGCCCGAGGAGGCGGCCGGTCGCGGCCAGGAACTCGAGCGGCGGGCGCAGCTTCACGGGGGCAGCGGCCCAGGCCTCGTCGCTCCGGATCAGGGCGGTGGTCACGGCCTTCAGATCGCCGTCGCTGTCCCTGAAGACTTTGGCGAGGCTGTTTTGCAGCGAGTCCGACACTTTTTCCGAGACGAAGGCGCGTGCCATCCGCCGCGTCACGTAGCGCGCCGTGGATGGGTGACGGGCGAGGTCGGTCAGGACGGCGAGGAATTCATCGGCTCCCGCCTCGGCGTAGCGCTTGCCGAGGATGGTCTTCGGCCCGGGCTGATGCTGGCGTTCGCGGAACACCACTTCGCCAAAAGTCTCGGATTGCGGCTTGAGATCCACGGTCCAGCCGGTGAGGACGGAGGCCAGGGCGGTGACGTCGGCCTGGCTGTAGCCACCGTCGACGCCGAGGGTGTGAAGTTCGAGCACTTCGCGCCCGAGATTCTCGTTGAGGCCGGATTTCTTGATACGACCGACCTTGGAATCGGGCCCGATGGACGATGCGTTGTCCAGATAATAGAGCATGGAGGCGTGCAGGATCGCCGCCTTGGCCATGTCGTGAAAGCGGCTGAGAATGAATGGCCGAATGGCTTCACGCTGGAACGAGCCTGCCGTCAGGCTGGATTTCCCCTTACCCGCGCCGACGGTGAAGTGGTTGCTCCAGTGCAGGAACAGCCGCTCGTGCAGGGGCGCCTTCGTCGCAGCCGCCAGTCTCAGCCAAGCGATCAACTCATCGGGGTTTTTCGTGGTCGGAGCCTGCGTGACTGCGGTCTCGGGCTCCATCATGCCGCCAGCCATCGACGGCTCGGTACCGGGCGCCATGGCCATGGCGCCGTCCTGTTTCACCTTGGCATTGCCGGACCCCGTATCCGCCATCGCCTCGCGACGTTGCCGCGCAATCTGACGGCGTTGCATCATCGCCTGCAACTGGTCGCTGCTGGACATCAGCTTGGCTTCGGGGACCGTCAGCGGCATGTCGAGCTGGGCACGGACGTAGCCGCGCGGATCGTCCACGGCGGATAGATCGATGGCGCCGCATCCGAGACCGAACCGTCCGACCGCATTCGAGAATGCCAAGTTTCGGCTCATCATCATCTCCGGCATCCGGGACCGCTGGCCGAGATGCCCGGCACCGAATGAAAGCGCTCGTCTTACACGATCTGTCTGAGGCGGTTCTGTGACCGGGCCTTCGGCTCACGCAAGCGTGACAGTGGCGGGCATCGGCCGATCGAACCACGACTACATCGGACCAGACTCGTCGACAGGATCCCGTGCAGGTTATGCCCAGTGCGTGAAAACCGGTCCGGGACCAGGCACGAACGAGAAAAGGCCCCGTTTCCGGGGCCTTTGTTCTCTCGACCATTCCACTGAAAGAGGAATGGTGGGCGCGACAGGGATCGAACCTGTGACCCCTACCATGTCAAGGTAGTGCTCTCCCGCTGAGCTACGCGCCCCGGCTGAAGCGTTTCCGCTGCAGCGAGGAGCGGCGTATAGCTTTGGGTCGGAACGGGCGTCAAGGGCCTTTCGTCCGGAAAGAGCGTGTTCCGGTAGCGCAAGCACGCTTTCTCCGATGGCGCCGCCTCCTCCCACGAGGCCTGGGACGCGGCTGTCATGTTGCGCTGCGGCGACAAGGGGTGGAGTAGACGGCAGGCTCGGCACGAGGTTGATTTTCACGGCCGGCTCAAGATTGGCTAGATACTTGATGGGTTATGATTTCGGCAGAAAATTAAACGATCATGTGGGCCATTTTTATTCATAAATTCAAATTTATATCTGTAACAGTTGAAACTCATAATAAGTTATGTTTCTTGAAATGCATGTTAAAAGAAAGATTCTGCTTGAGGTAAGCACGGTGGTGTCATGAATTTTCCATATTGATCGATCCATCCCAGTTTTATGATGTGATTGTTTCAATCGATGTAATGTCGCGGCTTTTTTGCAGATGATCGATCTGGTCCGTATGCTTCTGGCGGGATCGATGATTGGAATGTTCTATCGTCGACGTGTCTGATGCAGGGTGTGTGATTTATATCAGCCCTCGAGACTGCCCGTATCCTGATGTCTGCCTGGCCTCCGTGCTGCAGCAAAGCTGCCATGGGTTGGACACGGTTCCGGCTGCATATTATGCATCACAGGGTCGCCGGTCCGTTGCGAGTGCGAGACGGTGGTTTCCTCGATCAAGAGCGTGTGCGAATCGAACGTGATCAAACGTACAGACATAGCGATCGTCGGCCGTTCGTGCCGGTTGCCCGGCGCTGCCAGCGTCGACGGCCTCTGGCAGCTTCTGAGCGAAGGACGATGCGCCGTTGGCCGCATCCCTGAGGATCGCTGGTCGCTGGAGCGGTTCGGTCACCCGCGCGCTCAGGAGCGCGGCAAGAGCTACACGTGGTCGGCGGGCGTTCTCGACGACATCTGGTCGTTCGATCCCGGCGTGTTCGGCATCTCGCCGCGCGAGGCCGAGCAGATGGACCCGCAGCAGCGGCTTCTCCTCGAACTGACCTGGGAGGCCCTGGAGGATGCGGGTTTGCGTCCCTCCGCCGTGGCGGGGTCGCAGATCGGCGTGTTCGTGGGCGCCTCGTCCCTCGACTACGGCAACCTGCGCGTCCTCGATACGTCGTCGGGCGATGCCTATGCGGCGACCGGCAACACGCTCTCGATCCTGTCCAACCGGATCTCCTATATCTACGATCTGAAGGGGCCGAGCTTCACCGTCGATACGGCCTGTTCCTCCTCCCTCGTGGCGCTCGATGCCGCCGTCGCGGCGATCGCCAGCGGCCGGATCGACACCGCGGTGGTGGCAGGCGTGAACCTGCTCGCGAGCCCGTTCAACTTCATCTGTTTCTCCAACGCGCAGATGCTGTCGCGCACCGGGCTCTGCCAAGCCTTCTCGGCCAATGCCGACGGCTATGTCCGGTCCGAGGGCGGCGTCGTTCTCGTGCTGAAATCGGCGCGTCAGGCGGCCCGCGACGGCGATACCGTGCGCGGCGTCATCGCGGCGAGCGGCGTGAATTCCGACGGCCGGACCACCGGCATCTCCCTGCCCTCCGGCTACGCACAGGGTGCCCTGCTCGAACAGGTCTACCGCGAGGCGGAGATCGATTTCGACGCGGTTGCCTTCGTGGAGGCGCACGGCACCGGCACGGCGGTGGGCGATCCGATCGAGGCCGGCGCCATCGGCGGAAAGATCGGACGTCCCCGCAAGGAGCCGCTGCCGATCGGCTCGATCAAGAGCAACATCGGCCATACCGAGCCGGTCTCGGGGCTCGCCGGTCTTCTGAAGGCAAGTCTCGCCCTGGAGCACGATCTGCTGCCGCCCTCGCTTCACGCGGCCGAGCTCAATCCCGATATCCCCTTCACCAAGCTCAATCTCTCGGTGGTCACCGCGCCGTTGGCGATCCCGCGTGGCCGCGGCGAGCGTTTCGCCGGCGTCAACTCGTTCGGCTTCGGCGGCACCAACGCCCATATCGTCCTCACCGACGGAGCGCCGGCCCCCGCCGCGAGCGATGCCGGGCGCCCGCCCGAATTGCTGCTTCTTTCGGCCCAGAGCCGTGCGGCCCTGAACGAACTCGCCCTCGACTACGCCGAGCGGTTCGAGCAGGCCGATGACGCCCAGACCGTGCGCATCGCCGCCGCCGCCGCCCATCGGCGCGAGCGCCTGTCCACCCGCCTCGCCATGCCCCTCGACGTCGACCTGCCCGCCACCTTGCGCGCGGTCGCCGATGCCGAGGAGACCGATATTGCCCGCGTCGGCACTGCCGTGGACCGCAATGCGGAGGTCGCCTTCGTCTATTCCGGCAACGGCAGCCAATGGGTCGGGATGGGCCGCGAGGCGTATGAGCGCAGCGCCACCTTCCAATCCGCCTTCGACCGGATCGACGTCCTGTTCGCCGAGATCTCGGGCTGGTCGCTGAAGGAAGCCCTGTTCGCCGAGGACCTCGCCGAGCGCATGGTCCTCACCCGGGTCTCGCAGCCCCTGATCTTCGCGATCTCCAGTGCCTCGACCACGGCCCTGAAGGCCGCCGGCCTCGTCCCCTCCTTCGTCCTCGGCCACAGCGTCGGCGAGATCGCGGCCGCCGAGGGTGCCGGCATCCTGAGCCTGGAACAGGCGGTGAAGGTCATCTTCTACCGCAGCCAGCATCAGGAGACGACGCGGGGTCTGGGCACCATGGCCGTGCTGCTGGCGCCCGTCGAGGAGATCGAGATCTTCCTCAAGGATTATCCGAGCCTCGACATCGCGGCCTATAACAGCCCGAAGGCCGTCACCGTGGCGGGCCCCGTCGCCGATATCGACGCGGCCATGAAGGCGCTGGCGCGCAAGCGCCGCCGTGGTCGCAAGCTCGACCTCGCCTATCCCTTCCACGGCCGGCTGATGAACCCGACCGAGAAGCCGCTGCTGCGCGATCTTGCCGGGCTCACGCCTCATCCCGGCGCTATCGCCATGGTGTCCACCGTGACCGGCACGGTGCTCCCCGGGGGGGAGTTCGACGCCGGCTATTGGTGGCGCAACATCCGCGAGCCGGTGCGCTTCTCCGATGCGGTCCAGGAAGCGACCCGCAAGGGTGCCCGGATCTTCGTCGAGGTCGGTCCGCGTGCGACCCTTCTGCCGCATATCGGCGACTGCATCGAGCCCCTCGGCATCGAGAACGCCACGGTGGGCGTTCTCACCAACAAGCCCGTCGGCAGCGACCCCTTCGCCCGCGCCCTGGCCTCGGCCCTCGTCCACGGTGCCGCCGTCGACGAGGCGGTGGTCTTCGGCGAGAACCCGAAGGGCGACGTCGCCCTGCCGTCGTATCCGTGGCAGCGCCGGCCCTTCCGCCTGTCCGAGACATCGGAAGGCGTCGGTGCGGCGACCGCCCGTGTCTATCACCCGCTCTACGGTTCCCGGTTGTCGCCGGACGGGCTCGAATGGCTCGGCCATGTGGACATCGCCACGGTGCCCGATCTCGACGATCACCGCATCGATGGCCAGGCGATCCTGCCGGGTGCGGCCTTCATCGAGATGGCGCTGGGCGTCGCCCGCGAAGCCATGCGCAGCGACGACGTCGTGCTGGCCGAGTTCGAGATCCTGTCGCCGATGGTCTTCGCCGAGGAGGCACTTCGCGAGGTCGCCGTTCGGCTCTCCGGCAGCGGTAATCAGATCCAGATCCTGAGCCGGCCGCGCCTGACCCAGGCGGGCTGGCAGCTGCACGCCTCCGCCAAGGTCGTGGACGGCACCTTCGCCGCCCGGCCGCGGCAGGACATCGACATCCCGGCCGAGAACGCCGTCGAGGGTGCCGGGCTCTATTGCCTCGCCGCCGCCTCCGGCCTCGATTTCGGGCCGAGCTTCCGGCAGGTCGCCCTCAGCGCACGCGTGGACGAGACGACCATCGTCTCCCAATTGAAGCCGGCCGAAGCCGATCTCCGGTTCGGCCTCGTGCCGGCGCGGCTGGACGCCTGTTTCCACGGCCTGATCCTGCTCTTCGCCGACCTGATGGGCGAGGGCTCGACCAAGGCCTACGTTCCGGTGCGCTTCGGCGAGATCAGGCTGATCCGGCCGGGCGCGGTCATCGCGCGGGCGATGATCCGCACCCGGCGCTGCAACGAGCGAAGCATCCTGGCCGACTTCACCTTGGTGGACGAGGCGGGCGAGGTGATCGCCACCCTGCGCGAAGGCCGCTTCCAGGCCTTGCGCACCAAGTCCGGTCAGGATCTCGCCGCCTATGCCATCGCGCAGCGGTCCGAACTCGCCACCGAACCCACCGCGATCCCCCTCGACCGGCGTGCCCGCATCGCCGATGCCGTCCGGCCCGGCATCAAGGGTGCCCTCGCCCCGGCGGATGCGGCCCTCTCGCCGGGCCATCTCCTCCTCGAAGGCTGGGCCACCTCGCTGGCCTACCGCATGGCCGAGGGGCTGCAGCGCTCGGGCACCGTCGCCATCGACGAGCGTGTGCCGGAGGCGATGCGGCCCTGGCTGCTGAACGCCCTCTACGCCCTCGAGAGCAGCGGACTCGCCACCCTCGACGGAACGCGCTGGACCCTGCGCAAGGACGTCACCCTGCCCGCGCCCGACGAAATTATGCGCTGGATCGCGGCCGACCATCCCGAACTCTCCGCCGAGCTGGTGCTCACCGCGGATCTCGGCGCCGTGGTCGCTCGCCTCGTGGCCGGTGAACTCGCCAGTCCGCCGACCCTGTCGCAGAACGCCCTCGACGCCTTTGTCCTGCGCAGCGCCACCGCCCGCGCATCGTCCGACGTCATCGCGGCTGTCTGCGAGGGAGCACGAGCGGACCTGCCGAAGGACCGCTCGCTGCGCCTTCTCCAGGTCGGGTTCGGGCCGCTCTCCGCGCAGGCCGCCGCCATCGCCGACGGCATCGCCGCCCAGCTCACCGTGTTCGAGACTGATCGGCGCCTCGCCGAGCGCGCTCGCCTCGCCCTGCCCCGTGGCGTCACCGTGATCGAGGACGAGGTGGATCTGACGGAGGGCGGCTTCGACGCGATCCTGGCGAGCAACGTCTTGCACCGATCCGAGCGCGGTCTCCTCGGCAAGGTCGCCGATGCCCTCGCCACCGGCGGGTTCCTCCTGGCTGTGGAACCGGGTGCGTCGCTGTTCCGCGACCTCGTCTTCGGCCTGATGCCGGATTGGTTCGAGAGCGTGGACGGCATGCCGCTGGGTCGCCTCGACGACATCACCGGCTGGCAGCGTTCGCTCAGCGATACCGGCCTCGTGCGCATCGCCGTCGACCGGGCCGCCTCGGCCAATGGCGACGATCTTCTCTTCCTCGCCGAGGCGCCGGTGCGGGCCAAGGCCGCCACCGGCCAGACCTTCACCTTCATCATCGGATCGCGGGATTCTTTCGCCGCCGAAACCGCTTCCTCGCTGGCGACGCTCCTCGTCGCCGCCGGCGTCCACGTCTCGATCATCCTCGATTCCGAGCAGTCCCTGCTCGAACTCGAACGGGAGACCCCCGACACGGTGGTGTTCCTCGCCGGGGCCTTCAGTTCCGGCGGCGAAGCCGCAGACCGGCTGCGCGAGCGCTGCCTCGGCCTCAAGCGCTGCGTCGAGCATCTCGGGACGCGCCAGACCCGTCTCTGGGTCGTCTGTCCCGGTGCGACGCGCCATGACGGGGCGGGCGCGGTGGAAGCCGGACTCTGGGCCTTCACCCGCACCCTCGCCAACGAGGTGGCCAATCTCGACATCCGCCGCATCGACCTCACCGAGGCGATGCCGACCAAGATCGCCTCCGAGCGCCTGCGCGACGTGATCCTGTCGGGCACCCCCGAGACGGAGATCGTCCTCGACGTCGATGCCACCCGCGTAATCCGGTTCTCGCCGGGGCAACTCTCGCGCCGCCCTGCCGTCGATGCGGTGCCCGCGCCGGCCGCGCAGCTGGAGCGCAGCGCCACGGGAGGTCTCAACGACATGCGTTGGGGGCCGGCCGAGCGGCGCACTCCCGGACGCGGCGAGGTCGAGATCGCCGTAGAGGCCACCGGCCTCAATTTCCGCGACGTGCTCTGGGCATTGTCGATGCTTCCCGAGGAGATCCTCGAGGACGGCTTCGCCGGACCGCGCCTGGGTCTCGAAGTCGCCGGCCGTGTGGTTTCGGTGGGCAAGGGCGCCGCGGCGTTCAAGGTCGGCGATCGCGTCGTCGCCTTCGCCCAGTCGGGCTTCTCGACTCACATCGTCGTGCCCGAACTCGTCGTGGCGCCGAGCCCTCCCGGCCTCGACCCGCAGGCGGCGGCGACCGTGCCGGTCGCCTTCCTCACGGCCTATTACAGCCTCGTCAGCTGCGCCCGCCTGCGGCGCGGCGAGTGGGTGCTGGTCCATGGCGGCGCCGGCGGCGTCGGTCTTGCCGCCCTGCAGATCGCCAAGCTGAAGGGCGCGCGCGTCATCGCCACCGCCGGCTCGCGCGAGAAGCGGGCGCTCGTGAAGGCGCTGGGGGCCGAGCACGTCCTCGATTCCCGCTCGCTGGCCTTCGTCGACGAGGTCCGCCGCATCACCGGCGATGGCGTCGGCGTGGTGCTGAACAGCCTGTTCGGCGAGGCGATGGAGCGCAGCCTGAACTGCCTGAAGCCGTTCGGCCGCTTCATCGAACTGGGTAAGCGCGACTACGTCGCCAACACCCATATCGGCCTGCGGCCGTTCCGCCGGAACCTGTCGTATTTCGGCGTCGACCTCGATCAGGTGCTCCAGCACCAGGGTGAGGACGGAGCGCGCCTGTTCCGCGAAGTGATGGCCCTGTTCACGGAAGGCGGTCTCAAGCCCCTGCCGTTCCAGCCCTTCACCGCCGACGAGGTCTCGGACGCGTTCCGGCTGATGCAGCAATCCGGGCATGTGGGGAAGATCGTCATCGCCCCGCCGAAGCCGGGCAGCATCGTGGTCGAGCGCAAGTCCGACTTCCGGGTCTCGGCGGAGGGCGTGCACGTCGTCACCGGCGGGCTCGGCGGCTTCGGCATCGAGGCGGCCCGGTGGCTCGCCGACCGGGGAGCCCGTCACCTCGTGCTCGTCGGGCGAAAGGGCGCATCGAGTCCGGAAGCCAAGCAGGTGGTGGCCGATCTCGCGGTCCGCGGCGTCAGCGTCGCCGCGATGGCCTGCGACATCACCAGCCGCCGGGCGGTGGACGACCTTATCGAGGAGGTCGAAAGCGGCGGCCGCAAGCTCGCCGGCGTGATCCACGGGGCGATGGTGCTGCAGGACGGCCTCATCGCCAATCTCGACGCCGCTTCCCTCGACGCGGTGATCCGCCCGAAGGTCGTCGGGGCCGAGCATCTCGACGCCGCGACGCGGGGCCGGTCGCTCGATTATTTCGTCCTGTTCTCGTCGGCAACGACCTTCATCGGCAATCCGGGACAGGGCGCCTATGTCGCCGCCAACGGCTTCATGGAGGGCCTCGCCCGTCGTCGCCGCGCGCTGGGACTGCCCGCCCTCGCGGTCGCCTGGGGCGCCATCGGCGATGTCGGCGTGCTCGCCCGCAACCGCGCGGTGATGGAGACCCTGGCGGGCCGTGTCGGCGTCACGCCGATGGACGCCCGCCGCTCCCTCGATCTCATGGCCGAGGCCCTGGAAGGACAGGGCTCGTCACCCGACGATGCCGTCCTCGCCATCGCGTCGATGCACTGGGGCAAGGCGCGCGAGCGCCTCGCCACCATGCGCTCCCCGAGCTACGGCGACCTCGGCTCGGACCAGCAGGCGGAAGCCGGCACGGTGGCCACCATCGATATCGGCGGCCTGCTCAAGAGCCAGGACCTCGATGCCGTGCGCAAGACCGTCTCCGACGCCATCGTCGAGGACATCGCCCGCATCCTGCGCCTGCCCAAGGACGATATCAGCCGCGTGCGCCATCTCTCCGAGATTGGCCTCGATTCGCTGATGGGCGTGGAACTGGGCGCCAGCCTGCAGGAGCGCTTCGCCCTCGACGCGCCGCCTTCGGGCATCTCCTCGGGATTGACCGTGGTGGAATTGGCGGAGACCCTGATCCAGTCGGTGGCCGCCCCCGTGGACGACGCGTCGGCGGCGGTGATGAGTCTGGCCCAGCGCCATGCCAGCGAGGGCGTCGACGTGCGCACCCTCGAGCCGTTCCACGAGCTCGTCGAGCAGAACAGCCTCCAGATCAAAGAAATCCTGCCGTAGAAATCCTGCCGTAAAGGAGGGCTGGCCCGAGCCAGCCCTCGTGATCCGCAACCGGAAGACCCTATCCGTATGTCCAACCCACCCCGTCCCGACGGTGGCCGCGCGGCACTCGCGGGCTTCGTCACCAATCGCCTCGGCCGCAACGCCAGCCGTCAGGCCGCCCCGCGCCCGGAGGCGAAGACGACGGACGCCTCGGTGCAGAAGTTCGAGTCCCTGCCCGGCTACCGGGAATTGCGGCTGCAGCGTTCGGCCGCGGACCTGATCGGCCTCGGCAATCCGTTCTTCCGGGTCCACGAGACCAAGGCCGGCGCCACCACGCGTATCGCCGGCAAGGGCTTCATCAATTTCTCGTCCTACGATTACCTCGGCCTCAACGGGCACCCGGATGTGAGCGAGGCGGCGCGCCGCGCCATCGACGAGTACGGCACGTCGGCCTCGGCGAGCCGGATCGTCGCTGGCGAGCGGCCCGGACATCTCAGCCTCGAACAGGCGCTGGCCGAGCATTACGAGACGGAAGCCTGCGTGGTGATGGTGAGCGGGCACGCCACCAACGTCACCACCATCGGCGCCCTGCTCGAACCCGGCGACGTGATCTTCCACGACGCCTTGAGCCACAACAGCATCGTCACCGGGGCGCAGCTCTCGGGCGCCCAGCGCCGCTCCTTCGCCCATAACGATCTCGACGCCCTGGAGACCCTGCTCGGTGCCACCCGGCACGAGCACCGCCGTGCGCTCATCGTGGTGGAGGGTCTCTACAGCATGGACGGCGATGCGCCGGATCTCGCCGGCCTCATCGCCCTGAAGCAGCGCTACGACGCCTGGTTGATGGTGGACGACGCCCATGGCCTCGGCGTCCTCGGCCGGAGCGGGATCGGCCTCGCCGAGCATTGCGACGTCGATCCGCGCCTCGTCGACATCTGGATGGGCACGCTGTCGAAGACGCTGTCCTCCTGCGGCGGCTACATCGCCGGGCCGGCCGCGCTGATCGAGTATCTCAAATGCACCGCCGGCGGCTTCATCTATAGCGTCGGCCTGTCCCCGCCGCTGGCCGCCGCCGCCGAAGCCTCGCTCGCCCTGATGCATGCGGAGCCGCATCGGGTCGAGCGCCTGCGCCAGAACGGCCACCTGTTCCTGTCCTGCGCCAGGAAGCACGGGCTCGATACCGGCACGAGCCTCGGCCTCGCCGTCATTCCCGTCATCGTCGGGGATTCGCTGAAATCGGTGACCCTGTCGGACCGCCTGTACAAGCGCGGCATCAACGTGCAGCCGATCATCCACCCGGCGGTGCCCGAGCGCTCGTCACGCCTGCGCTTCTTCATCACCTCCGAGCATACGCCCGAGCAGATCCGCGAGACGGTGGCGGCCGTGGCCGAGGAACTCGCCGAGATCGAGAAGGGCGGCTCGCTGATCGAGCAGCTCATGGCCAAGCGCGGCAAGCCCTGAGAGCATCCTGGCCGGCTTGGCCGGGCAGGCGGCGCGGCATCACCCGCGACGAGTGTGATCCTGAGGCCGGCACCATCGGCCGGATGGCGCGACGCAGAAGCCCCCGTATCGCGAGGGCCGCGCGTATCGGTCGAGCGATCCGCCGTCCTGCCCCTACGGGGCTCACCCTTCAGAAAGCGCCGCCCACGCGGACGCCGGTGGTGATCGGCTGGGACGCCGCGGCGAAGACCGAGAGGACCTTCTTGACCTCGGTGAACGGCGCGTTCGACACGTAGATCATGTCGCGGTTGCGCATGCGGAAGGCCTGGGTGAGGAACAGGCTGTTGGGGTCGCGCATGTCGAAGCGATAGACCACCGGCACGAGCGGCGTGCCGAGGAGCGGGCTGCCGGGCTTCAGGCGGCGCACCACCGGGGCGGGCTCGAAGCGGAACAGGAAGGTGCCGGTGGGGTCAGCATCGGCGTCGCTCTGGCCGCGCGCCTTGGCCAGCGCCTGCGCCAGGGTGATGCCCTCGGCCTGGAACGGAATCTCGTTGGAGGTGCCCAGTGCTCCGATGGCCAGGAAGGTCTGGGGATCGCGCACCAGGGTGAGGTTGTCGTTGGGGCGCAGGTAGATGTTCTCTTTGGGGTTCGACACCACGGTGGTCAGCGGCACCGTTGCCGTCCTGCCGTTGCGCGACAGGCGCACGAAGGTCTCGCTGACCGGGGCTTTCACGCCGCCGGCCGTGGCGATGACATCGAGGATACGATCGCCCTGGGTGCCGAGCGGGACGCGGGCGCCGCCCACCGCCTCACCCCCGACGGTGACGGATTGCGAGACCGGCCGGCTCACGGTGACGATGACCTGCGGCTGGATCGCCTTGCCGGCGAGTTCGGTCTCGATCAGCGCCTGGACGTCCTGGGCACGGCGCCCCGCGACTTTGATCCGGCCGGCATAGGGCACCGAGATGGCCCCGTCCCGCGAGACGATCTGCTCGGGCAGCTGCGCCGCCTTCGAGCCCGCGGACATCGAGTTGACCGTGAGCGGACCGGAATAGAGGCCCCCCGAGCCAGCTTCGAACACCGAAACGGCGACCGCGTCACCGATCCCGATCACCGGTTCCGAGGGCATGCGTCCGTCACCGAACGAGGACAGCAGGCTGTCGAGGGGGCGTCCGCGCAAGGCCTCCACCACGGCGGAGTTCACCTCGATGAACTCATAGCGGGCGAAGGTCCCCTCGCTCGTCGCCTGATCGCTTCCTTCCACCACGGCGGAGGTCGACGGACCGGCGGCGGGCAGGAAGGCGTTGCAGCCCGACACCGTGACGGCGATGGCGATGGCCAGCGTGGCTTTGGGTAACATCGAACTCTCCTCAGACCCGCCCCCACGACGAGTGTCTTGTCGGATCACGTGTCGGTCGGCGGATACGAACCGTCCGTCAGCGCCGGTCTCGGTCGCCAGCCGTGCCGGCCGGTGCGAGGCCGGTCGTCACGAACGGTCCACCCTTGATAGCGCCAAATCTCTTCGATCGTTTAACGATCGTTCCACTATCGCATTGTCGGAACGATGCGCGGGTCCGCCTCGGTCACGTTCGTGTCAGCACGATGGTGAGGCGATAGCCGATCCCGGTCGCTCTGCCGATCACCCCTTGATGAGTGACCGGAGGAAACGGCCGAGCTCGGGGGCAGTGGAATCGACCCGCTGTGGACCGTCACGGAAGGTCCCGAACCCGAAAACGGCATACTCCGTGGTCGTGTCGCCGAAGCCCGGCCGGCAGGTGGGCAGGGACGGGGCGTGATCGCCATAGACGCAGAGGATCGCATCGCGCCCCTTGAGGCCGGCGATCAGGGTCTCCATGGCCCGGCCGGTATGGGCGACGTGGTGGAGATACTGCGCCAGCGGATCGTCGATGCCGTCGAGCCGGCCGGGCTTCCACGGCCCATGGTTCTCCATGGTCACGGCGAAGACGAAGACGGGTGTCGTCGCTGCCTCGACCTCCGCGAGGATGCGCGCCGCCAGGGCCTCGTCGCCGATATAGGGGCCGATGCGCGGGGCACCGGCAAAATCCTCCTCCATCACGAGGCGCGCGAAGCCGAACCGCCGCATCACCTCGGCACGATGGAAGAAATCGCGGTGGAAGGGATGCACGAAGACGGTCGCGTATCCCGCCCGCAACGCCCGCCGGGCGATGCTCGCCGGCTCGTCGCCGCCGTTGCTGAGATAGGGATCGTAGCGTCCGAATCCGAGGCTGTCGGGCTCTCTTCCGGTGAGCACCGCATGTTCCGTCCGCATCGTATAGGCGCCGTGGGCCGGGACCGTCAGCCGGCCGTGGCGCGAGGCGCGGGTCCGGATCGTCTCCATGAGCGGCAGGGCCGGCCCGCCGAGCCGCGTCGGGTCGACGAAGGATTCGAGCTGGACGACGACGACCACCGGCGCCGGGCCGGACTGGCAGAGCGAGATGTCGTCGCCTGCCTCCGGCGGCGGCGGTTCGCGTCTCCAGCGCAGGGCATAGGCGATGATCGTGGCCGGCAGCCCATAGCGCGCGCAATCCGCATCGAGATCGGGCCGGGGAAACCGGGCGGCGAGCCACTGCGCCGGACGTCCGGTGCCAAGCTCGGAGGCCAGTCCGACGAGGAGGCACGGCAAGCCGATGAGGGCGACGAGGGCGACGCTCGGCTCTTCGGGCAGGGCGGTGGGCTCGATCCAGTACCAGAGGGCGACGACGACGAGACTTACCCCGAGGGGGATGGCCATGCGCGGGTCTGTGAACGGCCGCGTATAGTAGAGGTCTGGATGGCGCGGCACCTGCCGCAGCAGGGCGAAATCGCTGAAGACCAACGGCTCGCCGATCACTGCCTGTTTCAACCGGCTGACGACGACGAGGATCGCGACGGTGAGAAGGCAGGAGAAGGCCGCGAGCCAGGGACGCCACGAGAAGCAGAACCAGAAAGCAGTGAGCAGCGCGTAGCCGGCAAGGCGCAGGGCCAATTCGGCGGGACGACGGCCGATGGGCCGGCGACCCGCACCGTCCCACGCCTCGATGGCGAGGGAGCCGATCAGTGCCATGGCGAGAGCGGCGGGGATCGTCATGCCTTGTCGCCACCTTTGCCGATCCCCCGCCGTGCCCGGATCAGGCGGACGATGGGGTTCAGCACGGCGTAGCGCAGGCGCATGACGATCTGTGCCCGGCGGCTGAGGGCGAGCTTCGATGGCGCCGCCGCTTCGCGGCTCTCGCTCAGCCGGTCGAGGAGCTGTTCGGGCGTGCACGGCTTCATCGCCACGGGGTCGAGATAGAGCGGGTAGACGAGGAGCGCGCCTGCCACGAGTTCGTCGAGGGCGAGCCGCCGCCCCTTGTCGGCGCCGGGCGCGAGGTCCTCGGTCAGCCCCCAGCCGGCGTAGAAGGGGCGGCCATGGACCGCCACGCTCAAGCCCCGGATCAGGGCCTCGAACCCCGCCAGCGAGGTCATCGTCTCCACATGGTGCGCCCGGTCGAGGAGATCGACGATGGAGAGGCCGGCCACGATCCTGTCGGCCAGGGCCAGAACTTCGGCATCCGGGATCGCGCCCGGCCGGAACCCGGCCTCCACGTCGGGATGCGGCTTGTAGAGGAGGAAGTCCGTCGGATTGCGGGCGCGGGCCGCGCGCAGGAGTTCGAGATTCGAGCGGACATGCGGCGAGCCGTGCCGCACCGAGGCATCGTCCTCGACCTGGCCCGGCACCAGCACGATGCGCCGGTCCTCGGGCCAACCCGATGCGTCTCCGGACAGGCCGACATTGTATTTCGTCAGGCGCCGTTCCACCACGAGTCGGCGCAGGGCCGATGCCCGGGCCACGAGTTCGGGCGGAAAATCCTCGGTCTTGAAAATGCGCGTGAGGCGGCTCTCGGTGCGGGGATCGTAATAGATGCCGCTGTCGTCCACCACGATGGAGGCGCCGGGCTGCAGGCTCGCCCCGAGACCGACCGAGCGCAGGAACCCATCCTCGATCCGCGCGAGGGGAATGCCCTGTTCCGCGCAGAGCGCCGGCAGTCGTTCAGGCATCCGCGTCGCCCAGGCGAGGATGCGGGCACGACCGGCCCTGGCCTTCGCCACGGCATCCTCGGCGTTCATGGCATGGACGGGCTTCCCGGACGGGCCGCCGACGAAGACATCGAGGGCCGGCCGCTTCCAGCGCGAGATGCCGACGAGGACGGTGGGGCGGGAATTGTCCCGGAACCGGCCTTCCAGCCATGCCACCTTGTCCCGGCATTCCCCGAGCGAAATCGGTCTGCGCGTCCACGGGTCGAATGCGTGGATCCCGGCCTCTCCCCCGAACGGCGCGCCGTCGAGCGTCAGACGCAGGGTCGACAGTCCCGTCGCCGGCGAATCGTAGGGGCTGAGCAGGGGGCCCGGTTCGACGGTGAGAATCGCGCGACCGGCAAGCCGCAGGCTCGACGCCGTGAGGCCGCCCCGGCCCCAGACCACGCCGATCGTCCCGGGCGTCCAGCGCCGGCCGAAACGGAGGCCCGTCACGGATTCGATCTCAGCCCGCAGGGCCCGGACGGGCCGGCTCGCGGCGAGTAGCGATCCTGTCGCTATCGATGCGGCCGAGGCAGGTGGCGTCGAAAGATGGGGCAACGGCAATCGCTGATCCGGTTCGGGAGGGGCACCCATACGACGATCCGCGCCCTCAGGCGATCCGATCTCGCCTCGCGACGGACCATCGGTGTCGGGGTTCGACGGGGTCGACAAGGCGCCTTGTTGCCGACACATCACGCCCCCAGGAATTCCATCGACGAGGCCGTGCTACGCAATTGCCGCGTTGCACCATTCGTGCAATGAGGGCGACGTACGTGCCCATTCGACACGCCCGCCTAGGGCGCAGGAGCAAGCACTTCCGCATGTTGCCGACACGCGTAGACATCACGCGCGAGAGGCCGGCGACCTTCCTGTTTCTGCAGGGGATCGCCTCGCCGTTCTTCGCCGATCTGGGTCAGGCGCTGCTCAAGCGCGGCCATCAGGTGCGACGTATCAATTTCTCCTCGGGCGACTGGCTGTTCTGGCGCCTCGGCTCGGACAATTATCGTGGCCCCCGCGAGGGCTGGGACGCCTACATCGCCGACTACATCGTCCAGCACGGCGTGACGGATATCGTCCTGTTCGGCGATTGCCGTCCTTATCATGTCGCCGCGCGCGAAGCAGCCGAGCCCTTCGGCATCCGCATCCATGTGTTCGAAGAAGGTTACCTGCGGCCGAACTGGATCACGTGTGAGCTCGGCGGCGTCAACGGCCATTCCTCGCTGCCCCGCTGTGCGGACGAGATCCGCGCCATCGCCCGCCGCCTGCCGCGGCCCGGTCGCGCGATGCCGGCGAGCGGCGACATGGCCCGCCGCAGCCTTTGGGACGTGGCCTACAACATCGCCAATATCGGGTTTCCCTACTTCTTCCCGCATTTCCGTAGCCATCGGCCGATTCATGTGGCGGCCGAATATGTGGGTTGGATCAAGAAGTTCGCCGGCCGGAGCCGCACGCGGCGCCAGGCACGGGAGCTCAACGAGATCTATGCGGCGCGCAAGGAGGAGTACTTCCTGCTGCCGCTGCAACTCGACAGCGACTATCAGATCCGTGTCCACTCGCCCTTCCTCGGGGTGGAAGGGTTCATGGATCGCGTCATCGCATCCTTTGCCGCCCATGCGTCCGAGAGCTCGAGACTGCTGATCAAGCTCCACCCGCTCGACAGTGGACTGGTGAACTGGCGCAAGCACGCCCGTAACTCCGCCCGGCGCCACGGTGTGGACGAGCGGCTCGATTTCATCGATGGCGGCGACCTGCCCAAGCTCATCGCCGGCAGCCGGGGCGTGGTGCTCGTGAACAGCACAGTCGGGATGCTGTCCCTCGAACTCGGACGTCCGACCGTCGCCGCGGGCGAGGCGATCTACAACCTGCCCGGCCTGACCCATCAGGGCGGCCTCGACACGTTCTGGACGAAGCCCGAAGCACCGGACATGGCGCTGATGGCGGATTTCCGCCGTGTCGTCCTTCACCGGACCCAGGTGAATGGCGGCTTCTTCTCCCGCCCGTCCATCGACCGGGCTGTGGCCGGCAGCGTCCTGCGGCTGGAATCCAGGCTTCCGGCCCCGGCCCTGGCGGCGGCACAGGCGATCCGCGAACGCTCGACGAGAACCCCAGAACTCGCTCCCGTCTACTGAGCGATCGCCGCGCCTCGGTTCATTCCGAGCAGGCCGCTGCGTCCCGTTATCGGTACGGCATGATCTCCTCCCAGAGCGGGTTCCCGTTTGCCGGAATGATGCTCTAGAACAGGCCCATGCCCGTCATCCTCATCACCGGTGCCTCGAGCGGTATCGGCGCGGCCCTTGCCCGGCATTACGCCGCGCCCGGCACACACCTCGTTCTCAATGCGCGCGGCATCGACAGGCTGAATGCCGTCGCCGCCGCGTGCCGCGATCTCGGCGCAACCGTGTCGATCCGTTCCCTCGACGTGCGCGACAGGCCGGCCGTGGCCGAATGGCTGCGCGAAACCCACGCGGCCGCGCCCCTCGATCTCGTCATCGTCAATGCCGGCATCAATGGCGGCCATCCCGGCGGAGAGATCGAGACCGAGGCGATGGCGTTCGAGACCGTGGACGTGAATCTCAACGGTGCCCTGAACGTCGCCCTGCCCTGCGTCACCCTGATGCTGGCGCGTGGCAGCGGCCAGATCGCCCTGGTCTCGTCGCTCGCCGCCTTCGCGCCCCTGCCCGACGCTCCGGCCTATAGCGGCACCAAGGCGGCACTGCTCGCGCATGGCCTGGCCTTGCGCGCCAAGCTCGCCCCCCGAGGCGTCAAGATGAACGTGGTGACGCCCGGCTATGTGAAGACCACCATGGGCGGGGATTACGAGGGCTGGCGCCCGATGGAGATGAGCGCCGAGGAGGCGGCCGCCCGTATCGCGCGCGGCCTCGCGCGCGATCTCGACATCATCGCCTTTCCCGAGCCCCTCGCCTCCCTGGCGCGCGGATCGGCCCTGCTGCCGGAGGGACTGCGCCGCCGCTCCATGCGCGGCTTCCGGTTCAAGGTCGGACGCAACAAACGATGACCCGCCCGCGCATCGCCCTGTTCGTGCTGGAGGCCCTGCCGAATGCCCGTGCCGTACGCCGGTTCGTGCGGGATCACGCCGAGGATATCGCTTTCGTCGGCCTGTCGAATGCCGAGCGTCCGAGTTCCGGCGGCTTAAGTGGTCAGGTCCGGCGACACCTCGCCCGCTCCGGCCCGGCTTTCCTGCCCTATCTCGCGGTGAATTTCGGCCTGCCCGATCTGCTGGCTCCGGCATCGGGGCTGCTGAGGCGGTTGACCGGGGCCGGAGACGCGACCACGGCGACGCCGCTCAAGGCGTTGTGCCGAACGCTCGGTATTCCGACCCTGCGGATCGACGACGTCAACGGACCGGACGCGGCCCGGGCCTTCGAGGCCCATGCTCCGGATCTCATCGTCGCGTTCCATTTCGACCAGATCTTTTCGGCCGCGACCCTGTCGCTGGCGCCGCTCGGGGGACTCAACCTCCATCCCGGCCTGCTGCCGCGCCATCGCGGGCCGGTTCCGACGATCCACGCTCTGGCGGAAGAGAATCCCGCCTTCGGAGTCACGATCCATCGCCTGACGCCCGCCATCGACGCGGGGGCGATCCTCGCGCAGGAAGCATCGGACCTGCCGTCCGGCACCACCGCCACCCGTGCCGCGATCCTGCTGCATGAGCGAGGGCGCATCCTGCTCGACCGGGTGCTGGACGAGATCGCATCCGACACGCTGAAGGAGGGGATCACGCCGGAGGCCCTGCCCTATTGCCACTTCCCGGACCGCGCGCTGCTCACGCGTCTGGCCAGCCAAGGGCGAAAGCTCATCGACAGCGCCGACTTGCGGGCTGCGCTGGGCGTGAATGCGAAGGCCTGAATACGTGTCGCAAACAGATCGCGCGGGCGGCTTCGCTGGACTGGTCGGCCGATAGGCTGCGCGACCTATCGAACGGCTGGAGAAACGGTCTCGAACGACCGCCATCGCCATTGGGCTACACCCGGGCCGGCACGGCGGTATCATGGCCTTGTTTCCAAACGAACATGGCCCGATCCAGAGGATCGAGCCATGTCGTTGACCGTCGAATTGGCTTGCCGGGGGCGCGGTGCGCTCCGGCGGGCGGTGACTTCAGAGGCCGCCGAACTTGTAGTTGAAGCCGGCCTTGATCAGGTTGCCCTCGGTGCTGAACCGCGAGGTGTAGGAACCGGTGGAGGGAGCGCCGAGGCCCGTGTTGTTCACCAGCACGTTGCGGCTGCCGAGATCGTAATGCAGGTACTCGGCCTTCAGCGTGATGGCGCTGGCGCCGATGAAGCTGCCGATGAAGTTGAACCGGTTGAGGAAGCTGTCGGTGGGGATCGCCCACTCGATGCCGCCGCCATAGGCGTAACCGGTCTCCATGTCGTTGTAGCGGCCGGCATAGGCCAGAGCGCCGGCGCCGTTGAAGAAGTTGGCGCCGTAATTGACGTTGCCATAGGCGAAACCGCCGGTGCCGTAGACCAGGACCGTGTCGAAAGCGTAGCCGATGCGGCCCTGGACGGTGCCGAGATAGTCGAGGCGCTGGCGCAGGTTAGCGGGATTGAGGGGGCCTCCCACAGTGCTGCTGGGGCCGAAATAGGCGTAGCTCTTGCTGATGTCCGTCCAAGTCACGTCGGCATTGACGCCGAGGACGAAGCCCGAACCGGGGGTGAGCTGGTAGTTGTAGCCGATGCCGCCACCGACATTGCCGATGCCGTCCTGCTCGGAGCGGAAGGTGCCGGGACGACGGTCCAGGCGCACGTTCTCGCGCGTGTTGAACTCGTTGCCGGTGGTGCGGATCGTCTGATTGTCGCTCCAGGCGTAGGAGCTATGGGTGCCGAGGTAGAAGCCGGTCCAGGTGAAGACCGGGACGGGCGAGAACACTGCCGGGGGAGCGGCGCGGCGCGGAAGGTCCGCGGCCGAAGCGGCGCCGGCCAGAAGAACGGAGGCGGTGCCGGCGAGAAGAAGCTTCGCGATCATGATGAGGATTGTCCGTGGGGGCTGACCTTGAGGTCAAATTAGCCCCTCCCCCACGGCTCGCCTATGACCCGCGAGCCACACCCTAACGTAGAAACGAGCGTCGTAGGCCGATCTCTATCGATACGGCGGCGGCCCCCCTCAGAAATTCCGTTCTGCGGAGCGAAAATCCGAAGACATCGAGATCGGTAACGTTTCGATCATCTTTGCTTCAACACTGGGCCTCCTGCCGAAATCGTGCCGGTCTATGCGAAGGTCGGGCGAAGTTCTGGAGGATGGCCTGGCAAGAACGATGCCGCTACCAGCTCGATCCGGTGCGGCATCGTTGCCTCGGCCTCTCGCCCGGCCATGGGCCGGCCATACGAAAACGGCCCGGTCTTGGACCGGGCCGCGTCGTCAGCGCGAGAACTTCTTGTACTTGATCTTCTTCGGCATGAGGGAATCGGCGCCGAGGCGGCGCTTCTTGTCCTCCTCGTAATCCGAGAAGTTGCCCTCGAACCATTCCACATGGCTCTCGCCCTCGAAGGCGAGGATGTGGGTCGCGATGCGGTTCAGGAACCAGCGATCGTGGCTGATGATCACGGCGCAGCCGGCATAATCCTCCAGCGCCTCTTCGAGCGCCCGCAGGGTCTCCATGTCGAGATCGTTGGTGGGCTCGTCGAGGAGCAGCACGTTGGCGCCGCCCTTTAGCGTGCGGGCCAGGTGCACGCGGTTACGCTCACCGCCCGACAGCGTGCCGACCTTCTTCTGCTGGTCGGAACCCTTGAAGGCGAAAGCCGCGCAATAGGCGCGGGAATTGATCTCGCGCTTGTTGAAATAGATGATGTCGTTGCCGCCCGAGACCTCCTGCCAGACCGTTGCGCCGGGATCGAGGGCGTCGCGCGACTGGTCGACATAGCCGAGATGCACGGTCTCTCCGACGGAGATGGTGCCGCCGTCGGGCTTCTCCTGGCCGGTGATCATCTTGAACAAGGTCGTCTTGCCGGCGCCGTTCGGCCCGATGACGCCGACGATGCCGCCGGGCGGCAGCTTGAACGACAGGTCCTCGATCAGCAGCCGGTCGCCGAACGCCTTGTTGAGGTGGTCGAACTCGATGACGTTGTTGCCGAGCCGCTCGTCGATGGGGATGACGATCTGGGCCGAAGCGTCGATCTTGTCGTTCTGCTTGGCCACCAGCTCGTCGTAGCGGGTGATGCGGGCCTTCGACTTCGACTGGCGCGCCTTGGGCGAGGCCGAGATCCATTCCTGCTCGCGGTTGATGGCGCGCTGGCGGGCCATGTCCTCGCGGCCTTCCTGGGCGAGGCGCTTCTGCTTCTGGATCAGCCAGGCCGAGTAGTTGCCCTCGTAGGGGTAGCCGCGGGTGCGGTCGAGCTCGAGGATCCAGCCGGTGACGTTGTCGAGGAAGTAGCGATCGTGGGTCACGATCAGGATCGCGCCGGGATATTGCTTCAGGTGGCCTTCGAGCCAGTTCACCGTCTCGGCGTCGAGATGGTTGGTGGGCTCGTCGAGGAGCAGCAGTTCCGGCTCCCAGAGCAGCAGCTTGCAGAGCGCCACGCGGCGGCGCTCGCCGCCCGACAGGGTGGCGACGGGCTGCTCGTCGCTGGGGCAGCCCAGCGCCTCCATGGCCTGATTGACCTTGGAATCGAGTTCCCACAGATCCTTGGCTTCGATCTGGTCCTGGAGGGCGGTCATCTCGTCCGCCGTCTCCTCGGAATAGTTCATGGCGAGTTCGTTGTAGCGGTCGAGCAGCGCCTGCTTCTCGGCGACGCCCTCCATCACGTTCTCGCGCACCGACTTGTTCGGATCGAGCTGCGGCTCCTGCGGGAGGTAGCCGACGCGGGCGCCCTGGGCGACGAAGCCCTCGCCGGTCCACTCGGTGTCGATGCCGGCCATGATCTTGAGCAGGGTCGACTTGCCCGAGCCGTTGATGCCGAGCACGCCGATCTTGGCGTCCGGATAGAACGACAGGTTGACGTTGTCTAAGATCTTCTTGCCGCCGGTATAGGTCTTGGTGAGACCCTTCATGTGGTAGATGAATTCGCGCGCCATGAGCGTCCGGTATCCTTGACTGTTGCGGGGCGGCTTGGCGCGGGGGCGCTGGATCGGCCGCCGGAAATGGCGTGGGTGGGCCTTGCCGCGGAGGTCGCGCGCCATGAAAAGCGGCGCGCGTTGCTCCGGTCTGCCCGGGCCGTCCCGCGTGCGGCGGCGTCGAACGGCGGCGAGCCGTCCTCGAAACCGCACCGCGTCGGACGATGGCTGGAAGTATCAGGGCGACGGGTCAGCGGCAAGAACGGGTATGCTGCGCGAGCGGGCGAAGGCCGGTCTTTCCGAGCCCGCCCCGTCGTCGGATCACGCGAACGGGTTCTCGACCGTCCGGGAGTTCGATGCGGCGCGCGGCGCCTCGTCCGGCAGGTCGCTGGCTTCGAGCGCGGCCACGATCGCGTCGGCGACCGCCTTGAGCTTGCGTGCGCGATCCAGTCCCATCCTGTCGCGCGGCAGGTCGAGGCTGCCGTGAACGGCGATCGACCCCGACCCGTTCTCCACGGAGAGCCCCCCGATGGTCTCCACGGTGGCGTCGTCCGCGAAGGGCGTGAAGGTCGGGGGAGTCGCCTCCGTCTCGGCCGTCGTCTTCATGTCCGTCTTCCCCGCATCGTCAGAAGATCGACCTCAGCACCTCGCGGAGGAGGCGCCGCGCGATGCGGTGAAGCGCTGCGAGCGCCCATTCGCCGAATCCCGGTTCCTCGCGCATGCGCCCTTTTGGACGCTCGCCGGCCGTGTCGCCCCTGGAATAGGTGCGCGGCTCGGGCAGGTCCATCGCCGTCGCGACGAGGCCGGGAAAGACGTCGATGCCCGACAGGGTGGTCAGTTCGCCGAGGGGGACCGACCGCCATTCGGCATCGGCCCGGTTCGCCGCGAGATAGGCCGCCGCCTCCCTCCGCGCGGGATCGTAGACCGCCTTGAAAAGGGAGGTGGGCACGAGGACGCGGCCGTCGAGGGAATCGATGGTGCTGCCCGCATAGATCGTCCCGGTGACCACGAAGAGGCGCCCGCGCGCGACCGCGAGGCGGCGGACGCTCTCCTCGATCGCCGCCCACAGGCCCCGGTTCAGGGTACGATCCTGGGGCACGACATTGGCGAGACTGAACGATTCGGCCTGCGCCGCCGCGCTCGGCATATCTCCGGCCGGCGCCATGTGGCCTCGGTCGAACCCGCTCCGGACGTAATCGTCGAGCCGGGCGCGGACGGAATTCGGCAGGCGGTCCTCCTCGTGGAAGGAATCCGTCCGGTCGACGGTCCGCGCTTTGGCGACGCTCGCCCGCGTCAGGAGTTCGGAAGCGTAGACGGGGGTGCGCGACACGCCCGAATGCAGCACCGCGAAGGCTTCGTAGCAAAGGCTCGTCGTCTCGCGGGCGAGCTTACGGTTGACGAGAACCGGCTCCTGTCCGTTCGCGAAGATCGAGGCGCAGGCAAACCCCGCCTCGCCCTCGCTCGCCGGCCACGCCAGCCCGACGAGGAGGAGGCATGCCGCAGCCGAGCGCCGCCCGTTCCGCCGAACCGGAATGCTCAATGGCAGATCCGCACCTTGCGCGTGCCCGAGGGCGTCGGCCGCCAGCGATAGGCGCAGGGCCGGCCGAGTGTGCCGCCGAACGGCTCGACCCGGCGGTCGGGTTGCTGCGACGAGCCTGGATTCCGGCAGCCGTCGAGCCTGTCGCAGGGCAGCTTCAATTCGAGGACGGGCGCCGGGATCGAGAGCGGCGAGGCCACTAAGGGTTCAGGACAAAGCGTCACACAGGCCAGGAGCCCCATCGACAGTAGTGCGGACAGGCGGCGAAAGCAGTTCATCTCGGCTCGCAGCGAAGTCGTCGATGGCGGAAAAGCCATTCTTCGACATTGATCGATCGGCCGCAAATCCTTAACTCCCGTGGCCGTTCGAACGCTCAAAAGCTTGGGAAGCGGTCAGCGGCTCTGCAACGTCGGCGTGGTATTGACCGATAGTGGCGTTATAGTGCGCGACGACCTCGCGGCGCGGAACGTTGTCATCACCAGGATCGTCGGCCCCTGCCCGAAGCCGATAGCGGCAGGTGGGGCGCCCTGTCGATCCGATATCAGATTCAAAGAAGTGAGTGAGCCATTGTCACGGATAGAAACCTCGATCCTCGACGGGCTTGACGAGACGTCTGCTCTTCGCGCGCTTCCCGAGAGCCAGCTTCAGGCGGTGGCGGACGCTGTGCGTCAGGAGATGATCGACGCGGTGTCGGTGACGGGCGGTCACCTCGGGTGCGGGTCTGGGCGTGGTGGAGCTGTACGGGGGCGATGCACCACGTATTCGAGAGTCCCGTCGAACCGCCAGGTTGGAGGGTCAGGCCCA
>NZ_NKUG01000092.1 GCF_014845095.1 Methylobacterium bullatum | reverse complement strand
CGCCATCCTCGACGATGACGTAGTCGAGGATTTCCACCGCCCCTAAATCGGGGTCCACGGCGACGAGGGCCGCATGGGCGGCGTAGGAGAAGGTGCCGGAATCGCGTTGCGGCTTGTAACCGGCGGTGACTTCGAGGCCGCCCGGATCGACATCGAGGGCCAGATCCTGCGGGCGCCGGTACCAGGTGTGGGCGATCTGGGCGAGGCCGACATCGCCCGAGGGGCCGACGACGCGACCCGCCTCGAAGCGGCAGTCCGCCGGGTCGGCCTGGAGCAGGTGCGCCCCGATGCGGAGCGCCCGCAAGCTGAGCTCGCGGCAGGCCGACGCCACGGCGCCGCCCGCCATCACCATGACGCGCGATCCCCAGGAACCGGTGGAATACGGCGTCATCGCGGTGTCGCCATGGACGAGGCGCGTGCGAGCCACCGGCACGCCGAGGATTTCGTGCGCCACCTGCGCCAGGGTCGTCTCCAATCCCTGCCCGTGGGAATGGGCGCCGATCCGGAGTTCGAGGCCGCCATCGGGGGTGAGCCGCGCGCCGGCCTGCTCGTGGCCCGGCACCATGGGGATGCCCCAGCCGGAATAGACCGAGGTGCCGTGCGCCGCCTGCTCGCAATAGATCGAGAGTCCGAGGCCGATGCGGCGCCCGTCGGCCTCGGGTGTCCGCTGGCGCGCCCGAACGGCGTCGACGTCGATGGCGGCGAGGGCGCGTCTCAACGCCTGCGGGTAGTCGCCGCTGTCGAAATGCTTGGCGGTGATGTTGTCGAAGGGCATCTGCTCGGCCCGCACGAGGTTCTTCTCGCGCACCGTCCAGGATTCGATGCCCGCCTCGGCCGCCACCGCGTCGAGGATCAGTTCCAGGGCAAAGCACACGCCGGTCCGGGCGACCCCGCGATAGGGCAGGATCGGGCATTTGTTGGTGGCCACCGACCAGGTCCGGCAGCGATAGGCCGGGAAGTCGTAGGGGCCGGGCAGGATGCTGGCCACCTGCGCGGCCTCCAGGCAGGCGGAGAACGGGTAGGCCGAGTAGGCACCGGAATCGACCGTGGCCTCGCAATCGATGCCCCGGAGGGTGCCGTCCCGTTCCGCATAGGCGGTGATGCGGTAATGGTGCTCGCGGCAATTGGCGTTGGCGGTGAGGTGCTCGCGCCGGTCTTCCAGCCAGCGCACGGGGTGGCCGACGCGGAGCGCCAGCCAGGCGAGGCAGACATCCTCGGCGAGCAGGATCGCCTTGTAGCCGAAGCCGCCGCCCACATCGGGCGAGACGATGCGCAGGCGCCCCTGCTCGATCCCGAGACATTCGGAGAGGCCGTTGCGCACGATGTGCGGCATCTGGCTCGCCGTGTGGACCACGAGCTGGTCCATGCGGTGGTCGAGATGCACCACCGTGCCCCGCCCCTCGATGGGCGCCATGCACTGGCGTCCGGTGGAGATGGTGCGCGAGACCTTGATCGGAGCGTCGAGCGCCGAAGTGAAGTTCACGTCGACCAGGGTCTCAAGAAAAACGTTGTCGCCCCAATGCTCGTGGACCAGGGCGGAGCCGGGCTCGCGGGCGGCGAGCATGTCGTGCACGGCCGGAAGCTCCTCGAGGTCGAGGACGATGGCGGCAGCGATGTCTTCGGCTTGCGCCCGCGTCGGCGCGAGGCAGATCGCCAGCAATTCCCCGACCTGCCGGACCTTGTCCTTGGCCAGGACCGGCTGCTCGGAGACCTTGAAGCCGGCGAGCCCCGAGACGGCCCGGATCGGCTGCACGTCCGCGAGGTCGGCCGCCGTGAACACCTGCCCGCGAAACGCGTCAGGTACGTGGATCGCCCGGATGCGGGCATGCGCCAGGGGGCTGCGGACGAAGGCGACATCCTGCAGGCCGGGCAGGCGCAGATCGCCGACATAGTGTCCGCGCCCGCGCATCAGGCGGTCGTCTTCCTTGCGGGGCAGGCGGGCGCCGACGCCCTCGGTGAGGCCGTTCGCGTCGCTCATGCGTGTCTCCCCTCGATGAGGTCGATCGCGGCGCGCACCAGCACGCCGCCGGGACGACGCAGTTCGTTCAAGATCGAGAAGTGTTCGGCCCCCGCCACGGGGACGAGCGGCCCCGGCGCGTGGTGGGCGCTGCGCAGGGCATGGAAGTCACGGGCGTCGTGGACGAGGGCCGGGCGCTCGGCGCTGCCATAAGCAATGGCCAAGGGTTTCCCCATCACCGGCAGGCGCAGGGGTGAGAAGGCCGCGACCTCAGCGTCGGTGAGTGAGAGGGCATCGTTCAGGCCGGTGTCACGGATGGGCCCGAGTTCGTAGACGCCCGAAATCGCGAGCCCTGCCACAACGGCCGGATGATGGAGCTGCATCGCCGCGAGATGCGCCCCCGCCGACCAGCCGGCGATCACCAACGGACCGGCAACGCCGTGAGCCGGCCCGTGCTCTGCCAGCCAGTCGAGGCACAAGCCGATCTCCTCGACGATTTGCGTCAGGCTCGCTTCGGGGGCGAGGGTGTGGCCGGGCATCGCCACGGACCAGCCGGCAGCGGCGGGACCTTCGGCGAAGCAGGCGAACAGGTCAGGGGAATTGCGCTGCCAATAGCCGCCATGAATGAAGACGAGGCAGGGCGCCGCCGGGTTTGTCGCCGGATAGAGGTCGAGGGCCGTGCGCGGCTCGGGCGCATAGGGGATGTCGAGGGCGCCCGGATGCGCGGCGCGGTAGATTGCGGAGGCCGCGTTCCGCGCAGCGGCCTGGGCGGCGGCATCGGGCACCGCAGCGTTGTTGTCGTAGGCAGCGTCCCGCGCCGCCCGGTCGAGGCGGGACCAATCGCGCCGGGGGTCGGGCGGCAGCGGGGACGGATCGGCCCTCATGCGGTCGTCTCCTTCGAGTGCCAGGGTCAGGCCGCGATGGCGCTGGGCAGGATCGGCGAGTCGGCGTCGAAGCGGCGGCCGGCGCGCAGGCAGAAGGCCGGCTGCAGCAGGCGCTGGGCGATGACCTGCGTGTCCTCGTTGTCGCGCAACAGGAAGCGACCGCGATGGTCGTGCAGCACCGAGACGTCGGCGGCGAAGCCCGGCGTCAGGGCGCCGATCCGGTCGGACAGGCCCAGCATCTCGGCCGGATGCTTCGTCACCATGGGCACCACCTCTTCGAGGCTGAGGCCCAACGCCATCATCGAACTCATGGCCTGGGTCAGGCTGAAGCGGGCCTGGCCGAGGAAGGGGTGGTTCTCGTCGTCGTGGTGCTCCTCGGGCGTGCCCGCCGGTCGCGGCACCTCGGTGTTGTAGCCGTGCATGTCGGCGCCCAACGTGTAGGGCACGACGCCCGCCGGCAGGGAGGCGCGGGCCACCCGATATGAGAAGTGGCTGCCATGCCCGACATCGACCCGGAGGCCCGCATCCATTGCCGCCCGGATGATCGGGTGGACGACGCCCTCCTCGTTGATGAAGCCGCCCGGATGACGCGTGAACGGGTGGGCGAGGAAATCCCCGGGGCGCAGCAGCGGGATCACCCGCTCCATGATGGTGTTGGCGTCCTCGCCGTTGGCGCCGCTCTCGGGCAGGCCCCAGAGCTGGCCGAAATGCACGTAGAGGGGCAGGTCGGCCCGGCGGCTGATCTCGGCCGCCATCTCCATCACCTTGATGCCCCAGCGGGCGAAGCCCCCGATCTCGGCGTGCCCCTTGATGCCGCGCACGAGGTCGCGGTTCTCCACCGCCGACTTCACCGTGGCGTCGATGTCGACTCCGTCCGGGCTGTAGAGGTTCGGATAGAAGTGCCCTTCGAGGCCGCCGACCAGATAGGCGGAGAGGAACGCGTAGATCCGGGTCTCGGCCTTCTCGGAGACGAAGTGGCGAAAGCCCGGCAGGGTCATGCAGGAGGCGCCGCCCTGGTCGATGACCGTGGTCACCCCTGAGCGCACGCCGACCATGTCGGGCGGCAGTCCGAACCGGCCTGTGACGTATTGGTAGACGTGGCCGTGGGTGTCGATCATCCCCGGCAGGACCAGCTTGCCCTGGACGTTCACCACCTCGGTCGACGAGGAGGGGACGATGTGGTCCTCGACGGCGGCGATCCGCCCGTCACGGATGGCGACGTCCTTGATGCCGTCGATGCCGGAAACCGGGCAGATGACCCGTCCGCCGCGCAGCAGCATGTCGTAGCGACCAGCGTCCATTCCGTCTCCTCCATCGTCGCGTGTCGGCCTTCGCCTTGCCTCGCACGGACGTGACCAAGGAAATGCGAAGCATGCTTCGTATATCTGCCAATGCATGTTACGTGCCAGGAACGGTCCGGGCTTCGGATCGGGAGCGGGAGACGAGACGCGGATGAACGAAAGCGGGCTGGCTGAAGCGAATGCGGCGCCATCACCGGAGGCTCTTCAGCCCATCGGAACACCTTGGCTTTTGCCGGAGCGGCCGGGATTTCTCATCCGGCGCCTTCATCAGATTCACGTCAGCCTCTTTTCAGAGCGTTGTGGCGCTTTCCGTATCACTCCGCTGCAGTACAGCCTGCTCTCTTTACTGGCAGAATGCGGCGAAGCCGATCAGACAACCTTAGCCAATGCTGTGGCTCTCGACCGTACGACGACGACCGGCGCCATCAAACGTCTGGAAGCACGCGGATTCGTCGAACGCTCTGCTTCACCGACCGACCGGCGCTCTCAACGCTGCCGGTTGACTCAGGCCGGCCGCGTCTTGCTGAGCCGGATGGAGGCGGCCGCACGACAGGCGCACGACGCGACGCTCGAATCCCTCTCGGAAGACGAGCAAGCGACCCTGATCCGCCTGATGAAGAAGATCACTGCAGCCAACCAACAGCGTCGGGGCAAAGATGAGTTGCTGGGGTGATTGCCGTGCAACGTCCGCCGCATCCGTGTCTCGATGAAGCTCGCGACTGTGAACGCGCAGGCATCGTCGCGGGGCCGGGCAATCCCGTTCCCACGAGTGATCGACCCATTGTGGAGCCTTCAATCGGTCCGGTCGCGCTTCAGATGCCTATCGATGCCTTGAAGCGCCCAAGATATTGATTATCCACTCCTGTCTATTTATTCAGGCAGATCAAACCATAACACTGATTATTACCGATTGGTCGCCCTGCAGATCAGCGCAATGTTATTTTTTACTTGTCTCGGAAGGCAGTTATGTAGGGCGGTGATGTAGCGCGCGGGGTGGTCCGCGATGATCGTCTTTGCGGCCGAGCGGCTGACGGCGTGGGAGGGCTGCGCAAGGGGTGTGCCTTCCCGGCCTCCTGAAGCCGCAGCGCACGGCCGACCCCTCCGACAAGCTCAGGATGAGGAACACTGACGGCGGTGATCCAGAAGGCCTACATCCTGGGCATCTCGACCCGCTCCGCGGAGGATCTCGTGCAAGCTATGGGCTGGGTCAGGAACCTGATGAGTTGCTCGGGAGATAGACGAGGGATCGCGTCTGAGGCCGACCTTGTCGTCCGTGCCCAATATTGACGGGCTCCGCGCCGCGCCGGCTTCGTGCAACGCTCGGCAATGAAACGTTAAGCCCGCCGGGGTGTGCAGCCAAAGCCCCGACCTCGAAGCTCGTCTGAATAGGCTTGAATGGGTTTCTAGAGAACCTGGGACAGGAATCGCCGCGTGCGCGGATCGACGGCGGACGAGAACAAAGTCTCGGGCGGCCCGTGCTCGACGATGACACCGCGATCGGTGAAGTAGACGTGGTCGGCGACCTCGCGCGCGAAGTTCATCTCGTGGGTGACGAGGAGGCAGGTCATGCCCTCCTCGGCCAACTCGCGGATGGTGACCAGCACCTCCTTGACCGTCTCGGGATCGAGGGCGGCTGTGACCTCGTCAAACAGCATCACGTCCGGCCGCATCGCGAGCGAGCGGGCGATGGCCACGCGCTGCTGCTGCCCGCCCGACATCTCGCCGGGATAGGCCGCCTCCTTGCCGGCGAGCCGCACCTTGGCAAGGAGCGCCCGTGACCGGGCCTCGACCTCCCGCTTGTCCTGGCCCAGCACGTGGATGGGCGCCATCATGACGTTCTGCAGCGCCGTCTTGTGCGGAAACAGGTTATACTGCTGGAACACCATGCCGACCTTGCGCCGCAGGGCCAGCTTGTCGAGTTTCGGGTCGGCCACCTCGATCCCGTCGACCCGGATGGTGCCGGAGGTGACTGGAACGAGGGCGTTGATGCAGCGGATCAGCGTCGACTTGCCCGAGCCGGACGGCCCGATGATGCAGACGACCTCACCCCGACGCACGTCGAAGCTGATGCCCTTGAGTACCTCGGCTTCGCCGAAGGACTTGTGCACGTCGAGCAGCTGGATGATTGGCGCATTGGCGGTCGGAACCTTCAGCATCGGGGACGCACCATAGGGAACACTGGCCTCATGCCGTCTCGAAGCGCCGCTCCAGGCGCGCGGTCAGCCGGTCGATCGGATAGCAGTAGAGGAAGAAGCACAGCAGGGCGAAGCCGTAGAGGGGAGCGAACAGCTCCGGCCGGCCCCCTTCGGCGGCGTGAACCTGCGCCGTCAATGTCAGCATCTCGGTGACGCCGACGATGGAGGCCTGCACCGTCGCCATGGCGATCAGGGCGTAGACGTTCATCCAGGGCGGCAGCATGCGCTTGAGGCATTGAGGCAGGATGATCCGGAACAGCGTCTGCCGCCGGGTGAAGGCCAGGGATTCGGCCGCCTCCCACTGGGTGGCCGGCACCGAGCGCACGGCGCCGCGCACGATCTCGGCGACATTGGCCATCACCGGCAGCGCGAACCCCACCGTCCCCTTGACCCAGTCGGGCAGCGGCACGCGCAAGCCGAACACCGTGACCTGGAACGGCACGAGAAACATCACGAAGAACAGCAGCACCAGCCAGGGCACGTTGCGGAAGACCTGCGTCACGCCCCAGGCGATGCGGCGCAGGACCGGCCCCTCGCTCACCAGGGCGAGTCCCAGCCCGAGACCCGCCCCCGTGCCGAGGAGCATCGCCACGAGCGAGATCGCGACGTTGAAGGCAAAGCCCGTCAGCAGCAGCGGCGCCCAGCGCAGGACGACCTGGAGCGGCGACAGCACGGCGTCCGGCCCTTGCGCGAAGGCCGGCACCACGAGGACGAGGCCGGCGAGCCACGCCCCGAGGAGCCACGCTTGCGTCGGGCGGAGGGCGAACCGGGTCCGCGTGCGCGAGACCCGGAACGGCAGCAGGACCGGCAGGTCGCCGGCACTCGGTGGTGCCGCCCTCACCGGCTGTATCCCGGGATCCGGAGGGCCCGCTCCCAGCGATGCATGATCCAGACGAGGACGCCGACGAGGACCGCGTAGGTCGCCAGCAGTACGATCATCATCTCCAGCACGTTCTGCGATTCCGACCAGATCTGCTTCACTGCGTACAGCGTCTCGGGCACCGCAATGGCGTAGGCCAGGGTGGTGGTCTTCAGGAGGTTGATGAGGTTGTTGTTGAGTGCCGGCAGACAAACGCGGAGAGCGAGCGGCAGCACGATGTAGAGGTAGGCCTTCAGGCGGGTATAGCCGAGGGCCTCGGCCGCCTCGATGGTGGTACGCGGCACCGCCTCGATGCCGGACCGGAAGATCTCGACGTTGAAGGCTCCGGCGAACAGCGACAGCGAGACGATGGCCCATTGCACGTTGTCGAGGATCGGCACGCGCAGTCCGTCGGCGGTCTGGGCGGCCGGCAGCAGGGTGCCCAGACCGAAGTAGAAAAAGAAGATCTGCACCAACGGCGGCGTGTTGCGGAACACCACGACGAAGCCGTTCACGACTCCGCGCAGGAGCCGCGACGGGCCACCCTGGAGGAGTGCCCCAACGGCGCCGATGACGAGACTGGCCAGAATCGTCGTCACCGCCAGCAGCAGGGTCGTCTTCAGGCCGTTGACGTAGCGGTCCCAATCATAGGGGTCGTAGAAGACCGTGAAGTTGAAGCCCGTCGTGTCGTAAAGGGTCCGGAACCAGTTCGGAACGGCGTCCATCGTGCTCCTCAAGACGGCGAGTCGATCGGCCCTGCGCGGAATGCCTCACGAAACTCCCGACCGTGGCCGGTTTTCGCCCTGACCCCTACCGCGCGGCGGGAGTTTCGTGAGAGACACTCAGTTGGTCGCGTTCTTGTACTTCTCGTGCATCGCCTTCGAGTATTCCGTCGGCTCGATGCCCCACTTTTTCTCGCCCTCGACGATGAAACCGGATTTCATCCAGTCTTTGGTCGTGGCCTCCATCATCGTCTGCAGCGAACTGTTACCCGGCGCCACCGCCATCATCCAGGGGGCGTCGAAGATGCCCTTCAGCGGCAGGGCGTAATCCGCCTTCCAGTCGGCGTCGAGGAGCTTCCCCTGCAGCATGCTCTGATCGTAGACGTAGCCGAGGCAGTTGCCCTGCTTGAGGGCGAAGAGCGGCTTCTCCGAGCCGTCGAAAGCGACGATCTCGACACCGTAGGTACGGGCCACGTCCTTGTTGTACCAGGCGCCGGAGGTTGCGCAGAGGGGCTTGCCCTTCAGCTGCGCCCAGTCGGTGATGTTGGCCTTCTTGGGCAGCATCACGTTGACGAAGTCGGAATAATATTGCGGGTCGATGGCCTGCACGACGCGGCGGCGCTCCGGCTTGTCCGAGATCGTGGCGATGAGGAGGTCGACCTTGCCCTGCTGCAGGAACTCGATCCGGTTGGAGGAGACCACCGGCACGAGTTCGAGCTTCACGCCGAGGCGCTTGGCGACGTCGGCGGCGAGATCCGGTTCCAGCCCGATGATCGCTCCGCTCGGATCGCGGAAGCCGAAGGGACGGTAATCCGCCTTCACACCGACGATGAGCGTCCCACGCTGCTTGATCGCCTCGATTCCATCCGCGGCCGTGGCCAAGGAGGCTGAAAGCGATGTGGCCGCTGCAAGCAGACTGGAGCCGAGGAACGCTATTGTCGGCTTGCGCATGAAACGACACCTGTTTCTTGGGACATCCGGGGCGACCGGGTACGAGACCCGGGTACCACGATCCCTCGCCAGAGAGACTGCCTTGTCCGGTCCAAGCGGGTCAAGCAATCGGCAGGCCATCACTGTGGGGATCGGTCGAACCGCGCAAGCGAATACGGTTCGAGATCGATGCGCCCGCTCGCCCGAGACATCTCGTTTGCCACGGCCTCGCCGATCCCGGCCGAGTGCTTGAAGCCGTGCCCTGAGCAGGCGGAGACGACGAGGACCCGGTCCATCCGCGGGTGGCGGTCGATGATGAATCCGCGGTCGGGGGTCACGGTGTAGAGGCAGGCGGCGGCCTTGGTCACCCGCGCCGTCGCGCTGGCGAGCCGGCCCGCCACGTGGTGCCGATGCATCGCGGCGGATTCCTCGGGTCCCACGGCGCGGTCGAGGACATCGGCCCTCGTGGAGGTCTCGTACTGTTCGGTGGCGACCTTGACCTGGGCCTCGCCCGGCAGAGGCGGGAATCCGTAGAGGTAGTCCGTTTCACCGGATCCATGCATCCAGATGAAGACCGGCGCCTCGGGGCCATAGGCCGAGGCGTCATCGAGGGCGTACCAGTGCAGGAGCTGGCGGTTGACCGTGAGCAAGTCCGTGAAAGGCGAGCCCAGGAGGGGCGCGGTCCAGGCTCCCGCCGAGACGACCACCTGATCGGCCAGGACGACGCCACGGTCGGTCTCGATCCGGACTCCGCCCGGCTCTTTGAGGATCGACAGCACCGTCGTCCCGGTGCGGATGTCGGCGCCGAGCTCACCGGCGCGGCGCAGTTGCGCGGCGATGCAGCGTTCGGGGCGAACGTAACCGCCGCCAGGCTCGTAATAGGCCTTCTCGTCGCCGTTGAGATTCAGGAATTGCGGGAAGCGGCGCGCGATCTCGCCTGCGTCGAGGACCTCGTGCGGGATCGCGAAGGCCCGCGCGGCATCGATCGAACGCCCGACGAAATCCGGCTTGCCGTGATGGGAGGTGTCACCGCTGCCCGGCCCCAACACCAGGGCGCCGCAGGCGGTCAACAGTGTCTCCCCGGTCTCCGCCTCCAGAGCGCGCCAGATCCGGTGCGAAGCCAGGACGAAGGGGGCGTAGTCGCGGCCCTCGCCGACGGCCTGCCGGGTGATGCGGCTCTCGCCGTGACTCGACCCCAGGGCATGCGGCGGGGCGAAGCGATCGAGGCCGACCGCCTTCGCGCCCCGCAGCCCCAGTTGATAGAGGGCCGCGCTGCCCATGGCGCCAAGGCCGACGACGGCGATGTCAAAACGGTCTTCCATCGCAGGATGCGCTCCGGTTGATACTCAAGCCGATTCCCTGCAACGCAAGCGAAACCCCGATCTTCCGACGGAAGATCGCTACCGAGCGCGGGACGGATCGATCACCAGGATATACTCGCACGGATCCGTGCCGAGATTCGTGAAAGCGTGACCGGCATCGGCTTCGAAATACAGGCTGTCCCCCGTCTCCGCGATCACGGTCCGGTCACCGATCACGGCGCGCAGGCGGCCGCGCAGGATGTAGATGTATTCCGAGACGCCGGGGCGATGGGCCGTGAACTCGCCCGTGCTGCCACCGGGCGGCAGGGTGTTCAGGACCAGATCGATGCCTCGGCCCGGTAGGACCGGCGACAGGCAGCGACGCAGGAAGCCCGATTCTTCGTCCCGAAGGATGGGCTGGCGACGCGCCGGGATCAGCAGGACCTCGAGTTCGGTCGCTGGGGACATCAACCGCGAGAAGGTCACGCCGAGCGCCTCGGCCAGGCGGGAGAGCACAGCGGTTGAGGGCACCGCCTCGGCCCTCTCGATCTTCGAGATCATTGAGCGGCTCACGCCGGAGCGCGTCGCGAGCGCCTCCAGGGAAAGGTGGAGCTCCCTGCGGCGGCGACGGATCTCCTCGGACACATAGATCTGGGGACTCGTTTCTGCCGCTGTCTGAGCCGGGGCAACCATCTCCCTCACCGACATGCCGTCATCCACTCCCATCCTCCCGGTAGACCGGCAGTAGGGCCGTTCGGGTCAGCTTCGCCCCTGAATAGGGGATCGTCCCGACGTTTGCACGCGCCCCATCCCGCGACGTCCCGGCTTTCGCCGCACGGCCGGGCGCCGTCATGCGCGCCCGGGGCGCGCCAAACGATCGCTGCAGCATCTGGCATGGCGATTGCCTCCACATCAGTGGAATTTTCTCCAGTTCTGTGGAGGGTCGAAGGCCATGGCGAGTACGGCGATTGTGATGGAAACCGAAGGCGGTCTCGACCGGAACGAGGTGTCCCTCGCGGACCGACGGCAGATCGTCTGGTCGAGCGTGATCGGCACGACTGTCGAATGGTACGACTTCCTGATCTACGGCACGGCCAGTGCCCTCGTGTTCAGCAAGCTCTTCTTTCCGAGCATCGACCCCGTCGTCGGGACGATCGCCGCCTTCGGCTCTTACGCTGTCGGATTTCTGGCACGCCCCCTGGGCGGCATCGTCTTCGGCCATTTCGGCGACAAGATCGGCCGTAAGGCCATGCTGTCCCTCACGATCATGATCATGGGCCTCGGCACCTTCCTGATCGGCTGCCTGCCGACCTATGCGCAGATCGGCGTCTGGGCACCGATCCTGCTCGTCACCCTGCGGCTGGTCCAGGGCATCGGCATCGGCGGGGAATGGGGCGGCGCGGTCCTGATGGTGGTCGAGAGCGTACCGGCCCATCGGCGCGGCTTCTTCGGGAGCATCGTCCAGCTCGGCTATCCCCTGGGCGTCATCCTCTCCATCGGAGCCTTCGCCCTGACGGGTCTGATGCCCGAAGCCGAGTTCTTGGCCTGGGGCTGGCGCCTGCCGTTCCTCGCGAGCGCCTTCCTCGTCGGCGTCGGACTCTTCATCCGGCTTCGCCTGCACGAGACGCCCTCGTTCCAGCGTGTGAAAGAGCGCGCCGCCGTTGCCAAGATCCCGGTCGTCGAGATCCTCACCGAGCACCCTCGGACCTTCCTTAAGGCCGTCGGCCTGAAAGTGTCGGAGATCGCCTATGTCAGCATCGTCACGGTGTTCTCGATCTCCTACGTGACGGGGAAACTCGGCCTGCCGCGCAGCATCATCCTCAACGGCATCCTGGTCGCGGCGATCATCGAACTCTTCACGATTCCTGTCTTCGGATGGCTCTCGGACCGCTACGGCCGCCGCACCCTGTTCGTCGTCGCCTGCTTGTTTTCCATCGTCTTCGCCTTCCCGCTGTTCCAGCTTCTCGACACCCGCGATCCGACCATCATCACGCTGACCGTCGCGGTGGCGCTGAGCTTCGGCCAGGGCATCATGTTCGGGACGGGGGCGGCCTGGATGTCGGAGCTGTTCGATGCGCGCCTGCGCTACAGCGGCGCCTCGCTTGGCTTCCAAGTCGGAGCGGCCCTGAGCGGCGGCTTCACCCCGCTCATCGCCGCCGCCCTGCTGACCTGGAGCAGCGGCGCGACCTGGCCGATCTCGGTCTACCTGATCGTGCTGGCCTGCGTGACGCTGGTCGCCGCGTTCCTCTCACCCGAGACCGCGCGGCGGCAGATCGACTGAGCGACCGCCTCTTTGCGATGTTCGGAGTCGCGAACTGCGAAACGCCGCTCGCGGCTCCTTCACAGTGGATAATTATCTAGTATCGTAGACATGTTGTGGAGCCGCGCCGGCTTCGAGGAGGACGGATGAACAGGACGATCATCAAGACGGACAAGGCTGCTCCGGCCGCCGGTCCCTATGCCCAGGCCACACGCGTCGGCGATCTCGTCTTCGCCTCCGGGCAACTCCCGATCAACCCGGAGACGGGCGGGTTTCCCGACGGCATCGCGGCGCAGACCAGGGCCTCCCTGGCCAATCTCTCGGCGGTTCTGGAGGCGGGTGGCGCGAGCCTGGCGACGGTCGCCAAGACGACCGTGTTCCTCAAGGACATGAACGACTTCGCCGCCATGAACGCGGTCTATGCGGAGCACTTCCCCGGCGATGCCCCGGCACGCTCGACGATCGAGGTCGCCCGGTTGCCCCGCGATGCCATGGTCGAGATCGAAGCCATCGCCCTCGCGACACAGTCGGAGGCCACGCGATGACGGACGCATCAGCCCCCCGCATGGTCGAGGCATTCGCGCACCCGGCCGGTTCGATCGCTGTCGGCGTGCCGGGTGGAGCCGTGGGATGGCGGGGCAGCCTGCTCAACATCCATACCGCTTCGGCAGCGAGCTACGAGATGGAAGAGCGCGCCGAGGCCCGGTGCGTCGCCGGGCGCGGCATCGAGGGCGACCGCTACTATCTCGGTTCGGGCACCTATTCGCCCAAGCCCGACACCCGTGAGGTGACGCTGATCGAGCAGGAGGCGCTGGACGCGATCAACCGGAACGACCCGCCGCTACAAAGCGGTCCTCTGCACATCGCGCCGATCGACCACCGCCGCAACCTCACGGTTCGGGGCGTCCCACTGAACCACCTCGTGGGACGTCGCTTTCGCGTGGGCGAGGTGATCCTGCGCGGCGGACGGCTCAACTTTCCGTGCAAGTACCTCGAGGAACTCCTGGGCCAGCCGGTCTACCTGCCTCTCTACAACCGCTCGGGCCTCAATTGCGGGATCGAGCGCGGGGGGATCATCCGGGTCGGCGACACCATCGAGATGGCGGACTAGGTCGTGAGCGCACGCCTCGTCATGAAGATGCAGGTCGCAGCGGCTATGGCGACGACGCCCGACGTGCTGCATCTCACCCTGGTTCATCCGCGACGGCCGGAGCTCCCGTCCTGGACAGCCGGTGCCCACCTTGATCTTCGGCTGCCGGATGGACGCGTGCGCCAGTACTCGCTCTGCGGCGACCCTGCGGATCGCACGCGATACGAGATCGCGATCAAGCGCGAGGAGGCGGGACGCGGGGGTTCGACTTGGGTGCACGGCAACCTCAGCGTTGGCTCGGTCGCCGACGTCTCCGCGCCCCGCAACAACTTCCCCCTCGCACCCGACGGACGGCGCCATATTCTCGTGGCGGGTGGGATCGGCGTGACGCCGCTCCTCGCCATGGCACGCACGCTTGCGGCGGAAGGAGCGGACTTCGCGCTTCATGTCTGTGCGCGCTCCGCCACCCATGCGCCTCTCCTCGCGGACGTCCGCGCGATCTGCGGTGACCGACTGCAGGGCTGGTTCGCCGATGAAGGTCGACGCCTCGATCCGACGCATCTCTGCGACTTCACGGTGGACACGCACGTCTATGCCTGTGGCCCGCGGCGTCTCACCGACGCCGTCCAGTATGCCCTCGACGCTCAGGGCTGGCCGCCGGAGCAGGTCCATGTGGAGCACTTCGCCCCCCTCTCGGACGAAACCTTCAAGCCCGAGCCGTTCGAGGCGCGCATCGCATCCACAGGCACCCTGCTTCACGTGCCTGCAGACCGTTCGCTCCTCGACATCCTGCGCGAGCACGGCGTCTCTCAGCCCGCCTCGTGCGAACTCGGAGTCTGCGGCGCCTGCGAGTGCGGCTACCGCGATGGCACGGTGATCCATCGCGATACCGTGCTCTCGGTCGGGAAACGCAAGAACCGAATGACCCCGTGCGTCTCGCGCGCGGAAGGGAGCGTGATCCTCGATCTCTAAGCGATGGTGGGGAGGCGACTTTCGAACGCGATCAACCGCCTGGACCCAGCATGACCGAGATCGAGACCGATATCTTCCTGGCCGACCTGTATGCATTGGGGGAACGTCTGCTTCCGGGCAGGCGGCCAACTTCCACTTATGGCGCAAACCCGAAGCTCACGAGCTCCCTTCATTGGCGTACCGGGCCATGCACCTAAGGGCTCAGTCTACAGCGCCATCGACAGCATGCGGCGGTCCGCCACACCAAGAATCAACGCGGCGCTTTAAATTTCAGGCGGGCCAACGTGAATCCCCTCTGTCGGCTTTCCCGACCGCAGAGGATACTCGCAATGCCTTCGACATTCGCCCGCGCGGCGACTTCCCGCTGGGTTAAGCCCGCTCGCCGCCGTTTGCGGATATCGGTTTGGCAGCCATCGGGGCTCTACTCACGTCAAGCGCTTCCGCAGTTCTGAGACTCGAAGGTCGCTTACAGGGACGTGGCGACGGCCGCCTCGAACTCCAAGTGCTCGCCCTCGATAGAGATGACGAGAACAGCGCGTATCTGGTGATCGTGGATACTGCGATCCCGAACCAATGCATTGGCAAAATTCGCGGTACCGATAGGAAGCTGGACGCGAGCACTCTTCGTCTCAGGGTGAAGGCGGGCGAGCCCAACGAGGTCTGCGAGATCACGGTTCGCTACAACGGCGATCGCAGCCGCGTGCAGGTGACTTCGGAAAACTGCGACCACTTCCACGGACCGTCCTGTGACTTCGGCGGCACCCTCAAGCGGCGCTGAACGAGTAGCGATGGGGTCAACCCCCATCGACACCATCCGGCCAAGTAGCCCGGCAGCACGCCTCCCACCCCATCAGGAATCTGATCTCCCATGAAGCGGACGATGATCGCGCTCGCCCTTGCCATGCGGTCAGCCGAGGCAGCGCTAGCCAACCCACCCGTCGACGACGTGAACGCGGGGCATTGCCTCGAACTGAAGATCAACGGACAAGCCGCCTCCTGCAACAACGACCTCCGGCTCGTCGACGACGGCAAGACCGGCGTGAAGATGGTCGTCGGGTTCACGACGGCGCAGACGCCCGACATGAAGAACGGCTAGCCGTTGATCATGGCCGTATGCTTGGTTCGCCGCAGGTCCGCTGAGGGTGATTTGCCGCTGACGCGCTTCGATCTTTCGCAACGTTAATCTGCCGTAAAATCCTTAGATAATAAATTAGCGAAATATAGTCCAAAGCTAAAATCTCCACAACATGCTCATCAATAGTATAGACATGTCTAGCATCACCCGCCGGTCTCAGACATCTTTCTCGCGATTTGGGTGGCTGCGCCACGGCTCAAAACGAAATCGTGGCCTTTGGGCTTACGGCCGAGGGCCACGTCGATGATTCTCACGAGATCGTCGTCCGTGCCGCCGGTTCGCAGGAGTGTCCGCAGGTCCGTCGCGTCGTCCTGGCCCAGGCACGTGTGCAACGTGCCCGACGCCGTGATCCGTACCCTGTTGCAATCCGCACAAAAGTTGTGCGTGTGCGGGGTGATGAAACCGATCAGGCCGCCCGTCTCCGCGACACGCGCGTAGCGGGCCGGGCCGCCGCTTCGCATCGGGACGTCGATGAGCGTCCAGCGCTCCTCGATCCGCCGGCGCAAGGCGTCCAGGGGGAGGTACTGATCGAGGCGATCGATGCCGACATCACCGAGCGGCATGGTCTCGATGAGGCTCAGGGTCATGCTTCGGTCGTGGGCGAAGGCGACGAGCTCGTCGATCTCGCCCTCCGTCCCGTCCTTCAATGCGACCGCGTTGAGCTTGACCGCGAGCCCCGCCGCGCGGGCCGCGGCGATCCCCTCCAGCACCTTGGCGAGGGAACCGCCACGGGTCAGCATCCGGAAGCGCTCCGGGTCGAGGGTGTCGAGCGAGACGTTGATCCGGCGCACCCCCGTCCGGGCCAGATCATCGGCGAAGCGGGCGAGTTGCGTTCCGTTCGTCGTGAGGGTCAGTTCGCGCAGCGAGCCGTCCCGGAGCGGCTGCGAGAGTTCCTCGAACAGGCCGAGGATGCCGGGCCGCACCAGCGGCTCCCCCCCGGTGATGCGCAGCTTGTCGATGCCGCGGGCAATGAACAAACGCGCCAACCGAGCCAATTCGTCCAGGCTGAGGATGTCCCGTCGAGAGCGAAAGGTCATGTCCTCCGACATGCAGTAGACGCAGCGCAGGTCGCACCGGTCGGTGACCGAGAGACGCAGATAAGTCACGCGTCGTCCGAAGCTGTCGATGAGCCCGCAGGTCGAGGTCGCCGTCTGTGCTGCCATCTCAAGCCGCCACGCCCGCGACCGCGAGCATCTCTGCGCGCGTCACGAACTTCTCGCGGGGTTTTCCAGCCGCTCGGCCACGGGCGGCTTCGGCGGCTTCGATCCGGCGCCAGGCGGCATAATCGAGGGTGTGCCCGGTCCGCTTCGCGAGGCTGGCCACCAGGGCATCCGCGCTCCCGATCGGAGCCGGCAGAGACGCGAGGTCGGCGAGCAAGGCCGTGGCCGTCTCCACGCCACAGGCGCGATTCGTCCCGATCGTGCCGTGGGGGCCGCGCTTGCTCCAGCCGCAGGTGTAGAGACCGGGCACCGGCACGCCCTCCGCCTGAATCCGCCCACCGAGATTGGCGTGAATGCCCGCCCGCGCATCGTAGGGGACGCCCGGCACCGGCGCGGTCCGGCGCCCGATGCTGGAGATGACGAGGCCGCAATCGAGGTCGATCGTTCTGTCCGAGCCGGGCCGGCGCAGCTGCAGGCTTTGCACGTGGTCCTTGCCTGCCAGGCGGACGGGCTCCAGCCCGAAACGGATCAGACAACGCCGCCGCTTGCCCGTACCGCCCTGTGCGTCGGCGAAACCACGCAGGATCGGAGCGACGGCGCGTGCCTCCACGCCGGCGTCGATCGACGGCTCCGGAATGCCCTCGGGCAGATCATCGGGGTCGAGCCCCGTTTCGCAATCGAGCAGATCGCCGAACTCACCGAGTTCCTTGGGGGAGAAGCGTGCGCGCTCGACGCCGCCGCGCCCGACGATCTGAACCTCCCGGATCCGGCTCTCCGCCAAGGCGTTCAGCGCATGGGCCGCGATATCGGTATGGCGCAACTCGTCAGCGGTCTTGAGGAGGATGCGGGCCACGTCGAGCGCCACGTTGCCGTGTCCGATCACCACCGCCCGCTCCGCCGAGAGATCGAAGCTCAAGTGGGCCGCGTCGGGATGACCGTTGTACCAGCCGATGAACGCGCCCGCCTGATGGCTGCCGGCCAGATCCTCGCCGGGAATGCCCATTCGCCGGTCCAGGGAGGCGCCGTTCGCCAGGATGACGGCATGATAGCAGGCGCTGAGTTCGGCCACGCCGACATCGGCCCCGACCTCGACCCCGCCGATGAAGCGGAAGCCGGGGAGGCCGGCGATCCGGTCGAACACCGTGGTCACCTGCTTCAACTTCGGGTGGTCCGGCGCGACGCCGAACCTGACCAGCCCGAACGGAGCGGGCAGGCGCTCGAACATGTCCACTGCCACCGGCACGCCGGAGCGCAGGAGCGCTTCGGTCGCGTAGAAGCCGGCAGGACCGCTTCCGACCACTGCGATGCGGGCGAGCGCACTCATGAGGCCAGCCGCCTTGCCTGCTCGTCGGCGCCGGGCAACGGCGGAATCTTGGCGGCGATCACCGGGGTCTCGGCCGCCCGCAGGCGATTGATCTCGACCCAATCGGATTTGCCCGCCGGCATCTGCCAGGACGGGTGAATCGCGCCGACCGGGCAGATCGGCGCGCACCCGCCGCAATCGATGCAGTTCTCAGGGTCGATGTAGGTCATCTGCTCGTCGAGATGGAAGCATTCGACGGGGCAGACGGTGACGCATTCGGTGTAACGACACCCTCGACACGCATCGGTGACGACATAAGCCATGGACGTCTTACTCACTCTGGCATTGACGGGAGGCTGAGAGGGCCGTCAGGCGGCGGCTACGTCCACGAGCATGTCCGAGAAGGTCGGGGCACGGCCGAGATCGGCGAAGGCCGGGGGCGTCAGGGCGTGGACGGTCGGCCCGCGCTGGTTGGAGCGCTGCCAGAAGCCCGCCGGGGCAACGACCACCCCGCGCATCACGTCGGCCGACAGGGTGGCGAAGGCCTCGAAGGCGCCCCGTTCGTTGAACACGCGGATCGGCGTTCCCGCGCCGATGCCACGGGGCGCGGCATCCTCCGGGTGCAGGAGCACCGCCTGCTGCTCGCCCGCCTGCGCCACCTGAGCCGGAAGGTTGCCGTAGTTCGAGTTCATGAACGCGTGGCTTTTCGGCGAGATCAGGCTGAGGGGGAAGCGCTCGGCCAGCGCCGGCGCGGTGCGGCGGCTCTCGTTCGGTGGCAGATAGTGCGGCAGCGGATCGACCGGCTCACCCGCCTGATCGCCGCCATAGCCCTGGCGGAACAACGGCACTACGAAGTTTCCGCCTTCGGACAGACTCGACTTGAACTCGCACTTGCCGGAGGCGGTCGGGAAGTTGCCATCGCGATGGGGCGCCCAGGAATCGGCCGCGTCCATCGTCAGACGCATGTAGCCCTTCTGTTTCAGCTCATCGAGCGTGATCCCGGCGAGGACCGGGCTCGACCAATCCATCGAGGCTTCGATCATCTCGTCGTCCGACCGGAAGAAGAACGGATCGTCGATCCCGAGCGCCTTGGCGAGTCGGCGGAACAGTTCGGTGTTGGGCACAGCTTCGCCGAGTGGGGCGATGGCCTGGTTGTTGTAGGACAGATACAGGTGCCCCCAGGAGAACATGATGTCCTCCTGCTCGAGCTGGGTCGTGGCAGGCAGCACGATATCGGCGTAGCGCGCGGTGTCGGTGAGGAAATGCTCGCTGACCACCGTGAACAGGTCCTCGCGTGCGAGACCGCGCTCGATCGTCTGCTGCTGCGAGACCATCGCCATCGGGTTTGCGTTGTAGACGAACAGCGCGCGGATCGGCGGATCGAGGGGCATCTCGTCGGTGAGAGCCGGGCCGAGGCGCCAGGAATTGACGACCCGCATCGATTCCGGCTGGAGATCCGGCCGCATCAGGCCGGCCCAATTCACGGGGAAGGCCCAGATCGGCAATTGGAGCAGGCCGCCGCCGACATGCTTCCAGGCGCCGACCAGCGCCGGAAGGCAGGCGATCGCCCGGACGGTCTGGCCGCCGCCCGCATGGCGCTCGACCGCCACGCCGATCCGCACCACGGCCGCTGGCGTCGTGGCGTATTCGCGGGTGAGCTTCAGGATGTCCTCGACCGGGATACCGGTCTCGGCCGAGGCGAATTCCGGCGTGTAGGCTTCACACCGCACGGCGAGCTCGTCGAACCCGATCGTGTGTTTGTCGATGTAATCGCGGTCCGTGAGCCCTTCCTTGATGATGATGTGCATCATCGCCATCGCCAGGGCGCCATCGGTGCCGGGCCGGATCGGGATGTGCCAATCGGCGAGCCGCGCCGTGCGGGTGCGGACGGGATCGATGACGACGAGCTTGGCGCCGTTGCGCTTGGCCTGCTCGATGAACGGCCAGTGGTGCGAGTTGGTGCTGAGCGTGTTGCAGGCCCACAGGATGATGTATTTGGAGTGGACGAAACTCTCGGGGTCCACCCCCGGCGTATGCCCGATCGTCATCATGTAGGCGGTACAGGCCCCCGAATCGCAGAAGGTACGCTCGCAAACGGTGGCGCCGAGCTTGTTGAAGAGGGGATCGCCGACGTTGAGGCCGTTGATGATGCCCTGGGTGCCGAGATAGCTGTAGGGTAGGATCGCCTTGGCGCCGCTCTCGGCGATGATGGCCTTCCAACGGCCCGCGATCTCGTCCAGAGCCTCGTCCCAGGTGATGCACGCGAACTGGCCGCTTCCCTTCGGACCGACGCGCTTCAGCGGATAGAGCACGCGCTGGTCGCTATAAACCCGGTTCTGGTAATCGTTGACCTTCACGCAGAGGCGCCCCTTGGTGAAGGGATGATCCGGGTTGCCCCTGACAGCGATCGCCTTGCCGTCCTCCACCGTCGTGAGGATCGAGCAGGTATCGGGGCAATCGTGCGGGCATGCGCCGATGACGACTTCGCGAGCCATATCCACTCTCCGGTTGAGTAACTCTGGAACAGGAGGAGAGCGTGCCAATAAACGAGGCCGCGGGCATTATCGGGACCTGCGCCTTCGTATTCCTCGACTGCGGTCCTCAAGCCTGGCGGAACGGGTGGTCTTTCCAGACCTCAGGCTCAATGGCGCGGTTTGTGCACCGGTTGGAGCAATTCCAAGTGCTGACGCGAGAGAGGGAGCCATGCTGGGCCATTCGGTCGACAAGTACGTGACAGGCCGGTTGCTCGACACCTCCAACGATTTGCGCTGGTCGACTCTGCACGCCGAACGCTGGAGCCATATGCCCGGCGAGCTCCCGTCCCTCACCCCACGCGATACCGAAATTGCCGTCCAGTTGGGCGGTCGCACCTTCGTCGAACGCGTCGGGGACGGACGGCGTCAAAAGACTCACGGCCATCGCGGCACGATTTGGCTCTGCCCGGCCGGGATCGAGGAAAACTATATCAATATTGCCGATCCGATGGTCGATTGCCTGCATATGTTCATGCCGGCTCACCCCTTCGAGCAGACGATGCTGCGGGATCTCGACATAGACCCAGCCCGGTGTGAATTGCGCTACGATGTGATCCCGCAGGATCCTTTCATCGAATACGTTGCCTCTCGCGTCCTCGATGAAATGGAGCACGAAACCGCAGCCGGGCGTCTTCTCATCGAAACACTGGGAATCGCGCTGGCGGCCCATCTCGTGCATCGCTATTCGGCCGCGACCATCCGCATCCCGGAGAGCGGCGACAAGCCCCTCGATCGACGACGCCTGGAACGGGTCGAGAATTACATCACCGCTCACCTCTTCGAGGACTTTGCTGTCGCCGATCTGGCATCGGCCGCCTGCATGAGCGTGGCGCATTTCACCCGCAGTTTCCGCGCGGCGACGGGACGGACCCCATACGAGTATGTGAGTGGCCGCAGGCTCGAACGCGCCAAGCATCGGCTCATGACCGAGGATACACCGATCTCCGAGATCGCAGCGGCGATCGGCTTCTCGTCACAAGCGAATTTCACGCGCGCCTTTCGTAAGGCGATGGGCGTGACCCCAGCCCAGATGCGGGCGTCCGCGCAGAAATAGTCGCTGCGGTTTGCTCCGAAGAGACGTCTCCAGCCTCTGGAAATGGATGTGGTCCGCAAGACGACTGCAGATCAGAGGATCGATTGAGCGCTCTTCTTACTGCCCCGGCCATGACACGGAGCCTGGACGAGTTCCCGTCGGCCGGCCATCCCTTCGGATGGATCGAGACGATCAAATCGTTGCGAACGCCTGTTCCCCCTCGCCCGGCCGGCTTCAGCAGGAATCGAACAACGAAAGATGGTTGCGGATAAAGACCGCAGGCAGAAAATCCGGATGCTGACCCTGAAGAAAACCCCGACATTTGATCTGGGGTCGAGGGGTCTCTCATGAAATCAAGATTTGGCCTGAGCCTGATTTCGGCTGCTCTATCCGCATGCATGAACTTTAGTGTCGAGGCGCTCGAAGCGAATCCCGGCGATTACGAACAGTTCCCCTCCGGGGCGACAATCGGATTGCTGTATTATCAGCATGGCCGTGGAGACGAAGCCTACGCGCGGGGTGCCAAAACGACATCAGATGCGAAGCTCGAGACGAATGTTGGCATCATCCGTCTGTTGCATGTTTATGAAATCGCCCCGGGCGTGACGGTCGACCCGCAATTCCTCCTCCCGGTTGGGGCGATCTCGACCGGCGGCGTGCTGTCACCCCTTGGATCGCCGGGCGGCGTGGGCGATCTCATCATGGCCACCGCCTTCAAGTTCAAACTCAATACCGAATTCAACGATGTCTTCGCCATCACACCTTATCTCATCGCCCCGACGGGGACGTATGACGAGAACAAGGCGCTGAATTTTGGAACCAATCGCTGGCAGGGGGTCATTCAAGCGGCCTACGTCAAGCACTTCAATCCGGTTTGGTCGCTCGACCTGATCGGCGATGTCGCCTTTTACTCGGACAACACACGCTACAACCTCGGCGGCATCGGTCGGCTCTCGCAGGACCCTCAATTCGAATTGCAGGCCTATCTGCGATACAAGATCAATCCTGCCTTGGAAGTCGGCGGCGGCCTCGGCGGCAAGATCGGTGGCAACCAGTCCTTCGAGCAGACGTCACTGCGAAATTCACAGGCGACCCAATATGGCCGTCTCGCGGTCGCCTATTTTCCTGAGCCGACCCTTCAAATCCAGGCGATGATTGGCCAGGACTTCATTGTCGAAAATGGGACAAAGCAGTCGACATTCCTCCAGCTGCGGATTGCAAAGATTTTCCCGTAAAAATTTAGCCATAACAGAACGGCAGACATTCAACTTAGCTATGAACAAATCGTCGCTTCGGCGAAAAAGATTGCTCATGCCGCAGCATCCATCGGCGGCAAGACCGACACAATATCGGCTACGTCGCCGATATTGTCTTTCTGGACGTTGGTTTTTAGCAAATCCATCAAGCGCATATTCTGCCAGGTAGCGTTGATCCGGCGGAAAATATTCGAAAGACGTAAGCGCGCCCCCTGCAGAGCATAGTATTATCCACTAAGCAGCTTTAGGGTCTGGGCGAGCGTGGGCCGGCGCACGCCTTTCGTGCGTGGCCGTCCGATTGTGCCGGGCGGCCGCGGCGGGGCAGGATCGTAGAGGGCCGCGTCGAGCCGCAGGCGGGTGATGGCGGTGACGTGGCTGCGGCGCATCGCGTCGAGGAACCTGAGGGCCGAGAAGCCGCCGTCGCCCACCGGCACGAGGTCGCGCCCCGGCACCCAGCGGCGCGCCTGCAGGGCGAGTTGGCGACCGACCTCGAGCAGGGGCTTGTGCCGACGACCCTGCTGGCGGCAGGCACGCTCGGATGGCACCAGCGCGGTCAGGCCGAGGCCGAGGGCCTCGATGGCGGATCGACGGCCGGCGGCGATGTGGTTCGGGACGGCCGCGAACTCGACGCCGATCGTCTCGGCCTCCTCGTGGACCACGCGGTAACCGTACAGGATCCGGTCGGGGCGTCACGGCGTCAGGCGTTCCAGGCGGTGCGCCAGGATCGGGCCGAGATAGAGGCGCGCCGTGGCCGGAAGCTCGAGGCTGCGCCGCAGTACCGCCTCGGGCGGAAAGTAACGCTCAACTGCGGACCAGGACTCGGCGAGGAGGTCGGCGCGCGCGGCCGTGGAAGCCGCTGCCGCCGCAGGTGGGGCACCCCACCGCGCGGTGATAGTCGGTCCCTTCCGGCGCGGTCAGCCCGCGGGCGCGGCACAGGTCGCGCACCTCGGCGGTGCGCTCGGGAGCCGGCCGGCGGCACCGCTCGCACAGGCACCGGACGAGGACGCCGCGCAGGCTCGCGGCGATGAGGTAGGGCTCGACGCCCATATCGGCGAGGCGGACCACCGCGTCGGTGGCCGGGTTGGTGCGACTCAAAACCGGCAAGGTTCTCGCAACAAGGCAAGCAAACCTGCAGGCCACCATTCAGTCTTGCGGGTATATAATTTTGATAACCTAGAATTTTTCTCAAGTCTGCACAGCATTAAATCGAGGGCATTCACAATACCACATTGTGAATGCCCTCGATTTTGTCCTCAGTTAAGAAATATCTGACGACCTACTTTTTAAGCGGCCCGAACTTCCAAGGGGGAGCACTTGCCAGGAGAGAGAGCGAGACGTCAGCACCGGTCGGAAGCTCGTTGAATGTCGCCTCGGGGATGCTGATCGTCATCGTCTTGCCGTCAGGCCCGATCGTGCCGCCGGGGATGGTCTTGTTACCCACCTTGAACCGGGGAAAGGCGTTGGTAAAAGGAAATGGCCGCTTCGAAGTGACCACGATGTCGACCATCGGTGCACTGCGCGATGCCCCTGCGGAGGTCGCCCGAGCGGAAGAGGGCTTGCGCACGATCGTCATGGTGTTAGCGTCGGCCGCGGGATCGTGCGGAGGCATGGAGATCGCCTGAACTTTGGCGGCGGCCATCCAAGCCGTTGGGCTCTTTACCGAGCTCTGGGCAATGGCCTGTGCAGGCGCCGGATCGGATTTCAACAGCATCACGTCGCCAATATCCACGGTACCGATCTTTTGGTCATGGAAGGTAAAGCGTAGCGCCGTGATCTGACTCAGGTCTACCCCGCTCAGAGCCGACAGCGGAACCTGGACGGTGTACAGAATCGGGTGAAGAGTATCCGACATTCCGACCGGCCGGCTGATGCGCACGTCCCGGCTGGTGAGATATGTCCTCGAGGCCTGGCCGTTGCCGTCGAGAAGCCGCACGCCGTAAGCAAACTCTCCGTCGGCCGAAGCGGGGAAGTCGCAGATCTCGCCGAAGCAGCGCAACGTGGTGCGGAACGAGAGGGTCTTGAACGCCGACATGTCCTTGGCTGGGCTGAAATTCACCTGAAACATCTTACTCAGATTGGAATTTGCGGTCCACGACACGGTCGCGACCCGGGCTTCCGGCTCGTGCTCGAACCACCACTCGGTACTGCCAGGGCGCTGATGCACCACCTCAACACCTCTGGACGTGGTGGGGATGCCGGTGTCGCTCTTGCCGGTCTGCTGTGAGAACGTCTCGAGTTTCTGCACAGCGTCGCCCACCGGTGCCGGCAGGTAACCTCGATCGACATTGGTAATGTCGAGGAGGGGCGACGGCAGTGAGTTGGCCGGGTCGAACTGCGCTGCCAGCGACGGGTCCGCCTTGGCGCCGACCGTGGCGCGGAAGAAGGGGATCAAGGTCTGAACAGCCGTCAGTTGCTGCGGCTTGGAGCGACCGGCCGGCTGAAAGAGGGCGTCGGTGCCGGAACAGCCCGGCGAATCCGACGTCTGCCATTCGGTGTTGTAGGCGTTGTGGTTGGCGCCCCAAACATAGACGGTGCCGTGGAACGTCTTCGACGCGTCCGGCTTCCTGCTCAGGAAGGTGCGGTCGAAGACCTTCAAGCCCTGGAGGTTCAGAACGTCACCGTCACAGGCGGGCAGCAGGATCATGCTGTTGACCCCGTCTGCGTCGAGGACACGGTCAGTCTGACCATCGACAGGGCCGATCTCGAAGACCGACTTGATCGATAGGCCACGGATCAGAGCCGGGTAGGGACTGGCCGCGTCGCGAAACTGCTGGATCGCCGCGCGGGCCCCCTCGCCACCGCGGCTGTGCCCCATCAGGCCGACCTGCGACAGATCCATCGTTCCGAGCGGCTTGAACTTGAGCGTCTCCGGCACCGGGATCTTGCCGACCCCACTGTTCCAGTCGGACAAGAGCGCCAGATGACGCAAGATGAGCCGGCCGCGCATCAAGTTGAGTCCCCAATCCCCCTCGTCACCAATACCAGCAGTGATGCCGCGGTTCGCGTTGATGGAGACGACGATGTACCCCCACGAGGCGAGTTGCTTGGCCAGGTACTCGTAGCCAAGATGGTTCGGCACCACGACCTCGCCCGCCCCGCACTTGCCCGTATCCGTATAGGTAGCCCCGGAATCGACACGGACCTGGAGTTCCTTGTCGAATTTGCCGCAAGTGCCGTGGTTGCCGTGGAGGAATACCGCGACCGGGAGCGGTCCACCGGACAATTTCGTGGGCCTGTAGACCTCGGCCCAGAGATCGACCTTGCGGTCGGTGGCGACGAGCGGCTCGTCCCGACCGGCGAAACGGTACGACCCCGTAGTGACCGCGAAAGGACCGTCCTCAGCCTGGACGACCGTTGGAAGCGCGGTGCATACCGACGCAAGTGTAAAGACTGCGCATCGCAGCAAGGACTTCAACGACACAGGCTGGTCTCCAAACAACGAGAAAACTACAGAAACGACGAGCGGGACAGGCGGCGTTTATGCTTTATTTTTGAATGTTATACTTTGAGCATTTGAGCAGGTTTCTGCCGATGGCCCGCGTCAGTGGCCGCCGCGGCTGGCAGCGTTGCGGAAAGACTGCTTCGAAGCGCCGGCCAATATCTTGGATTGTCTGTTTCATGTGCGGATCCGATCTTCTTCAGACCCTGGCTGTTCTAGCCTTTCCACTGTCTCAAGCGTTCCTGCCGCCCGATTTATGGATAAAAAGGCTAAACACAAAAGTCTATAAAAGACACATTCGCGGTTAAATGATGTCCACACGGCCTATTGTTCGAACAAATGACTGGTTAATAATTTTTAGTTCGATTATTTTGCATAATTTCAAATTATACTGCAATAAACAGCAATACTCATTATTTGACGAATTTGATTAATTTGTGATGTGCTGCGAGCGCATTCGAAAGTTTCGATCCGCTCCTGTTTTACAAAACAGGTTGGAGCGGGGCTCTTATCGAAGATGTTGCCTGGTCCGAGCGCAGGAGTATGGGCCTGCGGGAGACGCCAGGTCTTCTTAAAGACGGGAATGGAGGCGGCATAAAACGGGTCAGAGCCACAAGGTCGGTCGGGGAGACGCTCTCTATCGCTGGACAACGGTGAACTCTACTATCGCGAGGCCGGCCTGCCGAAACGGAGCGGTCGCGTCCCGCCGCGCGGCATGCTCACCGGCCCCAAGTCAGAACTCGAAGGCCGGCGGGGATCTCACGGGTTTGGAGTTGGCTGTCGCAACTCGCCCCCCCCGGCAATCGCGGATGACCAGCCTTCCGCAACACGGCCGACTGCAGCGAGGTTCGGCTCTTCCCGAAGGCGGAACGGAACCGCGTTGTCCGCACGGGACCGGACACAAACCGGACAGATCCGCCTGCGCCGGGCTCAATCGTCCGGGTGCGGCCCGAGACTGGCCGAAGCGTCCCATGGCGAAGCTTCGATGCGCAGGTGATTCTTCGAAACGAGCCGGCCATCGAGCCGGGAGCCCGGAGATCAGACCCATGCTGCCCTCACTCGTCACCACGCGGTTCCGCCTGCCGGAAGGCGCCGGAATAGCCCGGCCCGTCTCGCCGCTCTTTCTGGCGCTTCTCGCGCTGCTCATCTCGATCTGCTCGGCCAGTGCCCTGCCGGCACCGTCGAGCGGCAGCCTGGTTCTGCGTGGGCCGGATGCCGCCTCGCCGGTCGAGGCGCCGCGTCTCAGCACCGATTTCAGCGTCACCGTCAGCGGCCCGACCGCCCGCACGGTGGTGACACAGGCCTTCCGCAACACCACCGGGTCCTGGGTGGAAGGCACCTACCTCTACCCGCTGCCGGAAGATTCGGCGGTCGATACGATGAAGCTCGTGATCGGCGACAAGGTGATCGTCGCCGAGATCCGCGAACGCGCGGCGGCCAAGCGCATCTATGAGGCGGCCAAGGCGGCCGGACAGAGCGCGGCCCTGACCGAGCAGGAGCGGCCGAACGTCTTCACCAACTCCGTCGCCAATATCGGACCGGGCGAGACCGTGCTGGTGCAGATCGAGTACCAGCAGACGGTGGCCATATCCGGGGGCACCCGCTCCCTGCGCCTGCCCCTGGTGGTGGCTCCTCGCTACAACCCGGCCCCGCCCGCAGTGGATCTCGTCTCGGCGCGCGATGAGACCGGTTCCGACCCGGTGCCCGATCGCGATCGGATCACCGCGCCCGTTCTCGACCCCTCCCTGGCCGCCCCGGTCAATCCCGTCGGTATCACGGTGCGGCTCCAGGCCGGCTTTCCGCTCGGCACGCTGAGAAGCGCCACCCACCCGCTCCATGTCGACGAGACCGGCCCGGATTCCCGGCGCGTGACCCTGGCCGACGGCGTCGTCCCCGCCGACCGCGATTTCGAACTCACCTGGGAACCCGTGCCGAGCATGGAGCCGCGCCTCGGATTGTTCCGGGAAACGGTGGCCGGGCGCACCTACCTCCTGGCCACCGTCACCCCACCGGACGCGAACGCGGCGCAGCGCCAGCCCCGTGACGTGGTCTTCGTCATCGACAATTCGGGCTCGATGTCCGGCGCATCGATGCGGCAGGCGAAGGCCGGGCTGCTCGCCGGCCTCGCCCGGCTCACGCCAAGCGATCGGTTCACCGTCATCCGCTTCGACGACAGCATGAGCCAGCTGTTTCCGGAGCCGGTCCCGGCGAATCCCGAGAATCTGCGGGCGGCCGAGAGCTTCGTCGCCGGACTGGAAGCGAGCGGCGGCACCGAGATGCTCGCCCCGCTCCGTGCGGCCCTCGCCGACAACCATCCGGAGGATCGGAGCCGCGTCCGCCAGATCGTCTTCCTCACGGATGGCGCCATCGGCGACGAGAACCGGATCTTCGCCGCGATCCATGACGGGCTCGGCCGGAGTCGGCTGTTCATGGTCGGTATCGGCTCGGCTCCGAACGGGCACCTGATGCGTCACGCCGCCGAGATCGGCCGGGGCAGCTACACCGCGATCCACACCGTCGATCAGGTCGCCGAGCGCACCCGCAGCCTCTATGCCAAGCTGGAGAACCCCGCCGTCACCGACCTTGCCGCGACGCTGTCGAATGGCGGTGACATCACCCCGAATCCGCTGCCCGACCTCTACCGTGGCGAGCCGGTGGTCCTCGCCGCCGAGATCGCCGACCCGACGGGCACGCTGACTCTGACGGGCCGCATGGGCGAAGCGCCGTGGCGGACCAGCGTGTCCCTGGCCGACGCGGCCGAGGGGACGGGCATCTCGAAGGTCTGGGCACGCTCCAAGATCTCCGAGGCCGAAACCGCCCGCGTCACCGGGCGCGTGATGCCGAACCAGGCCGATGCCACGATCCTGCAGCTCGCCCTGGCGCACAAGCTGATGACCCGGCTGACGAGCCTCGTCGCGGTCGACGCGACCCCGCGCCGGCCGACCGGTGCTCCCCTCGTGGCGACCGAACTGCCCCTGAACCTGCCGGCGGGCTGGGACTTCGCGAAAGTCTTCGGTGAGCGCGCCGCGCAGCCGCCGCGGGAGCGCCGCGCCGCTCTCATCCCGGCCCAGGCCACGGTTCCGGCCCCGGCACAGGCGGTCCCGCTGCCCCAGACCGGGGCGGGCACCCGGGCGCAGATCCTCTTGGGTCTCGTCCTGCTGCTCGGCGGATTGCTCACCCTTCGCCGGGTGCGGAGCGTCCGATGCGCCGCATGACCGGGGGGAGGGTGCTCGCCACCCTCCTCATCCTCGCGGGCCTCGGCGTCCTGGTCGGAGCCGCCTGGATTCCCGCCAAGGCCGCGCTCGCGCAGGTGCTCCTCGAGCGTGCCTTCGCCCGAAGCCTCGTCGAGGGCCGCCCGGTGCGGCCCTGGCCATCGGCCGATACCGAGCCGGTGGCACGACTCACGGTGGCGGGACAGAGCTTCGTCGCCCTGCGCGGCGGCAGCGGACAGGCCCTGGCCTTCGGCCCCGGCCATCTCGACGGGACGCCGGAGGCGGGCGAACCGGGCACCGCCATCTTCGCGGCTCATCGCGATACGCAATTCGCGGTGCTCGCAGCGGTGAAGCCGGGCGATGTCGTCTCGGTGACCCGGCGGGACGGACGCACCGTCCGTTTCCGGATCAGCGGCAGCCGGGTCGTGTCCTGGGACGCATCGGGGATCGATCCGGCCGCCCCGGGACGGAACATCGCCCTCGTGACCTGCTGGCCTCTGGATGGCCTGGTGCAGGGGCCGCTGCGCCTGGTCGTGGAGGCAGAGGCGGTGGACGACACGGAATGAACCACTCCTCTTACTGGGCCATGTCTTGCCAGCCTGTGCGGTTTCGTGCGGATCTCTGCGGAGACGAGCGACGAGCCGAGAGACCGTGCAAGAACCCGAAACCGAGCTGCCCGAGGGCCAGAGCCGCGCCATTGCCCAGGCCGTGCGCGAGGCGCTCGCCCGTCGCCGGATGTCCCGTCAAACGCTCGCCGATCTGGCGCGGATCAGCATTTCCACCCTGGAGAAGGCCCTGGCCGGCCGACGGCCCTTCACGCTCGCCACCACCATCCGCCTGGAGGAAGCGCTCGGCCAGCGCCTGCGCAACGGCACCGAGCCCGTCAGCGCAGCACCGGAGACGCGGCATGCTCCTTCCGAACTCGGCTCCTATTCCCGGGAATCCGCCGCCTGGCTCGAAGGGCGCTATCTGACGCTGCGGCCCTCCTTCGGCATGGCGGATGCGGTTTTCGCCTATCGCACCGAGATCGCGTGGGACGCGGCGAGCGCACGCCTTGCCTTCCGCGAGGCCGAGCGAAGCGATGCGCCTTTCGCCCAGACCGGCAGCGTCGCGGTGCCGAACCAATCGGGCATGATCTATCTCGTCACCAATTGGCAGGGACAGTGTCGCCTTGCCGTGCTCTGCCGGCCGACCATCCATGGCGAGATGTTCGGGCTGCTCACGACGCTGCATGCGGGACGCGGCACGCAACTCACCCCGGCCGCGGCTCCGCTCGCCCTCATCCCCGAAGCTTCGGCCGGCCCGGAACTCAGCTACGGACGCGTGACGTCCGGCATGCCGGCCTATGCCGATTACCGCCGCCAACTCGGACGGGTGTTCGAGGAGGGCTACGGGGTACTGTTCGGCTGAGCCGACTCAAATCGGACCGTGTCAAATCCGGCTACCCTCGAAGAGCCGGGGGTTGTGCGACGAGACCGTGCGGGCATTGCGCCAATGCCGGTCCAGGCCGCCGATCCGGGCTCCGGCCGAACGGACGGGTGACGTCTCTGCCGACCCCGCCCGGCGCTCAGGCGCTCAGGCTTCGCATCCAGCCGAGCAGCACCGGGGCGCTGTCGTGGCCGCGATGCGCGAGCGACCGCTCCGCCAGGGCCTCGCTCGGAAGGAATCCGAACCGCCTGCGAAAGGCGCGGCTGAAGGTCTTCTCGTCGGAGAAGCCCGTGGCGTAGGCGACCGACGAGATGCGCGGGCGCCCGCCCGCCGCGCCGAGGAGTTTCATGGCCCGCAGCAGGCGTCGCTCGCGGATGTGGCTGGCGACCCCATCCTCCTCCTCGAAGAGCCGGTAGAGGGTGGCCCGCGAGAGCCCGAACCGAAGGATCAGCGCGTCGATCCCGAGGGATTCCGAGGCCAGTTCCTGCTCGATGTACTGGCAGATGGCGACCTTGTTGAGCCGGTCGAGGGCCGGCGCTTGGTTCGCGTCGGGCTGGAAGCAGGCGGCGCAGAGATCGGCCGCCGCGCTCGACAGGTAGCGCAGCTGGTGCGCCTCGGTGGAGGCGGCACTGGCCACGAGGCCGGACAGGTAGGTGTAGGACAGGTTCCGCACGGGAGCCGAGCGGTAATCGAGGGGTTTCCCGTGCAGGCTCTCGATGGTGGCGATCTGGTCGCCGAGGAGCTTGCGCGGCAGCATCACGGTGGTGGCGGAGACCGGCCCGGCTTCGCTGACGATCGGCTGCGTGAGGTCGAAGACCACGAGCTGGGAGGCGTTGATCTCCACAGAGCGTCGGGCGGCGCCCACCCGGCTTTGGCCGGCGGTGTAGAACTGGATCAGGATGTGGTCGACGCCCTGCCGGGCGATGGTCCGGGCCGAGCGCTTCAGGCGCTGGGCCGGCGCGGTCACTGAGCCGACCAGGGCTTCCCCGAAATGATACGTGGTCAGGGAGATCGGGGAGGCCAGGTCGGCATCCGGCGCGAGCTCGGCCTCGAAGACCGGCGCGAGATGATTGCACCAGGACTGAGCCAGCAGAGCCGGATCGGTGGGAGCGATGAAACGGTCGCAGAGAATGTCCGTCACGGATCAGTGGCCTTCAATGCAACGCAGACCCATGGACGGCACCAAGCAGTACCGATCCAGAGATATTCGAGAATACCCATCCCAATGCGAACAAATGATCGAGATCATCATCGATCAACATGCGATATGCCATCGATCATGACGACCAGCCCTGTTAAGACGCTCAAAGCTTTGACTACTTAAGTGTTGATGTGCGGATTAATTAGCACACACTATCGATTTAATAATTGATTAATCAACGATTTTTTGGATCAAAGCGAATTATTTCTGCGACGATTAATCATCGTCGGCCGATGGAGTTGCGGTCTCCCGCCACGCTCATCTGAATTGGACCGGCGGCCAAGGCAAGCGGCACGCCCCGCCGGCGGGCTCGACTATGAGACGAAAACGACTATGTTTGAGACGCCAAGTAACTTAAAAGCATTTTGAGACAAAACATCACTTAGATGAGACGAAACGCCCCTCAACACAAGCACAGTCGAGATCCGCATTAAGGTCTCGATAAGTGGATCGACCCCTGTCTGGGGCGTCGCCAACAGGGCGATGTCTCGATCAACAGGATCCACTCGATGTCCGGCAGCATCACCCTCACATCCGCAACGCGCCAGAACCTGCTTTCGCTCCAGGACACGGCAAACCTGCTCTCGACCACCCAGAGCCGCCTCTCCACCGGCAAGAAGGTGAACTCGGCGCTGGACAACCCCACGAACTTCTTCACGGCGCAGAGCCTGTCGGCACGCTCCAGCGACATCAGCTCGCTGCTCGACGGCATCTCCAACGGCGTCCAGGCGATCCAGGCGGCGAGCCAGGGCATCACCTCGATCACCAAGCTCCTCGAAACCGCCAAGTCCACGGCCAGTCAGGCGCTCGCCGACAAGACCGGCGGCAGCAGCGGCATCAGCGGCGGCGCGAAGGAGCAGGCCGCCAAGGTGACGGCCACCTCGACCCTGGCCTCCCTCGGCACCACCGGCGCCACCGGCGAGACCACGTTCGACTTCTCCGGCCCGACCAAGGACGCCTCCCTCGAGATCACCCTGGGCGGCAACAAGTCGACCATCCGCATCGATTCGGCGACCCTGGCCTCGTCCGGCACCGACCTCTCCAAGGTCACGTCGGAGCAGCTCCTCACCGCCATCAACGGCCAGATCGCCAACAACAGCGCGCTGGCCGGCAAGGTCTCGGCCGGCACCAGCCCCGACGGCCGCATCACCTTCGCGACCACGACGACGGGCGCGGCCGCCAGCCTGACCGTGGCGGGCTCGGCCAATTCCACCATCGATATCGGCTACGGCAAGTCCACCACCACGCCGACCTCCGCCACCGTCACCGCCAATGCCGCCCTGGCCGTCGCCACGGATTTCTCCACCGGCAGCGCCTCCCTGGTGGTGAGCGACGGCAACACCTCGGTCCAGGTCAAGCTCGACAAGAACTCGGCCACCGACGAGCTCGGCGGCACCCTCGGCGCCTCGGCCTCGCGGGCCGATGTGGCGAAGGCCATCAACAAGCAGCTCAAGGATAGCGGCTCGACCGCGACGGTCGAACTGTCCAGCACCAACAGCCTCGTGTTCAAGTCGGCCGATGTCGGCCCCGACGCGCAGATCTCCGTGATCGGCGGCATCGACACCACGGGCGGCAACGGCGCGGCCGGCATCGGCTTCAGCACCTTCACCGCGAGCACGCCGGTCGCGGGCATTCCCGCGGCGGCGAGCACGCTCGCGACGACGGCACAGACCTATACGGCGCCGGCAACGGCGACGGGCGGCGCTGGGACCGCGGTTACCGTACCGGGTGCGGTCGGTACCGCCGGAACGTCGACCTCCAGCGTCACCGCGGGCGCCAACATCGACTTCACGGGCGGCAAGTCCGCCACGTTCGCCGTCGGCGATGGAACGACCACCGCCTCGGTCACCCTGAACGCCGCGAGCTTCGCCGGGGCGGCCGCCCCCGGCAATCCGACGCAGGCGGAGTTCCTCACCGCCCTCAACTCCCAGCTCGCCGGCACCGAAGTCACCGCTTCGTTCGTCTCCAACAAGCTGACCTTCACCAACGGCACGACCGGCGTCGGCAAGGACGCGACCGTCTCGGCGAGCTACGACACGGTCGGACTGGGCTTCCAGACCGGCGGGGCGACCACGCTGCCGCTCGACCTCACCACGGCTCCGGACCTGAGCGGCGGGCGGTCGAGCAGCTTCACCGTCAACGACGGCACCAAGACTACGACGATCAAGATCGACGCGACGAGCCTCGATAAGGCCGGTGCGGCCCTCGGCAACACGCCAGTCGCGGCAAAATACGTTGAGGCCATCAACCGTCAGCTCAAGACGGACGGTAACGAGACGACCGCGTCGCTCGACGTCAACGACAAGATCGTCCTCACGTCGAACGCCGTGGGCTTGGGTCGTGCCGCCCCCGTGGTGGCGCCTGTCACCGACGCAATCGGCCTGCTCGGTACTCCCGCTACCACAAAGTCGAGCGCCACGAGCAACTTCCCCGCCAACCTCGACTTCAGCAAGGGCCAGTCCGCCGCCTTCACGGTGGACGGAACGGCGATCACGCTCAACGCCGCGAGCCTCGACAAGAACAACGTGGCCCTGGGCACCAATCCCAGCCAGGACAAGGTTCTGGAGAGCATCAACAAGCAACTCGCCGCAGGCGGCGGAACGGCTAACGTGTCCGCTTACGTCGACGGAGGCAAGCTGAACTTCACCCGCCAGGGAACTGCGGCCGGCGCCGTGGCGGCTCCGGTGGTGACAGCGGTTTCGGACACCACCAGTGGCCTCGGCCTCGGCACCGCCAACACGCTGACGGCCACCAACGCGGCCACCACGCCGTCCGCCAGCACGGCAGCGAAGGTAACGGGTGCCGGTACGGCAGTGACCTTCCCGGTTGATTTGACGACCGCGTCGTCGAGCTTCTCGGTCGGTGACGGGACCACGACCGCCGCCATCACCATCGATACCAACAGCCTCAACAAGGCCGGTACCGCCATCGGCGACTCGGCGACGCAGTCCGAGTTGGAGGAGGCGATCCAGCGTCAGCTCGACTCGGCCGGCGTCAACGTCACTGCCGCCTACAACAACAACAAGCTGGAATTCACCTCGAAGGGCGTCGGCACCAGCGGCACCGTCACCCTGACACCGGGCACGGATGCGGCCGGCCTCAGCATCGGCGCGGCAGGCGTGACCAACCCGGCGCAGACCGCCACTGGCGTCCCGGCCGGTTCCATCGACCTGTCGGGCGGCAAGTCGAGCGCCTTCGCCATCAGCGACGGCACTACCAGCAAGAACGTCTCGATCTCGTCCACCAGCCTCGACAAGGCCGGCAACGCCATCGGCAACGCGGCGACGCAGGACAAGGTCGCCGAAGCCATCCAGGTCCAGCTCGACACCGCCGGCGTCAAGGCCACCGTCTCCTTCGTGGGCGACAAGCTCCAGGTGAAGTCGAACGCCGTCGGCACCGGCGCCGCCGCTCCGACCCTGACCGCGACCAGCGACACCGCCGGCCTCGGCCTCGGCACCACCACCACGGCCAGCAGCACCCCCGCCGCGGGCGGAGGCACCGCCGCCGCCGGCGTCACCGCCTCCGGCACCGAGGCGACAGACGGCTCGTCCAAGGCCTCCATCGTCGGCACCGAGCAGACCGCGACCAAGGATTTCAGCGGCACGAAGGACGCGTCCTTCACCCTGAAGCTCGGCAGCGGCCCGCTCAAGCTGATCACGCTCAACAACACCAACCTCGGCAGTTCGGCCGCCACCAGCCAGACCGCCATCGCCAAGGCCATCAACGACCAGATCAACGCCGATACCGGTCTCGCCGGTAAGGTCGAGGCGAGCTACGTCAACAGCAAGCTCGTCATCTCGACGAAGTCCTCCGGCTCCGACCAGAAGCTGACCATCCAGGCGGCCCAGGTCACGACCGGTGGTTCGGCCGGTGTCGATATCGGCTTCGGCGTCTCCGGATCGGGTGCCACCTCCCAGACGGCGTCGGGCACCGATGTGGGCGGCAGCAAGGGCACCAGTTCGGTGCGCTCGGCCCTGGCGCAGCAGTTCAACCTGATCCTCGAGAAGATCACCCAGCAGGCCCAGGATTCCGGTTATAACGGCGTCAACCTGCTGTTCCGCAACAGCAACAGCGCCGCCGACAACACCCTGCACATCGCCTTCAACGAGAAGAACACCTCGGCGCTCGACATCAAGGGCGTGAAGTTCGATGCCGCCGGCCTCGGCCTCGACGCCGTCGAGGGCGGGTTCCAGTCGGACACCGACATCAACGCCGCCATCGAGCAGCTGTCCGAAGCCACCACCCAGCTGCGGACCCAGTCCTCGACCTTCGGCGCCAACCTGTCGATCGTGCAGAACCGTCAGGACTTCTCGAAGAACCTGATCAACATCCTCGACACCGGCGCTGCCAACCTCGTGAACGCGGACCTCAACGAGGAAGCCGCCAACTCACAGGCCCTGTCGACCCGCAACTCGATCGCCACCTCGGCGCTCTCGCTCGCCAACCAGGCGCAGCAGGGCATCCTCCAGCTCCTCCGCTAAGCGCGCGCCAACACGCGGGGACCGGCCGTCGGGGCCGGCCCCCGCGCTATCCGACGATCAATTCAGGCCCGTTTCCAGAAGGGATTCACCACCATGGCCCTGCGCCTCGACCTCAAGCCCTACGAGGGCTTCCTCATCAACGGCGCGCTCATCCGCAACGGATCGCGGCGCTCCGACTTCCTCATCGAGACCCACTGCAAGTTCCTGCGCGAATCCGAGGTCATCAAGGAGAGCGAGGCCGACACGCCCGCGAAGATGCTCTGCGTCACCCTGCAGATGCTCTACCTCGCCGACGACCCGGCCGAGGCCGAGGACCTCTTCGCCCGCCAGGCCACAGAGATCATGAGGGCGAGCCCGGCGCTCGCCCCCCACCTTCTCGCGATCCACGATGCGATCGCGGACCGCCGCTACCATGGGGCGATCAAGCTGGGCCGCGCCCTCGTGACCGCCGAGCGAAGCTTCGCCGAGGCCGCGTGATCGACCAGGGCGCTCGTTCTCTCACGAGCGCGGCTTTGGAAGGCGTCGATGGGCAAGGATCGTGGGCCGGCGTCTCGGCTCGATGAGACCGAGGGGACCCGGCGGCCCCAGAAGCAACTCGTGCGGCGCCGGTCCTGCTTCGCGGGGTATCGCGACCTTCCACAATGCGTCGTCGCCCCTGTCCGTCGACGGGCGCCTATCGACTGTCCTGTGCTCGGGAAGAATCCACAGGATGCCGAAGGCGACGAGGGACGCGATGCCGATCAGGGTCGCATTCCAGTTCGGAGCTTCCTGGATCATCAGCACGACGAGGCCGCCTACGGCAACGGCCGCGGCGTACGCCCTATTCGTGTGCCGGTCCCAGGTCATCCCTCATGTGCTCCGGCATACATCGCCATCGAGTGAAGGCATTCCGTCAAATTTTTGTTGTCGCCGATTTGATCGATAACTTAGATCTATGATTCGAATACGTGATCCGGCTTTTGGAGAACGAGGTGGCATCGACACATAACGCCCCTGCCTCTGATCTTCGTCATGGACGTCTTGATCCAAACGAAGGGGCGCCCCGGACAGTTCCAGCCGTCATCGCCCTGTCGGCGAGGCCGCGCGGCGGGGCGATCCCGCCATGCCGTAAGTGCGCCGCTTACCGGCCGGGCCGAAGAAAGCGCGTGCGTTCGACGAAGGAAGTTTGCATACGACGCCGATGGGCAGGCTCGCGCGTTGCTGCTTCACGGCCCCTCGGCCGGACCGCTCCATGGAGTCCGTGATGGGCATCTTTCAGAACCTTCTCGAACACGTCACCGCCTATGTCGGTGACAAGACGCTCATGCAGGCGGCCGTGTCGGCGGCCTCGAACGTGATCGTGGCCGACAGCGAAGTGGACGAAGGGGAGGTCGAGGTCGCCCTCGCGGCCATGCGCGCCAATCCGATCATCGAGAAGGGCTACGACACGCTGATGCTGGAGGCGGAGCTGTTCGACGGCATCGCGCGGGCTCGGACCCGCGTCGGACGGGCGGACAATCTGAGCCGCGTGGCCGCCATCGCGGACCGCTCCCTCGAACAGCGGAACGGGGTGTTTCTGATCGCCGCCGATGCCGCCGACCATGAGGGAATCAGCGACGTCGAGCACCAGGCCCTCGAGGAGATCGCCGAAGCGCTTTCCGTCGACAAGGAGACATTACTCCGGCTGGCTCCCGTGAGGCCGTCCAACCCATCGTGACCCGGCCGACGCGCCGCGTCCGTCGGTCGCTCCGGCTCGACGCGACGGCTCCCCATCGCTCTCGCGTCGGTCGAGTGTGCTTCCGGGGCGACACCAAATGGTTAAAATCATATTAACCATTCATGACGACCCCACGTTAGAGATCCTTCGACTATAGAGCCGGCATTCAACCCCTGCCGGTCATCGCCATGATCCTCGCTTCCCGCAACATCGTCAACGAACACCGTGAAATCGCGGCCATCGCGATCACTTATGGAATCTTCCTGAGCGGGATCATGCTCCTCACCTGGACGATGGCCTGACGCAGCCTGCCGAGCGGCCCGAGGCCCGGTCCGGCCGCCCGTGCGGCGTTGACGGACGGCATCGCAATCCTCTGCGGCTGACGGCAACGGGCTGAGCATCCCCTGGACGGGGATGGCCGGACGATGTCGGGCGATATGGCGGGCCGAATGCCCGTCTCCGGCAAGGAACCGTTGCGCCTTCAAAGATGTTCGTCCATCCAAATCGGAGGACATGAATGTCTGACAGTGCCTTAGCCTCGGTCGTCGTCCCTTCTCTCCGGGCTGCCCGCTCGGCCAGGGAACGGCTGGCTCGCGCCGGATTCGCCCGCAACAGCATCGATATCGAACGCCACGATGACGCGTTCGAAGTCTCCATCAGCACGAAGGCGGAGAATCTGGATCGCGCTCAGAACATCCTTCTGGGCAACCCCGTCGTCGATGACCTTCGCGATGCCGGCTCGCGCGCGCTCGGCGCCTTCCACGACAATCGGCCCCTCGCGCTGGGCCTCGCGGCCCTGGCAGGCTTTGCCATCTTCCATGTTTCGAAGAAGCGGTGAAGCCGGCCAGCGAGCGAGAGGGATAGTCCTGCAACCACGGGGTAGCAGCCGCTTGCCGTTTTGCTCCGGCCCGCGACGACACTGAGACTGCCATCCATGAGCCATGAACCGATCCGCCGGTTTGTCATCGCGTGCCGCTTCGGCGTGGCGATGCTCGGCGGATCGTCCATGCCGATGACGGCTCCAGTTTTCGCTCAATCCCCGTCGCCGCCAGCCGCCGTGAACAACTGGGCGGACCTTCGCGCGACGCTCGCCTCCTGCTGGTCTGTCCCTCCGAATACCAGCGGATCACAGATCGCGTTCCTGTTCGGCATCAGCAAGAACGGTGAGTTGCGCGGTGCGCCTCTCGTCACGGCACGCCGCCTCGAAGGCGATCAGGAAGCCCGGAAACACTATGAGGAGTCCGCAAGGGACGCCGTGTCCCGATGCTTTCCCATCCCGGTGACCCCGTCCTTCGGCGCCATCCTGGGCGAGAGCCCCATCCGCCTGCGCTTCGTCAACACGCCGCCGACGGCCGCCTATCAGATCAACGGCAACATCACGATCTTCGCGCCGCCCTGATCGGCCGGGATCGCATGGGACGTCCGGGGCTGCCGACTTGGCGCCGTTCCGTCCGGCCTGGATGATCGGGCAGGGGCGTCAGCGCCGAGTCGACGCAAAAAAGGGCCGCCTCGCGGCGACCCCTTCCTTGCCGGATCCAGTCTCGGCCAAATCCAGTCCCGGCTCAGTAGCCGTAATAACCACCGTAGCCGTAACCATAGGCCGGCGCGGGGGCGTAACCGCCGTAATAGCCGACGGGGCGGCCATAACCGTAACCGTCATAGCCACCATTGTAGGCGCCGGCCGCGATGGCTCCGGCAGCCAGACCGGCAACGCCGAGACCGATGACGGCGCCCGGACCGATGCCGCGACGGCCATATCCGTAACCCCGGCCGTAGCCGCCGCCATAGCGACCGTAACCACCGCTGTAACGGCCATAGCCGCCGCGATGACCGTATCCACCGTGGCCGCCGAAGCCACCGTGGCCGTATCCGCCGCCATGGCCCCAGCCACGGGCTTCCGCAGGGGCTGCCGCCAGGAGGGCACCGAGGCTGACGGCCGCGGCCGATAGAAGTGCGAGCTTGCGCATTCGAAATGTCCTGTTGTGAGATATGTTCATCAACGGACCGGGCGCCGGGCCGTTCCCATCGTCCCCTGGGTGCTGGCGACGCAGGCCCATGAGCGGCCTACGAGATCACGGGGATCGGCCGTTCCGTTTCACCTGCATTCCCGAGGAGAACGTCCATGAAAGTCGTCGCGGATCTGTGCATCGTGCCCATGGGCGTCGGCCCCTCGGTCTCCTCCTACGTGAAGGAGATCAAGACCATCCTTGAGGCCAGCCACCTCAACGCCGAGATGCATGCCAACGGCACGAACATCGAGGGCGAGCTCGCCGACATCTGCCGGCTCATCGAACTCTGCGAGGAGAAGCTGAGCCAGCTCGGCGTTCAGCGGGTCTTCTTCACCATGGCCTTCTCGTCACGGCGGGACAAGGAGCAGTCCATGGCCGACAAGCTGACGGCCGTTTCCTGATCCGTTGGCACCTCGGCGGCGCAGCGGCGTTGATCCTGCCCGATCCCCGATGAGGACCGAGCCCGCATGCAGCCATCCCGACGTGCGTTCCTGGCCGGTGCCGGCCTCGCTCCCCTGATCGTGCCGCTGCTGCAGCGTGCCACATCCCCGGCCCATGCGGAGGAGGGCGGTCTGATCCGCCGCGCCATCCCGTCCTCCGGCGAGATGCTCCCCGCCATGGGGATCGGCACCTCGCGCCGCTACGAGGTCGAGCCGGTCCCCGAAAAAATCGCGCCCTTGCGCGAGGCGGTGCAGCGGTTCGTGGCGCTCGGCGGGTCGGTCATCGACACGGCGCCGAGCTACGGCACGGCCGAGGACGTCCTCGGCCAGATCCTGTCCCAGGACGGTCTGCGCGAGAAGGTGTTCCTCTGCAGCAAGGTCGGGGCACCGGGCCGCGAGGCCGGCGCGGCCGAGATCGCGCGCTCCTTCCGCCGCATGGCCACCGACAGGATCGACCTCGTCGCGGTCCACAACCTCAGCGACACGGCAACGAACCTCGCCACGTTGCGGGATCTGAAGGCCGAAAAGAAGATTCGCTACACCGGTGTCACGGTCTGGCGCGACAGCCAGTTCGCCGATCTCGAGGCGGTGATGCGGCGCGAGACGATGGATTTCATCCAGGTCAATTACGCCCTCGACGACCGCCGCGCCGCCGAGCGCATCCTGCCGCTGGCGAAAGAGCGCGGCATGGCCGTGATGGTGAACGTGCCCTTCGGGCGCGACCGCCTGTTCAAGGCCGTTCAGGGACGCGACCTGCCGCCCTGGACGGCCGAGTTCGACTGCGCGAGCTGGCCGCAATTCTTCCTGAAATACGTCCTCTCCCACGAGGCCGTCACCTGCCCGATCCCCGGCATGGCCAAGACGGCCTATGTCGAGGACAATCTCGGCGCGGCACGCGGCCGTTTGCCCGATGCCGCCCAGCGAACCCGAATGGAGGCCTATGTCGACGCGCTCTGATTTCTTCAACCGCCGTGCCGTCATCGTGCTGGCCGGTGGGCTCATCGCCGCTTCGGGCCTGCTGGCATCACCCTGTCCCGCCTCGGCCCAGGCCGCACCGCAGCCGGTCCGCATCGGCATCGTCGGGGCCGGCAATATCGGCGGCACCATCGGCGGCCTCTGGGCGAAGGCCGGGCACGAGGTGATGCTGTCGTCCCGTCACCCCGAGGAGCTGAAGGACCTCGTCGAGGCGCTCGGGCCGAAGGCGAGGGCGGGCAGCCCGGCCGAGGCCATCGCCTTCGGCGACGTCGTGCTCATCGCGGTGCCCTACAAGGCTTATCCGCAGCTGGCGCAGGACCATGGAGCCTCGCTCAAGAGCAAGGTGGTGATCGATGCCGGCAACGCGACCCCGGCCCGTGACGGAGAGGTCTATGGTGAGGTCCAGGCCGACGGCATCGCGGCGGTCTCGGCCAAATATCTGAACGGGGCGAAGGTCGTCCGGGCCTTCAACGCGGCCAATTACAAGGTCTTCGCCAAGAACGCCCATCGCCAAGGCGGACGCATGGCGATCCCCATCGCCGGCGACGATCCCGCGGCGCTCGCGATCGCTTCCCAACTCGTCAAGGATGCGGGCTTCGATCCGGTGGAGGTCGGGCCGCTCGCCAAGGCGGACAGCTTCGCCATGGGTTCCCCCGGCTTCGGCCTCGACCTGAACGCGGAGGAATCGCGGGCACGACTCGGGGTCACCCGTTGAGCGACGGGCCAGGGCCGGCGAAGCCGCTGACCGCCGGCAGCGGCGGCCCCGTCCCGCCCTGGCTGCGGCGGCTCATCGACGTACGGGCGGAGGAAATTCCGGCCCTTGCTTGGTCCTGGGCCTATATCTTCTCGATCCTGGCGGCCTACTACGTCCTCCGGCCGATCCGCGACCAGATGGGTGTCGCCAGCGGGATCGAGAACCTGCCCTGGCTGTTCACCGGCACCCTGGTCGGCATGCTGGCCCTCAACGTCCCCTTCGCCTGGCTGGTGAAGACCCTGCCGCGCGCTCGGTTCGTGCCGCTGACCTATCGGTTCTTCGCCGCCAACATCGTGCTGTTCGCCGGGGCGCTCTACCTCGCCGGGCCGGAGGGCGACGTCTGGATCGGCCGAGCCTTCTTCATCTGGCTCTCGATCTTCAACCTGTTCGTGGTCTCGGTGTTCTGGGCCACCATCGTGGATGTGTTCTCCACCGAGCAGGGCAAGCGCCTGTTCGGCTTCATCGCCGCCGGCGCGACCCTCGGGGCGATCGCCGGATCGGCGACGACGGCGATCCTCGCCCGAGACGTGCCGACCTGGGCGCTCCTCATCGGCGCGGCCCTGCTCCTGGAGGTGGCGGTGTTCAGCATGCGCGGTCTCGCGCGCCTGTCCGACCGCCTGAACCGGGCTCCCGTCACGGGCGACGCCGCCCCGTCGGAGGCCATCGGCGGCAGCGCCTTCGCGGGCATCACCCGCACGTTCCAATCGCCCTACCTGCTCAATATCGGGCTGTTCCTACTGCTGTTCTCGGTGACCTCGACCTTCCTGTATTTCGAGCAGGCGGGCATCGCCAAGCGCAGCTTCCCCGATCGCGGCTCGCAGACGGCCTTCTTCGCCAGCGTCGATCTGCTGGTGAATCTGCTCACCCTCGGCGTGCAGTTCTTCCTCACCGGCCGGATCGTGCGGCGCATCGGGGTCGGCCCCGCCCTCGCGCTCCTGCCGGCGGCCAGCATCCTCGGATTCGCGGCGCTCGCCGTCTCACCCACGATCACGGCCATCGTGGCGTTCCAGGTCTTCCGGCGAGCCGGCAACTTCGCCATCGCCCGGCCGATCCGCGAGGTGCTGTTCACGGTCGTGCCGCGTGAGGACCGCTACAAGGCGAAGAACTTCCTCGACACCGTGGTCTACCGGACCGGCGACCAGATCGGCGCGTGGTCCTTCCAGGGAATTGGAGCGCTGGGCCTCGGTTCGACGGCCGTGGCCATCGCAGCGGTTCCGCTCTCGGTCGCCTGGCTCCTGAACAGCCTTTGGCTCGGCCGTCGGCAGGAAGCGAGGCGGGTCGCGATAGAAGAAGCGGAAGACTCCGGCAAGGATCGGGCGACCGGGCCGTCGCGCGGCAACTGACATCGACATTCGAGGAGCCGTTATGTCCGCAGGCAAGCCAGCCATCCTGTTCGTGTGCCTGGGCAACATCTGCCGTTCGCCCCTGGCGGAGGCCGCGTTCCGCCTGGAGGCCGAGCGGGCGGGCCTCAATGTGGAGATCGATTCGGCCGGCACCGGCGGCTGGCATGCGGGCGAACCGCCCGACCGGCGCGCCCAGGCCGTCGCCCGGCGCAACGGCGTCGACATCTCCGGCTACCGTGCGCGTCAGGTCGAGCCGGCGGATTTTGCCCATTTCAGCCACATCGTCGCCCTCGACGGCGACAATCTCGCCGTGCTGCGCCGGCTTCGACTGCAGGAGGGTGCTGCGTTGTCGCTTCTCCTCGACCATGTGCCGGGGCGCCGGGGCGAGGCGGTCGCCGACCCCTATTACGGCGCGGATGCGGGGTTCGACGCCACCTGGGCCGACGTGACCCTGGCCGCCCGCCACCTCGTGCGCGCGCTCACGGCATGATGCCACTGGCAGAGCGCGGGGCGGCGCTGCTCGGGCGTCGCCTCGTGCGGGCCGAGCCCATGAGCGGCGGCGATCTCTCCAGCCTCGTGCGGATCGTGCTCGACGACGGCAGCGCGGCGATCGTCAAGGACGGACCCGATCCGCCGGCGGAGGCCGGGATGCTCCGCGCGATCCGCGCCGCCGGCATCCCCGCGCCGGAGGTGTTCGCGGCCGATCTTCGCACTCTCGTGATCGAGCCCCTGCCGGCCGGCGGCGGCAATGCGGATGCGGATCTCGGCCGCGTGTTGGCGCGCCTCCATGCCGTGACCGGCGACGATTACGGCTGGAACCGTGACTACGCTTTCGGGACGGTGCGAATCGCCAATCACGGAAGCGAGGATTGGCCCGACTTCTGGGCCGAGCGGCGCCTCCTCTGCCACGCGCCTCATCTCGACGCCGCGCTCCGGCGACGGATCGAGGCCCTGGCGGCCACACTCCCCGAGCGTCTTCCGGCCCGTCCCCGCCCGGCGCTGCTGCATGGCGACCTGTGGAGCGGCAACATCCTCACCGATGGCGGCCGCGTTTCCGGGCTCATCGACCCCGCCTGCTACCACGGCCATGCCGAGGTGGACCTCGCGATGCTGTCCCTGTTCGGCGCGCCCGGCCCCGCCTTCCGCGAGGCGTATGGCGAGGCCGAACCGGGCATGGCGGAGCGTAGGGCGATCTACCGGCTGTGGCCGGCGCTGGTGCATCTGCGCCTGTTCGGATCGGGCTACCGCTCCATGGTCGAGGCGCTGCTCGACGCCACCGGCTGCTGAAACCTCAGTGCGTCCCATCGGACCGGAAGCGCAGCGCATGTCGCGCGACACGAACCGCGCCTCGAACCTTGCGTTTTCAGGGCCGATCCCCGACAACCCGGCAAGCTTCGGCGCTGGTGTCCGGCCCCTTCCGAATGTCCGGATGAGGCGGAGGGGCGCCTACGGTCGATGCGGCGAGGGAAGACGAGACCCATGCTCGATTACGCGCAGGCGCGACGCCTTATGGTGGATTGTCAGTTGCGGACCTTCGACGTCAACGACATCCCGGTCCTCGACGCTTTCGAAGCCGTGCCGCGCGAGCGCTTCGTCCCGCAGGGCCGCGAGGACTTCGCCTATATCGACCAATCCCTGCGCATCACCGGGCAGGATCCGGCGACGGATCGCGTTATCCCGGCGCCGATGCTTCTCGCCCGCATGATTCAGGCGCTGCAGCTCGCACCGGGGAAGGTCGCCCTCGACGTCGCCACCGGCTACGGCTACGCCGCCGCCATCATGCGGCAGCTCGGGGTGCGGGTGGTCGCCCTCGAATCCGACGACGCCCTCGCCGCCGAGGCGGAGAGCCGCCTGTCGGCAACGGACGGAATCGAGATCGTTCGCGGCCCCCTGCCGGCGGGCGCGGCGAAGGCGGGACCGTTCGACGCCATCCTCGTCAATGGCCGCGTCGAGACGCGGCCCCAATCCCTCCTCGACCAGCTGAAGGATGGCGGACGCCTCGCCTGCGTGATGGGTCGCGACAAGGCCGCGAAGGCCACCCTGTTCATCCGGACCGGGGACGCGTTCGGGGCGCGTCCGCTCTTCGATGCGTCGCTGCCCGCCCTGTCGGCCTTCAGTCCGGAATCCAGCTTTTCCTTCTGAGCGGGTTCGGCAAAAGCGGTCGCCGGTTTCGCGTCTCGAAACCCGCGACTCTTCAAAGGCCTGAGCGAGGGTAAAGCGTTGGCCTGCCCATGCGAACCAGCGTGGCAGGGAGGACAGGTGTCGCTTTTATGCGGCACTGCGCCATCAATCTCCTACCTAATCCCTCTCCGCCGATGCCCTGAAGCACAACCTCCGCTAAGCTGACCTGTGAGGCGGGCAATCCGGATGGCACCCTAGGCGCTATGGCTGTGATGAACAGCCGACCGGTTCATCGAGAAACCGCAAGGGCAGATGGACGTGAGACAACGCAAACTTGCGAAAAGCTTCCGGCTACGGCTGGGTGGCTTCGCCGCGCTGACGCTCGCCGCCGCCTCTCCGGCCGTGGCCGAGACGCTGGATAGCGCGCTGGCCCGTGCCTATGGCGCCAACCCGGCGCTGAACGCTTCGCGGGCGGGACTGCGCGCAACCGACGAGAACGTCGCGCAGGCCAAGGCCGGCTACCGTCCCACCGTGAGCCTCGACGCCGATATCGGCCTCACCCAGAGCCAGGGCCGCGTGAGCGGCATCTCCCTCAACCAGGTGACGAAGCCCGGCGGCGCCGGGCTGACCATCAACCAGACCCTGTTCAACGGCTTCCAGACCGACAACCAGACCCGCCGCGCCGAATCGGACGTGCTCGGGACGCGCGAATCGCTGCGCTCCACCGAGATGACGACCCTGTTCAACGCCGCCCAGATCTACATGTCGGTCCTGAGCGACACGGCGACCCTGGAGCTTCGCCGCAACAACGTCGAGGTGCTCGAAGAGCAGCTGCGCCAGACCCGCGACCGCTTCAATGTCGGCGAGGTCACCCGGACCGACGTGGCCCAGGCCGAGGCCCGCCTCGCCGGCGCGCGCTCCGACGTCAGCGGCGCGGAGGCCAATCTGCGCGCCAGCATCGGCACCTATCGGCGCATCATCGGCGTCGAGCCGCGCCAGCTCGCGCCGGGACGGCCCCTCGACCGGTTCGTGCCGCCGAACCTCGACAGCGCCATCTCCATCGGCCTGAAGGAGCACCCGCAGATCCTGTCCTCGATGCACGCGGTGGACGTGGCCGAGGCGCAGGTGAAGATCTTCGAAGGCGCGCTCGCTCCGAGCGCCGCCCTCCAGGGCAGCGTCCAGCAACGCTACGACACGCAGTTCCCGGGCGATAACGGCGTGACCGCCTCCATCGTCGGCCGCATCTCGGTTCCGCTCTACGAGGGCGGCCAGACCTATTCGCAGATCCGTCAGGCCAAGGAGCTGGTCGGCCAGGCCCGCATCAACGTCGAGGACATCCGCGACCAGGTCCGTTCGGCCATCGTCACCGCCTGGGGCCGGCTGGAAGCGGCCAAGGCGCAGGTCATCGCCTCGCAGGCCCAGGTTCAGGCCAACGAAGTGGCGTTGAACGGCGTGCGCGAGGAAGCCCGCGTCGGCCAGCGTACCACCCTCGACGTCCTGAACGCCCAGCAGGAACTCCTGAACTCGCGCGTGAACCTCATCCTCGCCCAGCGCGACCGTGTGGTGAACTCCTATGGCGTGGTCCAGACCGTGGGCCGCCTGACCGTGCGCTTCACGTCGATCCCGGTGGTGGCCTACAGCCCGAAGGAGCATTTCGACCAGGTCAAGGACCTCTGGTACGGCGTGCGCACGCCCGACGGGCGCTGACGGTCGCGAGGAACCCGCGAGGCACCGGTGTTATCCTGTGCCTTGCGCCCGGCCGGTGCTTGTTTCCGGCACCCGTGGTGAAATACTCAGAGTGACCGAAATACTTCTTTAACCATGTGACCGAGCGTCGTCCGGATGAGTGCAGCGAGCCCCAAGGCGCCGGACAAGGCCCCGGAACCCTCCATGGAGGAGATCCTGGCGTCCATCCGCCGGATCATCGCCGACGACCAGAACGCCAAGGCGGAGGTTGTCGCGCCGGTACGCTCCCCTCCGCCGCTGCCGGAGAACGACGACGTGCTCGACCTCGCCGAGGTCGCACAGCCGCGCAAGCCCCAGCCCGCTCCCATCGAGGAACCGGAGATCGACTTCGCCGAGAGCGGCCAGATCGATTTCGATTCGATCTCCTTCGACGACGACGAGCCCGAACCGGAGCCCCTGCCGCCGCCACCGGTGGTGCGTCAGCCCGAGCCGGCCCGCGC
>NZ_NKUG01000091.1 GCF_014845095.1 Methylobacterium bullatum | reverse complement strand
CCAGCCTCCGACGGCTGAGGGTCACCCAACCACCCCCACCTCCAACTCCTCCCCACAAGGGGGAGGAGGGCAGCGCATCCCGCTGAAAAGCGTGGATCCCATAAGCCCGCAGAGGGGGGAGGAATTGTTGCTCACGACGCTTGAAGGCTCATTTCCGGGGTTCCGCTCCGCCAGCGGTTCAACTCCGCGTCGATCGCGTCCTGCGTGCCCCGCATGAACTCGCCGCCGGAGAGGCCCGGCTTCAGGGTTTCAAGGTAGCTCACCACCACGGTTCCGGGGATGTGGCGCGAGCCGCCATGGGGCCAGTACAGGCCGGAATTCACCGCCACGGGCAGGACCGGTAGGCCGAGCTTGGCGTAGAGCAGTTCCACCCCGCGCTTGAACTGCACCGGCGCGTCGATGGTGCTGCGGGTGCCCTCCGGGAACATCAGGATCGAGCGCCCCTCCGCGATGGCCATCCGGCTCTCGTCGATCATGGTGCGCAGGGCCTGGGTGCCGTTGGCCCGGTCGATGATGATCATCGGCGAGCGGCGCAGGAACCAGCCGACGATGGGGATCGCCACGAGTTCGCGCTTGGCCACGATGGCGACGTTCGGGATCAGGATGAGGAAGGCCAGGGTCTCCCAGGCCGATTGGTGGTTGGCCACGATGAGGCACGGCTCTGCGGGGATGTGGGCGCGCCCCTCCTCCACATAGGACAGGCCGACGATGTAGCGCAGGCCGAACAGGATGCCGCGCGACCACAGCCGCGTCGCCGCCCGAATCGGCTTCGTCGGGCAGCCGAGGGCCGCGAGCACCACGAGGGGAAGCGCGAAACAGGCGGTCCAGGCGGCCCAGTAGACGTTGAAGAGCGCAGAGCGGGTGCGCGACACGACGGGCGATCCTTCCTGAAACGGCGACGGCGCGTCCTTCTCGCTGATGGAACGCGGCATTTGTGCGGCGACGGGCGGGCCGATCCGGTCTATCGAAGCGGCCGATCCCGTCCCTTATCACATCTGTGAGCTAGACCCGTTGCGCCTCTCCGTCACCACCTGGAACATCAATTCGGTGCGGTTGCGCATCGATCTCGTGCTGCGGTTCCTCGCGCAAGCGAAGCCCGACGTGCTCTGCCTGCAGGAGACCAAGTGCCCGGACGACGCGTTTCCGCTGAAGGACCTGCGCGGGTCCGGCTACGAGCACGTCGTCTTCGCCGGCCAGAAGGGCTACAACGGTGTGGCCATCCTTTCGCGCTTTCCCCTGCTCACCCGCGACGTCATGGCCTTCTGCGGGAAGCCGGATGCCCGCCACATCTCGGCCGTGCTCGGGCCGGAGGCGGGCGCGGCGGCGGGCCTCGTGATCCACAATTTCTACGTCCCGGCCGGCGGCGACGTTCCGGATGTCGGGCTCAATCCGAAATTCGCGCACAAGCTCGACTTCCTGCAAGACCTGCGTGCCTGGGGCGCACGGCGCATGGCCGGCCCGGCGATCCTGGTGGGCGACCTCAACGTGGCGCCCCTCGAACACGACGTCTGGTCGCACAAGCAGTTGCTCTCCGTGGTCAGCCATACGCCGGTGGAGACGCAGGCCCTGGAAGAACTGCGCGGGGAAGCCGGTTGGATCGACGCCGCCCGCGTGCTCACCCCGGAGCCCGAGAAGATCTACACGTGGTGGAGCTACCGCTCGCCGGACTGGTCGGCCGCCAACAAGGGGCGGCGCCTCGACCATGCCTGGATCTCGCCCGACCTCATCGGCACCGCGCGCTCCGTGGACGTGTTCCGCGAGGCGCGGGGCTGGGAGCGACCCTCCGACCACGTACCGGTGACGCTGACCCTCGACCTGTGACGGGCGGGCGCATCCCATCCGTGTGGCCGGCCGAGGAACGCAAAGCCCTGCCGATCATTGCACTTCGGACTGGCGGCCCCGGATGGGCGCCGCATCTTATTCACCGCTCCGGAGTGTCCTCCAAATGCGCAAGCTGATCCTCGCCTTCCTTCTCCCCAGGGTCGTCTCCTACCTCCGCCGCCGCTATTCCGGCCGCTCGGGTCGCCCGACTGCCTGAAGTTCGCTCCTCGCCCGTCCTCCCAGTGTGGGAGGACGGGCGGCACGCATCACTCCCGTCGCGTTGCGGCCGGCCCCGCGCGCTGATAAGCCTCCTATCGCATCAAGAGTCGCGGCGACGCCCGACGCCAACCTGCTGATCCGAGCAAGGTGGAGCCCTCATCGACTGGAGGGGATGTGGCCGAACCGGCAACGAAACGGGTTTCGCCACGCGTCGCTTCGGCTCCCCTTTGGGACCGACGGAAGGCGCAGCGACGATGAAGTCCGAACCCCAGCAATTCGCCAGCGACAACTACGCCGGCATCTGTCCCGAGGCCTGGGCCGCCACCGAAGCGGCCAATGGCGGCTCGGTGCCCGCCTATGGCGAGGATGCCTGGACGAAGCGGGCGTCGGACGCGTTCCGCGATCTGTTCGACAAGCCGGATGCGGAGGTGTTCTTCGCCTTCAACGGCACCGCCGCCAACTCCCTGGCGCTGGCCTCCCTGTGCCAGTCCTACCACAGCGTCATCTGCTCGGCCTCGGCGCATGTGGAGACCGACGAGTGCGGCGCCCCGGAATTCTTCTCCAACGGCTCGAAACTGCTGGTGGCGGCGAGCCCGGACGGAAAGCTCACGCCGGCCCTCATCCGGGGGCTCGCGACGGGGCGCTCCGACATTCATTTCCCCAAACCCCGCGTCGTGACGATCACCCAGCCGACGGAGACCGGGCAGCTCTATACCCTCGACGAGATCCGGGCGGTTTCGGCCGGCTGCCGGGACCTCGGCCTGCGCCTCCACATGGACGGCGCGCGCTTCGCCAATGCCTGCGCCAGCCTCGGCTGTGAGCCGGCGGAGATGACCTGGAAGGCGGGGGTCGACCTGCTCTGCTTCGGCGGCACCAAGAACGGCATGGCGGCGGGCGAGGCGATCCTGTTCTTCGATCCCGCCCTCGCCGAGGATTTCGGCTATCGCTGCAAGCAGGCGGGGCAGCTCGCCTCGAAGATGCGCTTCCTCACCGCGCCCTGGGTCGGAATGCTGGAGGGCGGCGCCTGGATCCGCAACGCAGCCCATGCCAATGCCTGCGCGCGACGTCTCGCCGGGGCGGTGGCGGAGTGCCCGGGCTTTACCGCCATGTTTCCGGTGGAGGCCAACGCCGTATTCCTGAAGGCATCGCCCGAGCGACTGGACGCCTTGCGGGACAGGGGCTGGCGTTTCTACACCTTCATCGGCGGTGGCGCCCGGTTCATGTTCGCCTGGGATTCCGAGCCCGAGCGGATCGACGCGCTCGTGCGGGACATCCGCGCGGTGAGCTCCGCTGTGCCGGATCGACTGTCCGCCTCCGGCTGATTCCATCCGCCCATCGGGCTGCGCTCAAGCTTCTGAGTGTCGGGGCGGTCCGGCCGCAGAACCGGCGAACGCTGTTTTCGATACCGGTTCAGTCCGTTTTCTTCGTGTCGGGCATGCCGGCCACGAACTCCTTCACGGCGGCATCGTAGTGTTGCTTGACGAACTCCTTCGTCCCGGCGGGAACGACGGCCCAGATCACGGCGGCGACGAAGATCAGCGCCGCGACTGTGTAGGAAAAGCTCTCGAAGACACCAAGCCCCCCGAGCAGCAGGGGGATCAGGCTAAGTGCCAACGCGATAAAGGCCGAGCCAAACAAGTAATAACTTGATGCGAAAGCAATAACAGCAAATGCTATCGGTCTTCCGATCTTGATGATGATCCGGTTCATTCCACCCCCAGTCGTTTCGGAAAACCTGATTGCGCTTCTTAGTTGAGGCCGAGCCTTTATCACATTTAAGTTTGAATGCAAAAGACAGAAGCTCGAATTTGTCGCACTGTGACCTTTGCGGCGAAATGGAGCCCGGCTCGTCGACAGACAATACGATAAATCAAGACGTTAGACTTGGAATGGCCCGAGGCGGCCTTGCGTCGTTCCGGACGCTCCGCCGAGGCGGAGCGAAGGCCCGGCATCCGTCCGGGCAGGCGCCGGGACGGGGGTGGCACGAAGCCCGGATTGGTGTATGTGTCCTCTGGCCTCGACCCGGAAACGGGCACGGGGCTAAAGCTGCTTGTGAACGCGACCGTGCTGGACGACATCCCGGCACAGGCCCCGTCGCAGGCTGAGGCGGTCTTTCTCGAAGAAAACCGTCTCGATCCGAAAACCCGTATCGAAAGGGAATGCGATGTCGATTTCGGCCGAGCGCAAGACTGCGCTCATCAAGGAATACGCGACCGGCGGCAAGGACACCGGTTCTCCGGAGGTCCAGGTGGCGATCCTCACCGAGCGGATCACCAACCTCACCGGCCACTTCAAGACCCACGGCAAGGACAACCATTCCCGCCGCGGCCTCCTGAAGATGGTCTCGCAGCGCCGCTCGCTGCTCGACTACGTCAAGCGCAAGGACGAGGCCCGCTACCGCAGCCTCATCGAGCGTCTCGGCATCCGCCGCTAAGGCGATTTTCGCGGTCCCGAGCCTGGCTCAGGGCCGCATTTCATTGACGTCCCGCGCTGCCGGAATGGGTCTGGCCGCGCGACCATCGGGCCGCTTCGAGGCGCACTCGTCGGGGACAGGATCGCCAGGAGTTCTTCGCCGGTCCGGCGCGGAACTCCTCGCCGTCTTGCCCCTGGCGGCGCCGGGCACGCCCGACCGCAGGAAGGCATGACATATGTTCGACGTACAACGTGAAGAGCTGATCTGGGGCGACCGCAAGCTCGTCCTCGAGACGGGCAAGGTCGCCCGCCAGGCCGACGGCGCCGTGATGGCGACGTATGGCGAGACCTCGGTGCTGGCCACCGTTGTGTCCGGCAAGGAGCCCAAGGCCGGAATCGACTTCCTGCCGCTCACCGTGAACTACCAGGAGCGCGCCTACGCCGCCGGCCGCATCCCCGGCGGATACTTCAAGCGCGAAGGCCGTCCCTCCGAGAAGGAGACCCTGGTCTCCCGCCTCATCGACCGCCCGATCCGCCCCCTCTTCGTCGAAGGCTGGCGCAACGACACCCAGGTCGTCGTCACCGTCCTGACCCACGACCTCGAGAACGATCCCGACATCCTCGCCATGGTGGCGGCCTCCGCCGCCCTCACCCTGTCGGGCGTGCCCTTCACCGGCCCGATCGGCGCGGCCCGCGTCGGCTACGTCAACGGCCAGTACATCCTGAACCCGCCGGTTCCCGAGCTCGAGAACTCGACCCTGGATCTCGTCGTCGCCGGCACGCAGGACGCCGTGCTGATGGTGGAATCCGAGGCCAAGGAGCTCGACGAAGAGACCATGCTCGGCGCCGTGATGTTCGGCCACAAGCATTTCCAGCCGGTCATCGACGCGATCATCCGCCTCGCCGAGAAGGCCGCCAAGGAGCCCCGCAACTTCTCCGCGCCCGAGAACGGCGACGTGGAGCAGGCCGTCCTCGACGTGTGCGAAGCGGAGCTCCGCGACGCCTACAAGAACACCGTCAAGCAGGAGCGCTACGCCGCCGTCGACGCCGTGAAGGCGAAGGTGATCGCGGCTCTCTGTCCGGCCGAGGGTGAGCAGAGGTTCTCGCCTGAGAAGGTCAAGGCCGCGTTCAAGGAAGCGCAGTCCAAGGTCGTGCGCTGGAACATCCTCGACACGGGCTCCCGCATCGACGGACGCGACGTCCGCACCGTGCGGCCGATCGTGTCCCAGGTCGGCGTGCTGCCCCGCGCCCACGGTTCGTCGCTGTTCACCCGCGGCGAGACCCAGGCCCTCGTGGTCGCCACCCTCGGCACCGGCGAGGACGAGCAGTTCATCGACGCGCTCGAAGGCACCTACAAAGAGACCTTCCTGCTGCACTACAACTTCCCTCCCTACTCGGTGGGCGAGACCGGCCGCATGGGCTCCCCGGGCCGCCGCGAGATCGGCCACGGCAAGCTCGCCTGGCGCGCCGTGCACCCCGTGCTGCCGCCGGCCCACGAGTTCCCGTACACGATCCGCGTCGTGTCCGAGATCACCGAGTCGAACGGCTCCTCCTCGATGGCCTCCGTCTGCGGCGCCTCGCTGTCGCTGATGGATGCCGGCGTGCCCCTGCGCCGTCCGGTGGCCGGCATCGCCATGGGCCTCATCCTCGAGGGTGAGCGCTACGCCGTGCTGTCCGACATCCTCGGCGACGAGGATCACCTGGGCGACATGGACTTCAAGGTGGCGGGCACGGAAGCCGGCATCACCTCGCTGCAGATGGACATCAAGATCGCCGGCATCACCGAGGAGATCATGAAGGTCGCCCTGCATCAGGCGCAGGAAGGCCGCGTCCACATCCTCGGCGAGATGGCCAAGGCCCTCACCGATGCCCGTCCCGAGCTCGGCGAATACGCGCCCCGCATCGAGACCATGCAGATCCCCACCGACAAGATCCGGGAAGTGATCGGCACCGGCGGCAAGGTGATCCGCGAGATCGTCGAGAAGACCGGCGCCAAGATCAACATCGACGACACCGGCACGGTGAAGATCGCCTCCAGCGACGGCAAGGCCATCAAGGCCGCCTATAACTGGATCCGGTCGATTGTGGCGGAAGCCGAAGTCGGCATGATCTACGACGGCACCGTCGTGAAATGCATGGAGTTCGGCGCCTTCGTGAACTTCTTCGGCGCCAAGGACGGCCTCGTCCATATCTCGGAACTCGCCGCCCAGCGCGTCGCCAAGGTGACGGACGTCGTCAAGGACGGCCAGAAGGTCAAGGTGAAGTTCCTCGGCGCGGACGATCGCGGCAAGATCCGCCTCTCCATGAAGGTCGTCGACCAGGAGACCGGCGAGGACCTGACCGAGAAGCTCAAGGCCGAGCGCAACGCCGAGCAGGACCGCGCCCGCGGACCCCGCCAGGACGCGTAAGCCCCCTCAGCCTTCGGGGTGATCGAGAATGAAGAGCGCGGTCCCGAGAGGGGCCGCGCTTTTTCGTTTGGGGCACGGATGCCTCGGGAAGCGCGCCCATGATCGAGATGGTCGTGCCCGGTGCTCACTCCATCATCCGGTATCGTCAGAGGCGGATGGCCATGATCGTTCCGCTGCGCCCTGGGTGTGTATCGATGACATCGACCTCGACCGATGCATGAAAGTTCGGAGAGGAACGGGGCGGAGCGGAGACCTCGAAGGAGGGCTCCAGAACCCACCGCGATCTTCTGGAGCCCTCCTTCGAGGCCGCTACGCGGCGCCTCAGGATGAGGTGATTGGGTGGGACGTCTGGTGATGGCAACAGGGCCGGCCGCACATGGCCCATCCCGCCAAACCACCTCATCCTGAGGCGACGGAGCGAAGCGCAGGCCTTGAAGGAGGGCTTCAGATATCATTGCGATCCCCGGAACCCTCCCGAGGCTGCGGCGCCGCAGCTGAGGTGGAGGTGGTCTGGTGGCAGCCACGGGCACTTGCCGGCTTCGGTCAGCTCCGTACCCTCCCCTGCCTCGGCGAATCGCCGGCGACCACCGTCCCAGGGAGGCCCCATGAGCGAAGACCTCATCCTCTACACCCACCCGATGTCGCGCGGGCGGATCGTGCGCTGGATGCTGGAGGAGGTCGGGCGGCCCTACCGGGCAGAGATCCTCGATTTCACAGCGCTGAAGCAGCCGGCCTATCTCGGCATCAATCCCATGGGGAAGGTGCCGGCCCTGCGCCATGGCGAGAGCGTGGTCACCGAATGCGCCGCCATCCTCGCTTATCTCGCCGATGCGTTCCCCGACGCCGGTCTCGCACCGCCACCCGGCAGCGCGGAGCGCGGAGCGTATTACCGCTGGCTGTTCTTCGCCGCCGGGCCGGTGGAGGCGGCCGTCCTGAACACGGCGCTCGGTATCGATGTGCCGCCCGAGCGCAAGGGCATGGCCGGCTACGGCAGCATGGCCGAGGTGCTCGATACCCTGGAAGGCGCGGTCTCGGGCACGGAGTATCTCGCGGGCGGCCGGTTCAGCGCCGCCGACCTCTATCTCGGCTCGCATCTCGGCTGGGGCATGCAGTTCGGCACGATTCCGCGCCGCCCCGCCTTCGAGGCCTATATCGGCCGGCTCTATGCCCGGCCGGCGGCGTTGCGGGCGAGCGAGATCGACGACGGCCTTGTCGCCGCATCGACCCCCGCCGGTCATGCGGGGGCGTGAGGCTCACGCGTCGTAGCGCAGGGCCTCCAGCAGGGGGCGGAGCTTGTGCTTGCGGCGGTGGGTGGCGATGAGGTCCTCGATGCGGGCGGTCCAGTCGTCGATCCGCCCCGCCGCGTCGTAGGCTTGGGCGGCGCGCGCGAGGAAGGCCGCGGCGACATCGTAGCGGCCCGCTTGACCCTGATCGATGATCGCGACGGCCTTGCGTTCGGCGGTGCGGATCACCCAATCGGAATGGCGCCCATGCGCCACCTCCAGCAGGCGCAAAGTCACCGGCTCGGGCGTGTCGTAGCCCGTCGCCTCGCCGATGGCGGCGACCGCCTCGTCGATCATCCCCTCGTCGAGGAGGATCTCGATCCGGTCGGGCGCGCGGTCGGCGGCGATCAGCCCGGCGAGGAGATCGGGCTTCAGCCAGTCCCAGCCCTCCCCCGCGACCGCGCGCGCCGCCTCGTAATCCTCGCGCGACAGCGAGCGCCGGAAGGCCGCGCGGGCGGCGCGGACGGCCAGCTCCGTGTGCCCTGCCCCTGCGGCGGCCTCGCGCAGCCAATGGGCCAGGGGGAGGACCGAGGCGCCGGGACGCCACGGTTGATCGTCCCTGTCGCCGGCATCGCCCCCCGCGAGGCCGAGCCCGGCCTCGGCGACGTGGAACGCCTCATCGGACCGGCCCGCCTCCATCAGCGCCCGCGCGAGGTCGAGGGCCTCGTCCGGCAGGGTGAAGCGGGCGCTGCCATGCGCCACCGCCTCCGCGATCCGGCCGAGCCGCACGAGCATGGTGGCGACGCGCGCCTCGGCGCCGACGGCCCGGGCGAGGTGGAGATAGGCGTCGCCGTGGCCCCGCGCGTCGAGCACCCGCAGGCGGATCGCGGTGAGTTCGAGCTCGGTGAGGTCCTCGTCGTCCGCCGGCCACGGCCCGGTCCCGCCCTCCAAAATGGCGTTGAGCGCGGGATCGTCCCAGCCCTGCTCCAGGGCGCGGGCCGCGATGCCGAAGCCGTCCTCGACGCCGTAGTCGTAGAGCTCCGCGTCCCAGCCCTCCAGGGTGTCCACCAGCGCCTCCCGCTCGCCCCCGTCGAGGTCGGAGAGCAGCGCGGCCTCGGCCATCATCCGCCCGAGATCGTGGAACAGGAGGTAGAACTCCTCGTCCGTCTCGTAGCCGCCGCCGAGCCAGTCCTCGATCACGGGTTCGGCCACGGCCTCGAGGATGCGCAGGGCGCTGCGACCGTCGCCGGCCTCCATGTGCGGCACGGCCTTGTCCGCCAGGTGGCGCAGGGCGTCGGCATTGCCGCTGGGGCGGTAGCCGTCCCAGAAGTCGCGGTTCCGGGAGGGGCCGGAGAGCACGGCGCGGGCGCGCGCGGACACGGCGGTTGTGTCCACCGGCGCGCCGCCGGGGCGCAACGCGGTGGCGAGGTCCGCCTCGATCCAGCCGGTGAGGTCGGGATCCTCCTCGGCCCGCCGCAGGATCAGGTCGCGCAGGGCCTCGGCGCTCAAGGGGGCGAGAAGGGCCTCCAGGGTCGGACGGGCGGCGGCGGAGCCGGGATCGTCCGCGAGGGTGAGCAGGGTCGCCACCACGTGCTTGCAGGCGCCGCCCCATTCGTAGGGGCAGGTGCAGGAAAAGGCCGTCGCCTTGCCCCGCGCGATGCGGATGCTCACCCGGTAGGGATCGATCTCGCTCCCCGCCACCGCGGCGGTGAGGGTGTCGCCGCGCATCACGAGGTCGGAGACCGCGTCCCGGCGCCGGTACTCCTCGCCGCGCGCAAAAACCTCCGGGCCGGCGAGGCGGCGGATCTCGGCCACGGAGATCGGTTTGCGCGTGCTCGTACCCATCCGGCCTCCGTTCTCTCGGAACACCCATCCTCCCGCCGCGTTCGCCCCGCGACGCAACACGAGGAGTAGACTCCACCATGGCAGATCCGATGATTCCGAGCATCTTCGAGGGCGAAGCGAACCTGTCCACCACCGAGCGGGCGGTGTCCGTGGTGCTCGGCCTCGGCATCGCGGCCGCCGCCGCCCAGCCCCGGCCGAACAAGTGGTTGAGCCTCGCCGCCCTCGTGGTCGGCGCCGGCCTCGCCATTCGCGGCGCCACCGGCCATTGCCCGGTCAAGTCGGCCGGCTACATCTCCTGAACCCAAATCTCCTGAACCCAAGACACGAAAAAGGGGCGCTCCGATGGGGCGCCCCTTTTGTCTTGCCGATCTCCGGCGCGGGGTCACACGACCCGCACGCCATGAGCCTCAAAGGGTGGTGGTGCGGCGGCTGGCGATGAAGCCGTAGATGGCGAGCACCACGATGGCGCCGACCACCGCGCCGATGAAGCCCGCGCCCTGGTTGGGGGCGTACCAGCCGAGGGCCTGGCCGAGGAAGGTGGCGACGAAGGCGCCGACGATGCCGAGGATGGTGGTGAGGATGAAGCCCGCGGGCTCCTTGTCGCCCGGCATGATGAACTTGGCGACGACACCGGCGAGGAAGCCGATGATGATGGTCCAGATGATACCCATGAGCTAATTCCCGATACGCGGCGGCCGGGATTGTCCCCGCCGGACTTGGCCGTATTGGTCAAGCAACGCCGCATCGCGGGATGGGTTGCGCCCGGCGTGGCGAGAATGTCTCATTCCCCGAGGGGGCGCGTCCCCCTGCCCCTTTACGGGCGGCCCTCCCGCACGGCACAACGCGGGGCACCCTCCCCCATTCTCGAGTATCCCCGCATGACCACGATCACCCGTTTCGAATCCGGCGCCCGCATGAGCCAGGCGGTCACCTATGGCGACATGGTCTACCTCGCGGGTCAGGTGGCCGGCACGGTGGTGGGGGTCGGCGTCACCGCGCAGACGCAGGAGATCCTCGCCGAGATCGACCGGCTGCTCGCCCAGGCCGGCAGCGACAAGAGCCGCATCCTCTCGACCACGATCTATCTGGCCGACATCGCCACCTTCGCCGAGATGAACGCCGCCTGGGACGCCTGGGTCTCGAAGGAGAACCCGCCCGCCCGCGCCACGGTGGAGGCCAAGCTCGCCGCACCCGAATACCTCGTGGAGATCGTCGTCGTCGCGGCCAAACTCCCCGCCTGACGCACTGACACGCGAGGAGCCAGCCGATGCGCCGGATCGTTTTCGTCATCCTTCTGATCGCGCTGGCGCTCAGCCTCGCCGGGTCGCTGTTCCTGGCCTTCGCCTTCCTCAATTCGGCGCAGGCCCAGGCGCAGGCTCAAGAGCCCAAGGGCCCCGAACGCGTGGTCAACATCTACAATTGGTCGGACTATATCGACCCCAAGATGCTGGACGCCTTCACCAAGGAGACCGGCATCAAGGTCGTGTACGACACCTACGACAACAACGAGATCCTGGAGACGAAGCTGCTGGCCGGCCAGTCCGGCTACGATCTCGTGGTGCCTACCGGCCCGTTCCTGCAGCGCCTCATCAAGGCCGGCGTGTTCCGGCCCCTCGACAAGGCCAAGATCCCGAACCTCAGACACGCCTGGCCCGAGATCGCCCAGCGCCTCGCGGTCTACGACCCCGGCAACGCCTATGCGGTGGACTACATGTGGGGCACCACCGGCATCGGCGTGAATCTCGGCCCCGTGCGCGAGCGCCTCGGCCCCAACCAGCCCCTCAACACCTGGACCCTGGTGCTCAACCCTGCGCTGATGGCCAAGCTCAAGGATTGCGGGGTGATGATGCTCGACAGCCCCGAGGACCTGATCCCCAGCATGCTGCCGGCCTACGGCCTCAAGCCCGACACCAAGCGCTGGGACGACATCTCCCAGGTCACCGACGCCCTGTTCAAGGTGCGCGGCTCGGTGCGAAAATTCCACTCGTCGGAATACATCAACGGGCTCGCCAACGGCGACCTCTGCCTCGCAGTGGGCTATTCCGGCGACGTGATGCAGGCCAAGAAACGCGCCGAGGAATCGAAGAACGGCGTCGAGATCGCCTATTTCATCCCGAAGGAAGGCGCGCTGATGTGGTTCGATGCGCTGGCCATCCCCAAGGACGCCCCCCACCCGGAGGAGGCCCACCGCTTCATCGACTACCTGATGCGCCCCGAGGTCGCCGCCGCCAACACCAACTTCGTCGCTTACGCCAACGGCAACCTCGCCGCCAAACCCCTGGTGAAGCCGGAGATCCTTTCGAATGCCGGCATCTACCCGGACGAGGCGACGATGCAGCGGCTGTTCACCAACCAGGCCTGGGATGACCGGACGCAGCGGTTCGTGACGCGGAATTGGACGCGGGTGCGGACGGGGCGGTGATGTCTCATTTATGACGTTACTGTGTCCTTATGGCGTACAGCAATAAAGGCGTATCAGCCGCTCAGCTTAACCGCACACTCGGCCTTGGCTCACCGCATCCGCGAAGCAATGTCCGATACCGTTTCGCCCGAACCCCTGATGGGCGTTGGCGGTGGTTTTGGGGAGGCCGACGAGACTTTCGTTGGCGGGAAGCCGGCGGCGCCAAGAAGGGCGGCGGCTTCAGCCACAATCTGCGATTGCTACCTCTGAAAGATTATTGTTATCGCGACTATCCATTTTATTTGTTCCATTCCATTTCAAATGTGTCCTGTCGCCCGCGTATTACATTTTTTTCATAGTCTTTCTGTATGCTGCTCGCTAAAGACTTCACCCATTCTGCGTCTTTTACTTTTCCACGATAATCGAAATCGGTGCCGAACCTTCGGCTTTCGACGTCGATATCGACAATAATATCCCCAATGAATCCACCAATGCATTCGCAAAACCGCTTTCGCAGTCCGGCGTCGCGCATGAATTTTTCTGGGTTGTTTATTATTTCATTGAATTTTTTGTCATCATTCAGAAGCTCTCTGAATATGTACATAATCATGTATCGTGTAAGTTTGTACTTAGCTATGAGGCCTTGTCTAAATAGAACAAGTTTATTGACAATCTCATTATCAATCAGCCTTAGCATTACGATACGGTCGGCGCTAACTTCAGGCCTTCCAAATAGCGCAGCGTGCCTATCCTCAAAAACTTCATACTTCCTATGTGTTCCCCACGGCTCCTTCTGGTCGAAGGCCATCATATATAAGCCGGCTTCTTCATTGGGTATCGATTCACCCTCAGATGGTGTTTCCCCTCGTTTTATTTCATAGCTATAAACACCATCGTAGTGTTGGGCAAATTCAGTGCGAAGGCGGATCTGAATCTTATTGTTTGACTTAAAATCTCTTGATCTAACTCCATTTTGGTTGTTTGAATATTCTGTAATCAGCGTCGCCGTAGGCGAGCTCGGGTCCATTTCTATAAACTTCGTAAGCAACTTTAGGTCATCGGTTATGGCTTCTTTGTTATTATAAAGCGACGTGATGCTTTGGCAGCCATTGACGACGTAGTAGCCGCTAATTTCAATCTTGTCGGGCGCCTGCTTAACCGATTGAGCTATGACGGTTATGCCATTATGGAAAAGCGGGAACAATTTATGCTTATCACTGTCGTTAATTGTAGCAACCACGTCTTTATTTACACTAGTTCGTCCAAGCGGCCCGCGTACATTGTAAGCGAATAGGGATTGATCGCTAATTCCATCCATTAGAACTAATTCTCTAGCTCTAATCGGAGCAATAATAGCTCGCACATCGCCACCCGCGACATGCTCAGCTACGCCAATTCCGTAGACATCAAATGTTGCGGGCTTTTGTTTTGGAAGATTTCTTTCATCGGAAATATGATTGTCGATCAAGAATTGTCTACCAATGAATTTTATATCGTTCCCATAGTGTTTTAAGAAGGACGACCCATTGTGGTCAAGATCAATATTTGTAACAAACTCACCGCGCAGCTCATAAGTGCCAATTTTTGACAGTAAGTCAGAGCGCTTTATTAGCTGTACGATTTGGGCGTTACCAGCATTTTCCATAAGATGAGTAACTGCTTCGGCTGATTTGAACTGCTGCAAAGTGCCGAGAAATCCACGCAGCGTTGCATCGCCTACCGTAGAATTCGTTTTATGGGATATTTTCGACTGAAATACAGTTATCGTTAGATTGCTATCGTTGATAAAAATCCCATCCACGCCCTTATCACCGCCCTGATCGCAAACGGCGTCTTCAGCCTCTACTTGTTCGAGCCGGTAATACTGCTCTAGATACCAAATCAGAAATGCTGCGCTCGCAGAGCGAATTGGACTCAGGTACTCGGGGAAATTGTCGAGCAATTCGGGATAATCCACACTGATCGCCATTCTCTTGCTCACAGATGCATCTCGGAAGTCCCCTATCGTGTCATGCGGGTACCTTGGCCGGCAAGGCGCCAGATCAGGCGTTAAATGCTCGCTGCAACAGCCGGTCCTGCTCATGGCGACCGCCTTTTGTGCGGAATGCATAATCGCCAATTTATTCCAAGTGTCTTGACAAAATTCCTATTTCATGCCTATATCCCCACACCTGCCGCCCAGCGAAGGGGGCCTGTCCGGTGACCGACCGGGTGGGCCGAAAGGGCGGCGGGGCGGTGCCTGCGTCGGTGGTGTCGGTCACCATCGCCCCGGGCGGCGGCTCGCCAAGGCTGGAGGCTCGGATCGGGGCGAGGAACTGGGAGTTAAATGCCCCGGCATCGACCTCGGTCTGGGCTCCCATGACAAGGATTGCGACCCCTCCAATACGAGAGGGCGTGCGGGGCAAAGTCCGTTCGAACAGCCGGGATGGGATCGAACGACCACCACCAGAGCGCGACGCAACGCGAGGACCGCTGGAGACACCGCGACGAAAAAACAGGCCCCGGCGGGAACGCCGGAGCCTGACGGGACGCCGGGGGACCGGCAAACTATGATAGCGCTCAATGGGTTTCGCGGCGTCCCGCGTCCCCCTTTTGGGGCTTCTTTTGGGCCATGCCCCCGGCGCTGTCGCGCGCGGGGGTGAAGGTGTGTGCGGCGTCCTCCTCCCCCTTGTGGGGACGAGTTGGAGGTGGGGGTGGT
>NZ_NKUG01000090.1 GCF_014845095.1 Methylobacterium bullatum | reverse complement strand
TCCCCACAAGGGGGAGGGGGACGCGCTCGACTGAAGGGCAGAACCGCCTCTCACAGATCCGGCGAGAGCGGCATCTGGATCGAGCCGTCGATGTGCTTGATCGGCCCGTCGGCGCCGGGGTTGATGTCGAAGTCGAAGATCTTCGTGGGAATCCAGAGCGTGGCGCAGGCGTTCGGGATGTCGACGACGCCGGAGATGTGGCCCTGGACCGGGGCGGTGCCGAGGATCGAGTAGGCCTGGGCGCCCGAATAGCCGAACTTCTTCAGGTATTCGATGGCGTTGAGGCAGGCCTGCCGGTAGGCCACGGTCACGTCGAGGTAATGCTGCTTGCCGTATTCATCGACCGAGACACCCTCGAAGATCAGGTGGTCGTCGAATTTCGGCGTCATCGGCGACGGCTTGAAGATCGGGTTCTTGATCCCGTATTTCGACATGCCGTCCTTGATGAGACTCACCTTGAGATGGACCCAGCCCGCCATCTCGATGGCGCCGCAGAAGGTGATCTCGCCGTCGCCCTGGCTGAAATGCAGGTCGCCCATGGAGAGGCCGGCGCCCGGCACGTAGACGGGGAAGTAGATCTTCGAGCCGCGCGACAGATCCTTGATGTCGCAATTGCCGCCATGCTCGCGGCCCGGCACCGTGCGGGCGCCTTCCGCCGCGGCCTTGTCCTTCGCCTCGCCCTTGAGCCGGCCCATATGGGCGGTGGGACCGAAGGGCAGCGTGGCGAGCGCCGGCACACGGCCGGGATTGGTGTCGTAGAGCGCCTTCTCGCGGGTGTTCCAGGTCTCCAGCATCTTCGGATCGGGCAGGCAACCGATCAGTCCGGGATGGATCAGGCCGGGGAAGCGCACGCCGGGGATGTGGCGCGACTTGGTGAACATGCCCTCGAAATCCCAGATCGACTTCTGGGCCTGGGGGAAGTGTTCGTCGAGGAAGCCGCCGCCGTTCTTCTTGGAGAAGAAGCCGTTGAAGCCCCACTGGCTTTCGGGCTTGGCGCCGATATCGAGGAGATCGACCACCAGGAGATCGCCGGGCTCCGCGCCCTCGACGCCGATGGGGCCGGACAGGAAGTGGACGATCGACAGGTCGATGTCGCGCACGTCGTCGGCGGAATCGTTGTTCTTGATGAAGCCGCCGGTCCAGTCATAGGTCTCGACGATGAAGTCGTCGCCGGGCTTGACCATGGCCACCATCGGAATGTCCGGGTGCCAGCGATTGTGGACCATATCGTTGTCGTAGGCCGACTGCGTCAGGTCGACCTTGATCAGGGTCTCAGCCATCGTTGTTCGACTCCCTCTGGCGTGACCGGGGCGTGCGCCCCGTTTGGGCCGGCCGGCTCATCCGGCGGGCCGTAAACGATGGCCGGCGGCGCCCTTGGCGGCGCGGCCCGGCTCTTCAGCTCGCGAGCAGCTCTTTGAGCGCGGCGTCGAGCGTGGCGATGTCGTCGGGGCTGGTACCGGGGCCGCCGGCGAAATGGCCCCACCAAGTTTCGATCACCCGCAACTCGGCGTTCGGCATCGATTCCGCCTCGATCCGGTTGTCCTCCGGCGGGAAGTACAGGTCGGTGGAGGCCGGCATCAGGATCGCCTTGGCGCGGATCGCGGCAAGCGCAGCCTTGGTATCGCCCTTGAAGACCGGGTTGGCGCCGATATCGCCGTTCTGCCAGGTCCAGAGCATGGCCAGCAGATCGTTGGCGTCTCGGGTGTAGAACAGGCCTTCCCAGAACCCGACGAGGAAATCCTCCAGGGACGCGTAGCCCATATGGGTCAGGTCGGCTTCGATCCGGTAGAAGGTCTGCGACAGGCCCCAACCGGCATAGACCCGGCCGAAGGCGCGCAGCCCCTTGTTCGGCGGCGAGGTGTACCAGCCCTCCGCGAAGGCGGCGTCCGCCTGGAGGGCGGCCTTCGCCCCTTCGAGGAAAACGAAATTGTGCCGCGAACACTTGGCCGAACCCTGGAACGGCAGGATGCGCGGGACCATGTCGGGATAGAGCGCGCCCCAATGGTAGGTCTGGAGCGCACCCATCGACCAGCCCGTCACCAGCACCAGCGTTTCGATGCCGAAATGCTCGGTGACGAGGCGGTGCTGGGCCACGACGTTGTCGTAGGCCGTCACGTTGGGAAAACGCGGCCCGTCCCAGGGGGCGGGCGTGTTGCTCGGCGATGACGAGAGCCCGTTGCCGAACATGTTCGGGATGATGATGAAGTATTTGTCCGGGTCGAGAGCCTTGCCCGGCTCGATCAGCCATTCGTTCTCCGTGTGCTGGCCCGAATACCAGGTCGGATAGACGATGGCGTTGTCCTTGGCCGCGTTGAGCGTTCCGAATGTCTTGAAGGCGAGCTTGGCCTTGCGCAGCGTCTTACCGCATTGGAGCACATAGTCGCCGAGTTCGAAGATCTCGTAATCCGCCATGGGGGCTCCCTGGAGCTGTGTTGCGGAACGGCGGGCGAATGCGGCCCCGGCAATCAGACCGAAAGGAAGCGGGCGACCTGCGCCTCGTCGATGTCGGCCCGCATCGCCTCGTGGACGATGTTGCCGTTCTCGATGACGAGGACCCGGTCGGCGACGTCGAGGGCGAAGCTCAGCACCTGCTCGGAGACGACGATGGAGAGGCCGCGCTCGTCGCGGATCTTCTTCAGGGTCCGTCCCATCTCGCGGATGATCGAGGGCTGAATACCTTCGGTGGGCTCGTCGAGGAGGAGCACCTTCGGCCGGCTGGCCAGCGCCCGCGCGATGGCGAGTTGCTGCTGCTGGCCGCCGGAGAGGTTGCCGCCGCGTCTTGCCTTCATCTCCAGCAGGACCGGGAACATCGTGTAGAGGTCCTGCGGAACCTTGCGCTCCTTGGTGACGGTCAGGCCCGTCTCGATGTTTTCCTGCACCGTCATGGCCGAGAAGATCATCCGGCCCTGCGGCACGTAGGCGAGGCCGCCCGCCACGCGCTGGTGGCTCTTGAGGGCGGTGATGTCCCGGCCGTCGACGGTGATGGTGCCGGACTTTACCGGGACGATCCCCATCAGGGTCTTCATCAGCGTGGTCTTGCCCATGCCGTTGCGACCCATCACGGCGACGATCTCGCCCGGCGCGATGCTGATGTCGAGGCCGTGCAGCACCTCGCTCTGGCCATAGGCCGAGTGCAGGTCGCGGATCGCCAGCATCAGCTGAGTCCCGAGGGCGTGCGCCGGCGGGAGGGTGGCCGAGGCGGAACTGGTCTGAAGCATGGCGCCGGTCCTGTTCAGTGGCCGAGATAGACTTCGATGACCTTCGGGTCGTTCTTCACCCGCTCCATCGAGCCTTCGGAGAGCACCTTGCCCTGGTGCAGCACGGTGACCCGGTGGGCGATGTCCTCGACGAACTTCATGTCGTGCTCGATCACCAGCACCGAGCGGCCGACGATGATCTGGTTGAGGAGTTCGGCGGTCTTGATGCGCTCGCCGACGCTCATGCCGGCCACCGGCTCGTCGAGCATCAGGAGTTCGGGGTCCTGGATCAGCAGCATGCCGATCTCGAGCCATTGCTTCTGGCCGTGGCTGAGAAACTCGGCCCGTTCCTTGAGCTGATCTTTCAGGAAGATCATGGTCGCGACTTCGTGGATGCGGTCGCGGACCTCGGCATCGCGTTTGAAGGTCAGCGCGCCCCAGACCGTGCGGCCGCGGGGGAAGGAGATCTCAAGGTTCTCGAACACCGTGAGATCGTCATAGATCGACGGCGTCTGGAACTTGCGGCCGACGCCGGCCTGGACGATGGCGCTCTCCGAGATCTTGGTGAGTTCCTGGCCCTTGAACTTGATCGAGCCGGCGCTGGCCTTGGTGCGCCCGCAGATCAGGTCGAGCACCGTGGTCTTGCCGGCGCCGTTGGGGCCGATGATGACGCGGATCTCGTTGGGATCGACGTAGAACGACACGTCGTTCACCGCCTTGAAGCCGTCGAAGGAGACGGTGAGGGCTTCCACCGAGAGGAGGAAGTCCTTCGCGTCGGGGGATTCACCGATGATCGGCGAGCTCAGGATGGCGGCGTTCATCGTCAGTCTCGCTCCTATTCGGCGGGGGTGCCGTGGGGGACGGGTCCGCCCGCCGGCGCCAGTGCCTTGACCTTGCGGGTCAGGCGCGGCTCGACGTAGCTGCGGTAGATGCCGGCCAGCCCGTTGGGGAAGGCGAGCACGACGGCGATGAACAGGGCGCCGAGGCCGAAGAGCCAGAGTTCGGGGAAGCTCTCCGAGAAGGTGGTCTTGGCCCAGTTGACCAGAAGCGTGCCCCAGACCGCGCCGAACAGGGACAGGCGCCCGCCGACGGCGGCGTAGATCACCATTTCGATGGAGGGCACGATGCCGACGAAGGATGGCGACATGAACCCGACCTGCAGGGTGAACATCGCGCCCCCGATGGCGGCGAAGCCGGCCGCGAGGCAGAACGCGAAGACCTTGAACCCGGCCACGGAATAGCCCGAGAACCGGACCCGGTCCTCCTTGTCGCGCATGGCGAGGAGGATGCGCCCGAGCTTGGCCTTCTTCACGTATTGCGCCGCCAGGATGCAGCCGAGGAGCAGGCCGCCATTGACGAAGTAGAGGATGAACTTCGCGCTGTCGGTGCGGATGTCCCAGCCGTGCAGGGTGCGCAGGTCGGTGATGCCATTGATGCCGCCGGTATAGCCCTGCTGGCCGACGATGAGGATCGTCAGGATGGCGGCGATGGCCTGGGTGATGATGGCGAAGTAGGTGCCGCCGACCCGGCGGGTGAACATCGCGAAGCCGATGATGAAGGCGAAGAACACCGGCACGGCCACGACGAGGATCAGCGTCAGCGGCAGGCTCTGGAACGGCTTCCACATCAGGGGCAGTTCGGTGATCTGGTTCCAGTCCATGAAGTCAGGGATGCCGGGCGTGGACTGGATCTTGGTGTTCTCGACGCTCGAGGCTTCGAGCTTCAGGTACATGGCCATGCAATAGCCGCCGAGCCCGAAGAAGACGCCCTGCCCGAGGGATAGGATGCCGGCATAGCCCCAGCACATGACGAGGCCCAGCGCCACGAAGGCGTAGGTCAGGTACTTGCCGACGAGGTTGAGGCGGAACGCGTCGAGGGTCGCCGGCAGGACGAAGAGGATGAGGCCGGCGAGGAGAGCGAGGCTCACCCACTCCATCGGCTTCATGAAGGGATTGTCGTTCACGGTGAGCGACTTCGACAGGGTCTGGACGGGGCTTGTCATCGGGATGGCCTCCTCAGCGCCGGACCTTGAGGGTGAACAGACCCTGCGGGCGAACCATCAGGATCCCGACGACGGCGAGCAGCGTCAGAACCTTGGCGGTGGAGCCGGACAGGAAGAATTCGAGGGTCGACTGAGTCTGCGAGATCGAGAAGGCCGAGGCGATGGTGCCGAGGAGGCTCGCCGCGCCGCCGAAGACGACGATCAGGAAGGTGTCGACGATGTAGAGCTGGCCCGAGGTCGGCCCGGTGGAGCCGATCATGGTGAAGGCCGAGCCCGCCACACCGGCGATGCCGCAGCCGAGGCCGAACGTGTAGCGATCCACCTTCTCCGTATCGATGCCGACCGCGCCCGCCATGGGGCGGTTCTGCATCACGGCGCGGACCTGCTGGCCGAAGCGCGAGCGGTACATCAGCAGGCCGACGCCGACGGTGATGAGGGTGGTGATCGCCATCACGAACAGGCCGTTGATCGGCACCTCGATCGTGTCGGTGACCTGGACCGAGCCGATGAGCCAGGAGGGCAGTTCGACGCCGACTTCGCGGGCCCCGAAGATGGTGCGGTAGGCCTGTTGCAGGATCAGCGAGAGGCCCCAGGTGGCGAGCAGCGTATCGAGGGGGCGCTTGTAGAGATGGCGGATGAGCGTCCATTCGACGATCATCCCCAGGGCTCCCGAGGCCAGGAAGGCCAGGATCATCGCCACGAAGAAGTAGACGCCGAACAGGCCGGGCAGGTGGGTCTGGAAGAAGGTCGAGCACAGATAGGTGACGTAGGCGCCGAGAATCATGAACTCCCCGTGCGCCATGTTGATCACGCCCATCTGGCCGAAGATGACCGCGAGGCCGAGCGCCATCAGCACGTAGACCGAGAACAGGATCAGGCCGGCGAAACCCTGCATCGCGAAGATCGCGCCGAGATCTCCGAGTGAATAGTCACCGAGCATGTTTTCGACCTTCCGAAGAATCCGACGTCTGCTTTGCAAGCATTGGGCCGATCGGGCGTGGCGCGGTGCGACCCTGAAAAGGCAGGCTCTCTCCCCCCTTGTTGGGAGGGCCGGCGTGGGGGTGGCTCGCTGGTCTCCGCTCCGGGAGGGTCACCCAACCACCCCCAGCCCTAACCCCTCCCCGCAAGGGGGAGGGGGGCAGCGCATCCCGCCGAAAAACGTGGAACCCTTAAGCCCGCTGAGGG
>NZ_NKUG01000009.1 GCF_014845095.1 Methylobacterium bullatum | reverse complement strand
CCCCCACCTCCAACTCCTCCCCACAAGGGGGAGGAGAGCCCCGCATCGCCTGGACCGCTAATGAATCGGCGCGTCGTGCTTATGGAACGCCTGGAGGCGGCGGTATACCGGCGTGTCGTAATTCTGCGGCGTCTCGTCCTCGCCGGTGAGCCAGCGGAACAGGTCGCGGTCGGGCACTTCGATCAGGGCCTCGAAGGTGGTCAGCTCCTCATCGCTCAGCGTACCGATCTCCGCATCGGCGAAACGGCCCATGATCAGGTCCATCTCGCGCATGCCGCGATGCCAGGCGCGGAAGAGGGTGCGGCGGCGGCGCGGATCGAGATCCGCGCTGGTGCGGGTGGTTCCAGACATGGGGTCAGCCTGTGATGCTGCGATCCTGGGATCCCCGGATCGGTGGAGTGGTCGGATCGCACGAGGTTCAGCGCAGGCCTTTTCAGCGCAGCCCTCGCGCAAGCGTGACGATTGCGCCCACGATGACGATGGTCTGGAATCCGATAGCCGACAGGACCCATTTGAGAATGTCGTATTTCGACTCCGCGATCTCGGTCTTGAGGTCGGATTTCGTCACCAACGTCGACAGATCGGTTTCCCGCGTCTCGCGAAGGACGCCGGTCACGGCCTCCGCCTGGTCGTCCGAGAACCCGGCGGCTTTCAGCTTCCGGGCGATGGCGAGAGTATCGAGGGCGATCGTGGCCATGGTGCGTGCGCCGGAATTCCATGCCGCAATGTCCACAACGGGACCGGCTTCCCAAATATGGCCGATCCCGACAGAGTTGCAACGCCGCCGGACCATATCGTCACGCGCGGCGGCAGCGGCAAAGAGATCGTTGCCCGGCTCGGTCCCCGCATTCTATGCCGGTCTCATGCTCTCTCCTCCGGACATGACGGATACGCGAGGTCCGGCACTGTCATCCCGCCTTCGGGTGTCTTCCGTCCCGCATCCAGACGAGGGATGGTCGCTTCGCCCATGACAGACGAACCCCGCTCGACGAACCTGCGCCCCAGCATCCTCGATCCGCTCTTCGCCCAGGCCCGGACCCTCCCCGGCGTCGGGCCGAAGATGGCGCCGCTGATCGAGCGGCTCCTCGGCACGCCCGAGCAGCCCGCGCGGATCGTCGATCTCCTGTTCCACCTGCCCCAGGGCGGGGTGGCGCGCACGATGATGGGCTCCATCGCCGAGGCGCCGCCGGGCGAGCCCGTGACGCTGGGTGTCACGGTCACCGGCTATCGCCCGCCCCAGGCCGGGACGGGGCGGCGCCCGTTCCGGGTCCTGGTGGAGGACGGCACCGGCGACATCACCCTCGTCTTCTTCGGCATGCCGCAGGCCCGCGTGGAGAAGATGCTGCCGCTCGGCGCCCATCGCTACATTTCCGGCCGGATCGACCTGTGGGACGGGCACCGGCAGATGGTGCATCCGTCGCGGATCGTGGACGAGGCGGGGCTCGCCGCCCTGCCCGCCGTCGAGCTCGTCTACGGCGCCACCGAGGGCCTGACCTCGCGGGCGATCTCGAAACTGGCGCATTCCGCCCTCGACCGGCTGCCGACCCTCCCTGAATGGCAGGATCCGGCCTGGCTCGCGCGGGAGGGGCTGCCGGGCTTCGCCGACGCGCTCAGGGCCGAGCATCGGCCCGAGGCCGCGCCGCCGGCACCGGCGAGCGACGGCATCACGCCCCGCACCCCGGCGCGGCGGCGGCTCGCCTATGACGAACTCCTCGCCTCGCAGCTGGCCCTGGCCCTGATGCGCGCCCGCAACCGCCGCGCGCCCGGCCGGGCCAATGCCGGGGACGGGCACCTCAAGGACCGGATCGAAGCCGCCCTGCCCTTCGCGCTCACCGGCGCCCAGGCCCGGGCCGTCGAGGAGATCCGCGCCGACCTCGCCTCCGACCGGCGCATGCTGCGCCTGCTCCAGGGCGATGTCGGCTCGGGGAAGACGGCGGTGGCGCTGCTGGCCATGGCCTCGGCTGTGGAGGTCGGCCGGCAGGCGGCGCTGATGGCGCCCACCGAGATCCTGGCGCGCCAGCATTTCGAGCGCCTGACGGGGCTGGTCGGTTCGGTGCGTCTGCGCCTCCTCACAGGGCGCGACAAGGTTTCGGAGCGCCGAGCGACGCTCGCCGACCTCGCCGATGGCCATATCGATATCGTGGTCGGCACCCATGCCCTGTTCCAGGACAGCGTGATCTTCAAGGATCTCGGCGTCGCCGTGGTGGACGAGCAGCATCGGTTCGGCGTCCATCAGCGCCTCGCGCTCGGCGCCAAGGGGGCGGCGGTGGACATTCTGGTGATGACCGCGACGCCGATCCCCCGCACCCTGGCGCTGACCTGCTTCGGCGACATGGACGTCTCGGTCCTGGACGAGAAGCCGGCCGGCCGCCAAGCCATCGCCACGCGCCTCGTCTCCATCGACCGGCTCGACGAGGTGGTGATGGGGCTCGGCCGGGCGCTTGCCGCCGGGGACAGGGTCTACTGGATCTGCCCGCTGGTGGCGGAATCCGAATATGTCGACCTCGCCGCCGCCGAGGACCGCTTCGCCGACCTGCGGCAGGAATTCGGTGACGCCGTCGGGCTGATCCACGGCAAGATGCCGGGGCCGGACAAGGATGCCGCCATGGAGCGGTTCGCCGCCGGCGAGACGAAGATCCTGGTCTCCACCACGGTGGTGGAGGTGGGCGTCGACGTGCCGGAGGCGACGATCATGGTGATCGAGCATGCCGAGCGCTTCGGTCTCGCGCAATTGCACCAGCTGCGCGGTCGGGTCGGGCGCGGGGCCAAGGCTTCGACCTGCCTGCTGCTCTATCGCGGGCCGCTGGGACAGGTCTCCCGTGCCCGCCTCGAAATGATGCGCGAGACCGAGGACGGCTTCCGCATCGCCGAGGAGGATCTGCGCCTGCGCGGCGAGGGGGAGGTGCTGGGCACCCGGCAATCGGGCGCGGCTGCCTTCCGCCTCGCGAATCTGGAGAGCGATGCCAGCCTGCTGGAAGTGGCCCGTGACGATGCCAGGCTCATCGTCGAGCGCGATCCCGGCCTCAGATCCGAGCGTGGCAGAGCACTCCGGGTGCTGCTCTACCTGTTCGAACGGGACGCGGCGATTCGGTTGCTCGGAGCCGGCTGAGCCGATTCGCCGGCTGAACGAGCCCCGCGCCAAACCTGAACGCATCGCCACAAAAGCGACGAATCGACCCCCGATGACGTCTGCGCAGTTCAGCTTCACGAACCATGGCACCGCAGCCGCGGAACGCCGGAAATCCCTTATCTTTCAAAGGGTAGGCTGACTTCCGGACCTCTTTCCCCGAGCCGTTGTGCGGTGCCGCACGGACTTCCTGAACTTGAAATGAACGTATTCTCCCCTTAACTGAACATGAACGAACAGCCCGCCAGACTGGGCTGCCACACAGAATTCAGGAGGATGGATATGTCTGCCGGACTGTTCCAAAACCTACCGGGTGCCCATGAAATGGGGAGCGTCCACGCCCTTCCGAGCGAGCCTTGGCTGCTTCCGATCTCGGATGGCAAGGAGCCCGCGCTGAAGACGACGGACGATGTCCTCCTCGCGGTCCGTCAATCCGCCCGCCCCTTCCAGATCGCGGCGAATGCCCTGATGGTCCTACTCTTGGTGGCTGTCACCGCCCAGATCGCCATGGGCTGGGGTGGTTCCACGATGGCCCCGCACGCCAACAGCCATGTCGCCGATGCCTCGCCGCCGACGCTGCCCATCGAGAAGGCCTCGATGACGGTCCACAACTAGGCGCGTTCGAGCAGGGCTCCCGAAAGGCGGATTCGCTGTTCGGGAGATGTGCGTCGGGTCGACGTCCCTGCCCAAAGACTTGCACCGGCAACCCTGCATGGGCGAGCGTTTCACTCCGTGCTAACGAGCTTCTCCTGGCGACGGGACGAGGCTTCGAGCGCCGCCTCCGGCCCGGTGGCCTGCCCGTTCTGAGCCGCACGGATCGACGCCGCCATGGCCTGCAGCCTGACCTGCGGGTCCTCCGGCTGGATGACCCCCGCCGACATGACCAGCTTGGCCGCGTCGTCGATGCTCATGGGCACTTCGATGATGTCCGCCCGCGGCAAGTAGAAGAAGAACCCCGTCGTGGGGTTGGGCGCACAGGGCAGGAACACGCCCACATGGTCGTTCTCCTCGCCGAGCGCCGTCTGCACGTCGGGGCCGGCCGGGGCCGAGACGAACACCACCGACCACGTTCCCTTCACCGGGAATTCGACCAGGCCGACGGTGCGGAACGACGTGCCGTTGGCCGAGAACAGCGTCTCGAAGATCTGCCGCAGACCCTTGTAGAGGCCCGAGATCACCGGGGTGCGCGCGAGCAGCACCTCTCCGAACTCCACCACGCTGCGGCCGACGAGATTGGCGGTGAGGAAGCCGAGCAGCGTCACGGCGATGAAAGCGATGACGAGGCCGATGCCCGGAATCGAGAAGGGCAGGTAATGGTCCGGCAGGTAGCTCGCCGGCACCAGGGGCTTCACCCAGCCGTCGATGAGGCTGATGAACCACCACGTGATGTAGATCGTGATCGCCAGCGGCCCGGCGACGATGATGCCGGTAAGGAAGTAGGTCCGCAGGCGGCTCTTCTTGCTCACCCGAGGCGGCGGCCGTGCTCCGGCGGGGTCTGGTTCCGGCAACGGGGTGAGCGTTTCGCGCACGGGCGGCCTGTCTCGTGGGAGGCCGATCGTCAGCCTGCATGACAAGGGTTAGCGGGTCGGGCGTGTCACCTCAAGCGCGAGGAAGCGCCCCTGCCCCGGATGATCCGAGGCCGAGGATCACGGCTTGGTCTCGCCGAGCGCCGCCTCTGCCGCCAGCGCCCTCTCCTTCCACGCATCCCGCTCCGCCAGGGCCTCCTTGAGGGCGAGTTCGGCGCGCTGAGCCCGCACGGCGCTGGCCGAGGCCAGGGCTTGGGCCCGTTCGCGGGCGCGGGTCTCGCCGGCCATCTGGACCTTGAGGTCGCGCGGCGTTGCCATGGTCGTGTCCGTTCTCGTCGGGGAGGGAAGTGGCAGGATGCCCCGCCGACGCTGCTTGTGCCAGATCCATGACGTGACGCGAAGGCGCGGAAGGCCTGTGCCGGCAACCCGTCGTCCCGGGGCCGCGTCGCGGAGCCCGGGATCCAGAAACGCAGGAGGTTCAGAACCTTACCCCGCCGTCAGCGGCATGTCATAGGCGGTCGCCCAGCCCCGTCCGGGGGCTGGGTGTCCTCAGGGCGACGGATGCGGGTCGTTGGCCAGCCGGATCGGTTCGCCGTGCGGGGTCGCGGCAGCGGCGCGCAGGAAGGCGTCGCTGCGGGCCTGGACGCTCGCGGAATCGGTGACGCCGCGTTCGGCGAGCAGGGCTTCCAGGGTCGCGAGCCAGCGTCCGTAATCGGCCGCCGCTTCCGGCTTCCCCTCCGGCCGGATGGTGCGCCCGAGGGCGCGCGCCCATTCCTCCTGCGTGAACAGGCCCCGCTCCTGCAGGGCGACCACCAGGGCGAAGACCTGCGCCTCCCAGGGTTCCGCGAACGGTCCCGGATCGTCGGGCCGGCACATGGCGGTCATTGTGGCGTCCCCGGCAGGAGATATCCCTCGAAGGCGGCCACGGTGACGCGCCCGCCCGGGTCGGCGCTCGCCCCCCACAACTCAGTGGCCTCGAACCCCACTGTGTAGAGCCATTGCGGCGGGGCATCCCGGCGCTCCGCGCTGGCATCGGGCAGGACGAAGGCGCCGTGGATCCGCTCGATGACGCCACGCCGGCCCCGGACGTAACGGGGTAGGCGGGTGTGGCCAATGGGGTGGTCGTTGCGGGTCAAGACGGGGTCGCGTACCGCATATAGAGCCGGCGCATCCGGCGGCCGGTCGCTGGGGAATCCCGCAGAAAAGCGGGGCGGGATCTCCTCCGCGCGCAGCACGCGTTTGACCGGGCTCGCCGGCCCGGCGCTGGCGCCCGCAGCGATTTCTTCTTGCGTGGCAAGGCCATGCGCGACGATCTGCGCTTCGAGGGCAGCGAGCCAGATCTCGTAATAGCTCGCCGACAGGTACTCCGCCGGGGGCAGCGATTCCCGCGCGGCGCGGCTGCCGTCCAGGGTCCAGGTACCGGTATAGCCCACCGCCAGAGCCAGGGCGAAGACACGCCGTTCCCATTCCGAATGAAAAACCGGCTCGTTCGCCTCCGGCATGACGGTGCCGAATCCGTGGGCGCCGCCGAGATCCTGCGCGCCGTTCATTGGGCCGTCTCCGGGGTGAGCGGCTGCCCGGTGCCGATCATGGAATCGCGCGTGACCAGGGCGGCGAGCTCGGCCTCGCTCAGGGATTCGGTGCCGGCGGGGCGGAGGGGCAGGACCATGAAACGGGTCTCGGCGGTGGAATCCCACACGGTGATGCGGGTCGCCTCGGGAAGGGTGAGACCGAACTCGGCGAGGACCCCGCGCGGGTCGAGGACGGCGCGGGCGCGGTAGGGCGGCGCCTTGTACCAGACCGGCGGCAGGCCGAGCACCGGCCAGGGATAGCAGGAACACAGGGTGCAGACGACGAGGTTGTGGCTGTCGGCCGTGTTCTCGACCACCACCATATGCTCGCCGCCGCGTCCCCCAATGCCGAGTTCCGCGATGGCCGGCGTCCCGTCGGCGAGGAGCCGTTCGCGATAGGCCGGATCGGTCCAGGCGCGGGCGACGACACGGGCGCCGTTATGGGGGCCGATGCGGGTCTCGTACATCTCGACCAGCGCGTCGAGGGCGTCGGCCTGGACGTAGCCTTTCTCCAGAAGCAGCGATTCCAGCGCCCTCACCCGCGCCTCGATGGGGGTGAGGCTGCTGCCATGCGCGTGGTCCGGGTGGTCGTGGTGATGGTCGTGATCGTGCGCCATGGCGTCTCGTCCTGTGCCCGGAACGGCTTTCAAGTCGGTCGTCCGGCCCGAAGGCCGGCAAGCACGGGTCGCGCCGGGCCGTGTGCGAGCGCCAGTCTGCTACCCGAGAGGCACCGTGTCGACACCACCTCGCAGAGCCTCAGCGCACGGCCTCGATGGCCTCCTGGGCATCGCGGTGATCCTCGGCGGTGGCCTCGGGCTTCTCCTGCCGGACGGGGGCCTGCGGCGCGGCGCAGAGGCTGACCGTGATCGGGAAATGGTCCGATCCGACGCCGGGCAGCCGTTCCATGTGGCCGAGCAGGAAGTGCTCGCTGAAGAAGACATGGTCGAGGGGCCAGCGCATCACCGGCCATTGCGCGTGGAAGGTCGCGAACAGGCCGCGGCCCCGGCGCGGATCGAGCAAGCCGCTGATACTCTGGAACAATTGAGTCGTGCGGGACCAGGCCACGTCGTTGAGGTCGCCGGCGACGATGGTGGGACCCGGCGCTTCCGCGACTTCGCGGGCGACGATCACCAGCTCGGCGTCGCGCGGCGCGCTGCTATGGCCGGGATGCGGGGGGCGCGGATGCAGGCCATGGAGCCTCACCGTCTCCCCGTCCGGCAGCACCACCTGCGTGCGCAGCGACGGCACGTCGTCCTGAAGCAGGAAGCGGATTTCGGGGCCGCGCAGGGGCAGGCGGGAATAGAACAGCAGGCCGTAGGTGTTGTCCTGTGGCTGCTCGACCCGGTTCGGGTAGAGCGCGCGCAACGGAGCCATGGCCTCCTGCCAGCCGGAATCGGTCTCCAGCAGCAGGACGAGATCGGGCGAGCGACGCGTGACGAGATCGAGGGCCGCGCCGTAATTCCTGTTCGTCTGCAGGACGTTGAGCACCACGAGGCTGAGCCGGTCTCCCGGCTCGCAGGCCGTGGCCGCCTTCGCCTGGGTGGCGGCGAGCGGCGTGAAGGGCAGGATGTAGCGGACCTGCATGACCAAAGCCGCCGCCATGGCGAGGGCGAGGACGAGGGAGGTCGTGTCCCTGGAGACCAGAAGGAGGCCGGAAAGGCAGGCCGCCAGCGCCACCGCGATCTGGAGCCGGGGGAAGTCCAGGCTGCGGACGAAGCCGAGATTGGTCTCGATCAGGGGCAGCGCCGTCGCTGCCACGAGCAGACCGGCGATGCCCTGCAGGGCGAGCGTGAGATACGTCAAACCTGGTCTCCGCCGCCGTGCGCCCGTCAGGGAGCCGCCCAACCGGGCCATTCAAGGGGCCATGCCGCGTCGTCTCGCGCGACCGCCACGCGGCCCCGTATGACCGCCATGCGACCCCCGCTTCGACCGCCACGCGACCCCGTTTCGAGGCGCGCCTGACAATCGACGGATTCCGGTGGCGGTTCCGGCCTATTCGACCGTCACGGATTTGGCGAGGTTGCGCGGCTGGTCCACGTCTTTGCCCATGAAAACGGCCGTGTGGTAGGCGATGAGCTGGATCGGCACGGCGTAGACGATGGGAGACACGACCGGGTCGAGGTCGGGCATGGTCACCGTCGCCATGGTGTCGAGGCCGGCGGCCGCCGCGCCCTTGGCGTCGCCGATGAGAATGATGCGCCCGCCGCGCGCGGCCACCTCCTGCATGTTCGACACCGTTTTCTCGAAGATCGCGTCGTGCGGCGCGATGACGATGACCGGCACGCTCTCGTCGATGAGAGCGATGGGGCCGTGCTTGAGCTCGCCGGCGGCGTAGCCCTCGGCATGGATGTAGCTGATCTCCTTCAGCTTCAGCGCGCCTTCCAGGGCCATCGGGTAGCTGGTGCCGCGGCCGAGATAGAGCACGTCGCGGGCCTTCGAGACCTCACGGGCGAGGAGCTCGATTTCGCCTTCCAGCTTGGTCGCGTCCGCCATCAGGCCCGGCACGGTGATGAGCGCGTCGACGAGTTCGCGCTCGCGCTCGGCGCTCAGGGTGCCCCGCGCCCGGCCCGCCGCGATGGCGAGGCACAGCAGCACCGTGAGCTGGCAGGAGAAGGCCTTGGTGGAGGCCACGCCGATCTCGGGGCCGGCGAGCGTCGGCACCACGGCCGAGGCCTCGCGGGCGATGGTGGAGGTCGGCACGTTGACGACCGCCAGGGTGTGCTGGCCCTGGCTCTTGGCGTAGCGCAGGGAGGCCAGGGTGTCGGCGGTCTCGCCCGATTGCGAGATGACGAGGGTCAGGCCGGCCGTGTCGAGGGGCGGCTCGCGGTACCGCGCCTCGGACGCGACGTCGATCTCCACCGGCAGCCGCGCCAGGGATTCGAACCAGTATTTCGCCACCAGCCCTGCATAATAGGCGGTGCCGCAGGCGGTGATCGAGAGCCGCGAGAGGTCCTTGAAATCGAACGGCAGCGCCTCGGGCAGGGCGACCCGGCCGTTGGCGAGATCGACGTAATGGGCCAGCGTGCGGCCCACCACCTCGGGCTGCTCGTGGATTTCCTTGGCCATGAAGTGGCGGTGGTTGCCCTTCTCCACCCGGTAGGCCTGGGCGACGATGCGCTGGCGCTGGCGCGAGACCGGGTTGCCGTCGATGTCGCGGATCGCGGCGCCCTCGCGGGTCAGCACCGCCCAGTCGCCCTCCTCCAGATAGGTGATCTCCTCGGTGAAGGGCGCCAGCGCCAGGGCGTCCGAGCCGAGATAGGTCTCGCCCTCGCCGAAGCCGATGGCCAGGGGCGCCCCGTGGCGGGCGCCGATGAGGAGATCGTCGTAGCCGGTGAAGATGAAGCCCAGCGCGAACGCGCCGCGCAGGCGCGGCAGGGCGGCGGCCACGGCCTCCACCGGGCCCAGCCCCTTGTCCATCTCGGCGCTGACGAGCTGGGCCACGACCTCCGTGTCGGTCTCGCTCTCGAAGCGCACGCCACTGGCCTGCAGCTCGGCCTTCAGCTCGCGAAAGTTCTCGATGATGCCGTTATGGACCACCGCCAGCCGCGCCGTGGCATGCGGGTGGGCATTGGTCTCGTTGGGGCGGCCATGGGTGGCCCAGCGGGTATGGCCGATGCCGATGGCGCCGGGCAGCGGCTCGTCGCGCAGCCTGAGTTCGAGGTTGGAGAGCTTGCCCTCGGCACGGCGGCGATCCAGCCGGCCATGGGCCAGGGTGGCGACGCCGGCCGAATCGTAGCCGCGATATTCGAGGCGGCGCAGGGCTTCGACCACCTGTCCCGCCACCGCCTCATGCCCGACGATGCCAACGATTCCGCACATGGTCGCTTCTCTCACACGAGGGGCCGGGCCGGAATGGCGGAAGCGGGACAGGCTTCCGACGTCTCCGACCGGGATATTGGCGGTGGCCCACGCAAGGAGCGGCCCAAGCCTTCTGGAAGGGCCTTGTACCGGATCGGAACACGATCCGGCCAGGGCTCCTGCCGTCATGCCATATCCGAGGTCGAATTTGGCTCAACGCCTACATTCACACTTGTTAGCAAAATACTGAAGAGACTAGTTTTTCTTGGATCGAGACGCCTTCATCGCCTGCAGTGCCGCCCGCATCCCGCCGGCCATGCCCTCGATGATGCGCTGGCGGCTGCGGGCGATGGCGAGGGCATCGGCCGGCACCGAGGCGGTGATGACCGAGCCCGCGCCGACGATGGCGCCGGCCCCGACGCTCACGGGCGCCACCAGGGCGGTGTTCGAGCCGATGAAGGCCCCGGCCCCGATCTCGGTGCGGTGCTTGTTCACCCCGTCGTAATTGCAGGTGATGGTGCCGGCCCCGACATTGGCGCCCGGCCCGATCTCGGCATCGCCGAGATAGGTCAGGTGGTTGGCCTTGGCGCCCTCGCCGAGGCGGGCGTTCTTCATCTCGACGAAATTGCCGATGCGGGAGCCCGTCTCCAGCACCGCGCCGGGGCGAAGCCTCGCATAGGGGCCGATCTGGACGCCCTGTGCCAGGGTCGCGCCTTCGAGATGCGAGAAGGCATGGATCACGCACCGGTCGCCCACGGTCACTTTGGGGCCGAACACCACATGAGGTTCCACGAGAACGTCCCGGCCCAACACCGTGTCGACGCTCAGAAAAACCGTTTCCGGCGCCACCAGCGTGGCCCCTCCGATCTGCGCCGCGCGGCGCAGGCGCGCCTGGATCGTCGCTTCGGCGACGCTCAACTGGACCCGGTCGTTGACGCCCTGCGCCTCGGCCTCGTCCACGGGCACCACCGCCACGTCGAGCCCGTCCGCCACCGCGAGGGCGACCGCGTCCGGCAGGTAGTACTCGCCCGCCGCATTGGCGTTGCCGATCCGCGTCAGCAGGGCGAGGGCATGGGGGCCGGAGAGGGCCATGAGGCCGGCATTGCACAGGGTGACGGCGCGCTCCTCCGCGCTCGCATCCTTCTCCTCGCGGATGGCGAGCACGCGCCCGCCCTCCGTCAGCACCCGTCCGTAGCCGGTGGGAGTCTCCGACGTGAAGGCCAGCACCGCCACCGCAGCCCCGTCGGCCAAGGGCGCGCGCAGGCGGGCGAGGGTGGCCCCGGTGACGAGGGGGGTGTCGCCGAACGCGATCACCACGTCGTCGGAGCCCGCTTCCAGGGCTTCGCGGGCGGCGAGCACCGCATGGGCGGTTCCGAGGCGCTCCACCTGCGGATGGACCGAGGCGCCGGGCGCCGCGCGGGCGATCTCGGCGGCGACCGCCTCCTGGCCCGGCTCCACCACCACGGCGATGCGGTTCGCCCCCGCCTCGCTCGCGGCGGCGAGCACGTGGCCGAGCATGGTCCGCCCGGCCACCGCATGCAGGACC
>NZ_NKUG01000089.1 GCF_014845095.1 Methylobacterium bullatum | reverse complement strand
CCTGCTTTCCTCCTTGTTCGGAGAAAAAGCGCAGTGTTTTCAGACCCTAAGGACGAGACTCTTAATCAGCGGGTCCAAGGTTCGAACCCTTGTGCACCCACCAATTCTTTCAGACGGCCGAAGCTCTGGACAAACGTCCGGAGCTTTTGTGTTTTCAGGGCCTTACAGGCGTCGCGACGCCTCCTGATCCGGTGGTGGACTGGCCTCGGCTGGTGCCGTGATCAGCCGGTCCTGTGCCCGCTTCCGTGCCACCTTCTCAATTTCAGCATGGAGGTCGGACGTCCGCAGGTGGCCGTATCGAGCCGTCATCTGCAACGAGGCGTGACCGAGGATGCGGGAGAGCCGGTACATGTCCCCGTCCTGTTGGACGAACCATGATGCGAAGGTGTGCCGTAGATCGTGCCACCGGAGATCGGCGATCTTCGCCCGGCGGCACGCGTTGGCGAACCCTTTCTTCATATCGCCGTACCGCTCACCGCTTGGGTTGCAGATCAGGTAGGGCGATCGAGGCCGCCCAGGCGCATTCAGCAGGGCTTTAATCGTCTCCATGGCTCGATCGGACAACGGGACGCGGCGAGGTGAGTCGGTCTTCGTTCGAGCCAGATGTAGCTCCCGCCTTGGAAGATCGACGTCGCTGATGGTCAAACCAAAAAGCTCGTCCTTCCGGAGGCCCGTCTCAACCGCCAAGACGAGCGCTGGCCGCATCTCGGGTGACGATGCCGCCCATAAGCGCTCGAACTCCTCAGGCTTTAGGAAGCGCGTTCGAGGCCGAGATTCCTTAAGACCCCGCTTGCTGAAGGAAGCGACCGGGTTGGTCTCCAACCATCCCCAGCGCATGGCCATCCCGCAAAGGGCAGATAGGAATGCGAGGTCACGTCGGATCGTCGCGTCGGTCACACCGGTCCGTTTCCGAGCCCCTACGAAGTCCGCGATGACCCGCCGGTCAATCTCGTCGAGATATAGGGGGCCGAAGCTCGGCTGAAGTGCGCGGCTGCTGGAGCCGTAGCAGTGGCGGGTCTTGGGCTTGATCGACGTCTCGACGAAGTAGCGCTCCACGGCTTCCCCGAAGCGATGCCGAGGCATGTCTCCCCGAGCCTTCGAGGCAGCCTCGTCTAGGAGTCGTTGCAGGTAGGCTTGGGCCTCAGCTTTGCGCGTCGTCTTGGCCGAACGCCGAGTCGTGACGCCACCTGCTTGGAAGCGCACCCACCATGTCGTGCCGCGCCTGTAGACCGTCGCCATTCCATCCTCACCCGAGATCGTTGAGGAGGGACCCCAGCACGGTAGAAAAATCCCGCAAGCGATTGATGCGGAGGAAGTCGCGTGGGGGCTGCCGGAGCCGGGAGCCAAACGTCCGACGACCGGACGTTTGAGGCGAGCGAGACGGTGTGAGGAGTGCCGGTAGGACCGGTCAGAGCAGGATGGACACCAGACCCGACGTCAGGCTGCCTCGACGATCGCGCCTCGATCCTGATCGACCAGCATGGCGGCCCTGATCCTCTGAACGGTTGCAGTCCCGGCGCCGGTTCGGCGGGCCGTCTCCCGGATGCCGGTGCCCGCGATCAGCATGGCGCGGATCGCCTCGACCCTGGCCGTATCCATCGGCGGACGACCAAGGCGAGTGCCCTTGGCCTTCGTGCGTTCGAGACCGGACTTCACTCTCGCAACGATCATCGAGCGCTCGAACTCGGCGAACACCCCGAGCATCTGGAACATCATCCGCCCGGTCGGGGTGCTCGTGTCGAGAGCCTGCTGGTGCAGGTAGAGATCGACGCCGCGCGCCTGGAGTTCGCCCAGGAGACCGATCAGGTCCGGCAGGGACCGTCCGAGACGATCGACCGACCATGCGGCAACAAGATCGACCTCACGCCGCGTGACGGCCTTCAGGAGAGCATCGAGCCCAGGACGCCGATCACGCCCTTTAGACCCTGAGATGCCATCGTCGCTGAAGATCGTCGTGACGATCCAGCCCAACCGCCCGGCAACCTCCTGAAGCTGCCGAAGCTGGTTCTCTGTCGTCTGCCCGTCAGCGGTAGAGACCCGAACGTAGAAGGCGACACGCTTCGTCATCCCTCGACGCTGCCACGCCTCGGCAAACCGTCAAGCCAATCCTGTGCTCGAAAACAGATGGTTACGGGACGGGCTGGATTGGGTGAGCGCTCGAAGGGAAATCGGGGCAAATGACGGATGGGTTTTTGGGACAG
>NZ_NKUG01000088.1 GCF_014845095.1 Methylobacterium bullatum | reverse complement strand
ACACGTTAGGTCGAAAAAAGAAAGAGGAAGGTTTGTCGAAATGAGCCGGTGATGCCGTGTCGAAACGGCATCTCATCCATCGGCTAAGTCATTGAGATATTTGGTGGGTGCACAAGGGTTCGAACCTTGGACCCGCTGATTAAGAGAATATTCCTCCCCATGGCCCGGTCTGGAATTTTGAGGTCTGACAGAGTGTTGAGGGCTTCCTCTTTGTTCCTCGAACTTGGTTTTTCTCGGCGGATCGGTGGGCACATCAATTTCACTCGGGCTCTGGCCGTAGACGTCATCTAGCCCATGACTGGCTGGAACGATCTCGATCATGATCCTCGCAAACGTCCGGCGCCGGACGTTTGCGAGGATCGTCGGGATGACGATCGCCTCGGATCGCGACGAAGCTGCCGAGGGCCAAACGTAGATGTTCGAGGGGTCGGCGCTGGCCGCGCCCACCCACTCGCGGCGAAGTACCTCTGGTCGAGCCGAGGACCTCGGCCCGCCAAAGCTACCCCGCCGATCCGCTTCGCGGCGGGGAAAACCCCTTCACAGGTCGTATTGCTTAGAAGGGTATATAGGGAACCCGACCTCCGAAGGGGTTTTTGTGGGCAAGTTCACCCCGCCCGCTTCGCCTCGTACCGGCCCTGCCGGTCCAAATGGAGACGCATCTCGTAGCGGGCGCGCCCCAACACCTTCGCCGAACTGCTCGCGAGCAACTCGAACAGGCGCCGATGCACCAGAAGGTGGTGCTCGACCTCGCCCCGGCGGCGGAAGCCCAAGTTCCTTCCTGCCGACTGGTTGAACTCGTCCACGTGCCGAAGGCCAACAAGGTCGCGCCGTCCGGTCCAGGCGTTGAGCGCCTGCATTTTCTCGTACTCGTCCGGCGTCATGAACGTCATGGTCTGGACGACGTTGCGCCCGATCATCTCGTTCGAGCCGCGTGCCCCCATGTGGGTCATCGTGTCGTCCATCATGGCGACACGGTTCGACACGATCGCGAAGTTCTGGTCGGGGCGTCTGGCACGGAAGTCGGCGCAGAGCTTGGCAAGGTTGTCCCCCCTGACCGAGCGCGAGGCGTGAACTTCAACGGCATCGCGGGGGATCAAGGGTGTCTCAAGCTCGTAGACGGTGAAGG
>NZ_NKUG01000087.1 GCF_014845095.1 Methylobacterium bullatum | reverse complement strand
AAAAGACCTATGTGGAAGGCGACCGCATCGAGCGCCCGCCGGGCGGCGGCGGGGGCAAGGGTTCGGGCCAGGGCGGAGAGGGCTCCGAGAACAGCGAGGATGCGTTCCACTTCGTGCTGACGCGGGAGGAGTTCCTCGAACTGTTCCTCGAAGACCTCGAACTGCCGGATCTGGCCAAGCGCCGCCTCTCGATCGTGGAGACCGAAGGCCTGCGGCGCGCCGGCTACACAGTGTCAGGCTCGCCCGCCAACCTCGCGCTCACCCGCACCCTGCGCAATTCCATGTCGCGGCGCATCGCGCTCAAACGCCCAAAGCCGGAGGAGATCGCGGAACTCGAAGGCCGCATCGCCGAGGCCGATCTCGGCGACCCCCGCCTCCCCGACATGAGGCTCGCCCTGCAGGCCCTGCGCGAACGCACCAGGCGAATTCCCTATGTCGATCCGATCGACCTGCGCTATCGCCGCTTCGAGCCCTATCCGCGCCCCATCGCCCAGGCGGTGATGTTCTGCCTCATGGACGTGTCGGGCTCGATGACCGAGCACATGAAGGATCTCGCCAAGCGCTTCTACATCCTGCTCCACATTTTCCTGACGCGGCGCTACCGGCACGTGGAGATCGTCTTCATTCGCCACACCGACAAGGCGACGGAGGTGGACGAGGAGACGTTCTTCGGCTCGCGCGAGACGGGCGGCACCCTGGTGTCGTCGGCGCTGGTGGAGATGAAGCGCGTCATCACCGAGCGCTACGACCCCAACGACTGGAACATCTACGCGGCCCAGGCCTCGGACGGGGACAACGTGTCGAGCGATGGCCCGACCTCCACCGAACTCCTGCGCGCCCATATCCTGCCCGCCTGCCAGCACTTCGCCTATCTCGAAGTCGGCGACGAGAACGGCCCCCGCGCCGGCTTCGTCGAGCACCGCACCACCCTGTGGCGCACCTACGAGGCTCTGGCCAAATCCGGCGGCGCCATCGCCATGCGCAAGGTCAACCATCGGCGCGACATCTACCCGGTCTTCCGCGAATTGTTCGGGCGCAAGGACGCGCGCGCCGAAGCGGAGGCGTGACGCTCGGGCATCGGCCCGAAACCGGGGAGCCGGTTTTGGGACGAGTTGGCACGATGAGGTGAACCCTTCCTCCCGCGCGCGAGGGGGAGGGGAGGAGAGCCGGAACGCTCGGAGAGAAGGACGACGATGGTCACGAACCTCCATTTCCCCGTATCGCCGACGATGTCGGGCGGCCAGACACCTCTGTTTTCCGGCAACGACTGGGATTTCGACACGATCCGCCGCATCCACGATGCCTGCGAAAAGATCGCCGGCGAGGAACTCGGCCTGTCCTGGTATCCGAACCAGATCGAGATCATCACGGCGGAGCAGATGCTCGACGCCTATGCCTCCATCGGCATGCCGCTGTTCTACAAGCACTGGTCGTTCGGCAAGCACTTCGCGCAGCACGAGGCCGGCTATCGCCGCGGGATGATGGGCCTCGCCTACGAGATCGTCATCAACTCGGATCCGTGCATCTCCTACATCATGGAGGAGAACACGGCGACGATGCAGACCCTGGTGATCGCGCACGCCGCCTTCGGTCACAACCATTTCTTCAAGAACAACTACCTGTTCAAGCAATGGACCGATGCCGAGGGCATCCTCGATTACCTCGATTTCGCCAAGGGTTTCATCACCCGCTGCGAGGAACGCTACGGTCATCAGGCGGTGGAGCAGGTGCTCGACGCCGCCCACGCCCTGATGAGTCAGGGCGTCCACCGCTATCCGCGCAAGAAGCGGCCGGACCTCGCCTCGGAGCAGCGGCGCGAACGCGAGCGGGCCGAGCATGGCGAGCAGATCTACAACGACCTGTGGCGCACCCTGCCGCAGAAGAGTGCGGGACTCCGGCCGGACGCCGCCCTGGAGCGGCGCAAAGCCCTGCTCGAACTGCCCCAGGAGAACCTGCTCTACTTCCTCGAAAAGGCAGCCCCGCGCCTGCGTCCGTGGCAGCGCGAGATCCTGCGGATCGTCCGCCTCGTGGCGCAGTATTTCTATCCCCAGCGCCAGACCAAGGTGATGAACGAGGGCTGCGCCACCTATTGCCACTACCGGATCATGAACTCGCTCTCGGAGAAGGGGCTGATCGGCGAGGCGGCCTATCTCGAATTCCTGCAGTCGCACACCAATGTCGTTCGCCAGCCGAACTACAACGAGCGCGGCTATGGCGGGCACAATCCCTATGCCATCGGCTTCGCCATGATGCAGGACATCGCCCGCATCGTGGAGCAACCGACGCAGGAGGATCGCGAATGGTTCCCCGAGATCGCCGGCACGGGCGATGCCATGGCGACCCTGCGCGACATCTGGGCGAACTACCGCGACGAGAGCTTCATCGCCCAGTTCCTCAGCCCCAAGCTCATGCGCGACATGCGGCTCTTCCACGTGGTGGACAATCCCGACGAGGCGGAGTTGCGCGTGGAGGCGATCCATGACGAGCGCGGCTATCGGAAGCTGCGCCGCTCATTCGCGAGGCAGTACGACGTCGCCTGGCTCGATCCCGATATCGAGGTGGTCGACGTCGATCTGGAAGGCGATCGCCGCCTCATCGTCCACCACAAGGCGCTGAACCGGATCACGCTTCAGGCGGAGGATGCCCGCCACGTCCTGCAGCATCTGGCCGATCTCTGGGGCTACGACGCGGTGCTCATGGAGATCGATCCGGCCACGGATTCGATCCTGGCGGAACATCACGCGGCAGCGCGGCCGATCTTCTTCTGAAGCCGCGGATATGCCGATTCGAAGCCCGATCCGTTGCATTTGACGGATCTCACTCCCGGTTCTTTCGCAGACCCCTGACCATTCTCGGGATAACGGAAGATGCGAGGTGGTCATGAATGAACGTCGGATCGATGAGCGGCGGCGTAAGGACGAGGCCGGCCTCATCGCCATAGACGAACACACGACGCTTCCCTGCATCGTCTACGATATCTCCGCCTCCGGCGTTCGGCTCATTCTTCCGGAAACAGCCCTGGTCCCCGACACCTTCATCCTGCATTCGGCGTGTATCGAAGGCATCGAGGTCTGCCGCGTCGTCTGGCGGAGCGACGAGACCATCGGCGCGACCTTCAGCAGGACGGCGGCCTGACGCACGCGTCGGAGCGGGACGGTCGCCGACTGCACAGAGGTCAGCCCGGAAAAACGAAAAAGGCCGGGGACAGCGCGCCCCGGCCTTGAACGTCAGAGCGGAGGACATCTGCTGATATGCCGATGTCACCGCGTTTTAATGGTCGGAGTAGCAGGACTTGAACCTGCGACCCCCTGTCCCCCAGACAGGTGCGCTACCGGGCTGCGCTATACTCCGTCAAGAACCGCTCTGAACTCGTCGATCACGTAGGATGCCGCTCCGGTTACCGGTCCTGAGACCGATGCCCTGACCGGGCCGCGCTACGCTTCGACGCCCCGTGAAGGGCTGAGGGGTCTTAGCTTCACGGTCCCCCATGTGCAACCCCTTTTCCGTGGCTCCGGCGCGGACATCTCGCGCCGGAGCCTGTCGTCGTCACGCGTGCGTCGGCGTCGCGTGGGGATCGTGCTTGTCGGGTGTGCCGCCATGCGGATCCTTGCCGCGCTTCTTGGCGAACCAGATCAGGATGTTGCGGATCGCCACGTAGAAGACCGGGGTCAGGAACAGGCCGAAGAAGGTCGCGCCGATCATGCCGAAACAGACCGCGGTGCCGAGAGCCTGACGCATCTCCGCGCCGGGACCGGTGGCGATGACGAGGGGCACCGTACCGAGGATGAAGGCGAAGGCCGTCATCAGGATGGGGCGCAGGCGAAGGCGACAGGCTTCCACAGCGGCGGCGACCGGCCCCTTCCTCTCCGTCTCTTCCAGCTGGTGAGCGAACTCCACGATCAGGATCGCGTTCTTCGCCGCCAGACCGATGAGCACGATCAGTCCGATCTGGGTCAGGATGTTGTTGTCCTGCCCCCTGAACTGGACCGCGCCCAGGGCCGAGAGCACGCCCGTCGGGACGACGAGGATGATCGCCAGCGGCAGCGCCCAGGATTCGTACTGCGCCGCCAGCACCAGGAAGACGAGGAGCACGCCGAGACCGAAGACGTAGATCGCAGTGTTGCCCGTCGCCTTCTGCTGGAAGGCGATCTCGGTCCAATCGTAGGCGTAGCCCTCCGGCAGGGACTGGGCGATCTTCTCCATCGCCGCGAGCGCCTGGCCGGTCGACACGCCGGGCTTGGCATCGCCCTGGATCGGCACCGAATAGAACAGGTTGAACCGCTGCACGATCTGCGGCCCGCTGATCTCGCGGATCGAGGCCAGTGTCCCCATGGGCACCAGAGCGCCGGTGGAGGAACGGACCTTGAGCTGCTCGATATCGCGCTTCTCCAGGCGGAAGGCGGCATCGGCCTGCGCGCGCACCTGGTAGATGCGGCCGAACGTGTTGAAGTCGTTGATGTAGGCGCCGCCGAGATTGGTCTGCAGGGTGGCGAAGACCGAAGCCAGCGGCACGTTCAGCATCCGCGCCATCGTGCGATCGATGTCGATGAAGAGCTGAGGCGTGTCGTTGCCGAAGGTCGTGAACACCCGCTGGACGTCGCTGCTCTGGTTCGCCTGACCGAGGATCTCGTTCGTGGCGGCCAGCAGCGGAGCGATGGCGGAGCTCTGGCGGTTCTCGATCTGCATCTTGAAGCCACCGCCGGTGCCGAGGCCGCGGACCGGTGGTGGTGGGATGAACAGGACGCGGGCCTCCTGGATCGAGGCGGTGGCCTTGAACACGTCGCCGGTGATCGCAGCCGCCGTTCTGCCCGTCGTCGCGCGCTCCTTTGCCCCCTTCAGGACCAGGAACATCACGGCGCCGTTGGTGGTGTTGGTGAAGGTCGCCCCGTCGAAGCCCGAGATGATGACGGCATCGCTGACGCCGTCGACCTTCAAGGCCATGTCGGCGGCCCGCCTCACCACGGCGGTGGTGCGCTCCAGGGCCGAGCCCGCCGGCAGCTGGACGACGCCGATGAGGTAACCCTGGTCCTGCTGCGGGATGAAGCCCGTGGGCGTCGTCGTGGCCACATGCAGCGTGCCGGCGATGATCGCGGCATAAACCACCATCATGCCGAGCAGGCCGATCGTACGGCCGGTCAGGAATTGGATCGTGGCGGCGTAGCCATGCGACAGCTTGTCGAAGCCCCGATTGAACAAGTCGGCGAGCCAGGCGACGAACCGCGTCAGGAAGAACTTAGGCTTGGCGTGTTCGTGGTGGGGCTTGAGCAGCAGCTTGCAGAGCGCCGGTGACAGCGTCAGCGAGTTGAACATCGAGATGATCGTCGAGGCCGCGATGGTGAGCGCGAACTGCTTGTAGAACTGCCCCGAAATGCCGGGGATGAAGGCGGTGGGGATGAACACCGCCGACAGGACGAGGGCGATGGCGAGCACCGCGCCGCCCACCTCGTCCATGGTCTTGTGCGCGGCGTCTCCGGGAGAGAGCCCCTCGGCCATGTTCCGCTCGACATTCTCCACCACCACGATCGCGTCGTCGACGACGATGCCGATGGCGAGGACGAGCCCGAACAGGGTGAGATTGTTGATGGAGAAGCCGAAGGCCTGCATGGCCGCGAAGGTGCCGATCAGCGAGACCGGGATCGCGATCACCGGGATCAGCGCCGTGCGCCAGCTCTGCAGGAAGACGATGACCACGATGACCACGAGGGCCACGGCTTCGAACAGGGTCTTATAGACCTCGTGGACCGATTCCTCGATGAACTCGGTGGGGTTGTAGGCGATCCTGTACTGGACCCCCGGCGGGAAGCTTTTCTTGATCGTCTCCATCGTCGCCCGCACCTGCGTGGCGGCTTCGAGGGCGTTGGTGCCCGGACGCTGGAACACGCCGACGCCGACGGCGGGGGTCCCGTTCAGGAAGGACTGCGTGGTGTAGTCCTTCTGGCCCATCTCGGTGCGGGCAATGTCCTTCACGCGCACGAGGCGGCCGTCGCTGGCCTTGACGATGACCTCGGTGAACTCTTCCGGAGTCTGGAAGCGCCCCTGGGACTGGACGACGAGCTGAAAGGCATTGTCCTTCGGCGCAGGCGGGGCGCCGAGGGCGCCCGAGGCGACCTGGACGTTCTGCTCCTGGAGGGCCGAGATCACGTCGGTGGTCGAGAGGCCGTAGGCGGACAGCTTGTTCGGATCGAGCCAGATACGGAGCGCGTATTCGCTGCCGCCGAACACCGTGATGTCGCCGACGCCATCGAGGCGCAGCAGCTCGTCGCGGATACGCAGGTAGATGTAGTTCGAGAGGTAGTTCTGGTCGTAGGTGTTGTCCGGGGACAGCAGGTGCACGACCATCATCAGGTCGGGCGACGACTTGCGAACGGTGACGCCGAGGTTGCGCACGTCGGGCGGCAGGCGCGGCTGCGCCACCGAAAGACGATTCTGCACCAGCACGTTGGCGATATCGAGGTTGGTGCCGACCTTGAAGGTGACGGTCAGCTGCATGTTGCCGTCGTTGGTCGACAACGACGTCATGTAGAGCATGTTGTCGACGCCGTTCACCTCCTGCTCGATCGGCGTCGCGATCGTCGCCGCCACCGTTTCGGCATTGGCGCCCGGATAGGAGGCGCGCACGACGACGGTCGGCGGAACGATCTCCGGATATTGCGCGACGGGCAGCGACTCGTAGGAGACGTAGCCGAGGATCAGGAAGATGATCGACGTCACCGACGCGAAGATCGGCCGATCGACGAAGAAGTGGGCAAAGCGCATCGGTCAAACCTCTCGCCACAAAGGCGCCCTGGGCCACCTCTGCGGGAATGTTTCTTCGTTCGCCGTCACGGACCCGCCGGATGTCACGCCCCTGAAACGGAAGGCGGAAACCGGCGGGTCCGGTCTAGAATGGGTTGCGCGTCAGCTGCGGCTCGGCGGCAGCGTGCTCGCCTCCGCCGTCACCTTGGCGCCCGGGCGGACGCGGGACAGGCCGTTGACGACGACGTTCTCGTCACCCTTCAGGCCTTCGCGGATCACGCGGTAACCATCGACCTTCGGCCCGAGCTTCACGTCGCGGGTGCTCACCGAGCCATCGTCGGCGACGATGTAGACGATGCGCTTGTCCTGGTTCGCGGAGATGGCCTCGTCGGGCAGGAGGATGCCCTGGAAGGGCTTCGTCGCCGGGAGCGAGACGATGCCGAACAGGCCCGGCTTGATGAAGCCGTCTGGATTCTCGACGGTGGCGCGCAGCAGCACCGTACCGGTGGCGTTGTCGACGCGGTTGTCCACGAAGTCGAGGGTGCCCTTGCGCGTCGGCTTGGTCTCGTTGGTCAGGGCGATCAGGATCGGAACGCCCTTGCCCTTCTGGGTCTGCCCCATGCCGATGCCGAGGCTGCCCTGGTATTTCAGAAAGGAGCGCTCATCCACGGTGAAGCCGAAGTAGATCGGGTCGAGGGAGACGATCGTGGTCAGCTGGGTCTGATCGGTGATGACGATGTTGCCCTCGGTGACGAGGCGCTGGCTGATACGGCCCGAGATCGGCGCGCGGACTTCGGTGAAGTCGTAATTGAGCTGTGCCTGGCGCAACTGCGCATCGGCGCTGTCCACATTGGCCTGAGCCGTCTGCGACGCCTGCCGGCGCTGGTCCGTCACCTGCTCGGAGATGTTGCCGGAACGGCTCAGCGTCTGAGCGCGTTCGAGGTCGGTCTGGGAAAAGGTCAGTCCGGCCTGGGCGGAGGTGAGGGCGGCCTTGGCCTGATCGAGGGCGGCCTTGTAGGGGCGACGGTCGATCACGAAGAGCAGGTCGCCCTTCTTCACCGTGGCGCCGTCCACGAAATTGACCTTCTCGAGATAGCCCGTGACCCGCGCCCGGACGTCGACGATCTCAACGGGATCGAACCGGCCCGTGTAGACATCGGTCTCGACGATCTCGCGCACCACCGGCTTGGCCGTGGTCACCTTCGGAGGCGGACCACCGGGGGCCTGGGCGGAAACCGGAGAGGCGAAGGCCAGAAATACGGCGGACAGGAGGATCGCGGACGACCATCCGGAGAGCGGACGCTTGATCATGTTGCTTTTCCCTGCGCCCTGCGAGCTAAAGGCACCGTTCCCGTGATGTCGTGCGCTGCCGCACATAGCCCGTGGAGCTATGGGATTGAGACGTGGAATGTTCAGGATTCGACCGTTTCCCCGGCCAGATACCAGTCCTTGAACCCACCGACATAATGCTCCTCCACCGGGATCCCGGCCGATTGGGCGGCAGCCAGGGCGTGGACCGAACGGACACCGGCCGCGCAGGAGAAGACCGGGCGACGACCGTCCTCGGCGATCAGCGCCGACAGGGCGCGCGTGTCGAAGGTGGACAGAGGGTGGGTGACGGAACCCGGAATGTGCCCGGCCGCGTATTCGTGAGGCTCCCGCACGTCGATGAGCAGGATCGAGCGATCGTCGAGTCCCCGCTTGATCGTCTCCCGGTCGAGATCGACAACCTTCATGCGCTTGGCCCTCGCTTCGTCGCCACACGGAGACTCGTGGCGAATGTTCTTATGCGTCAGGCGTCATCACGGCAAATTCCCTGTCGGACAAATGCCATCGCGAGCGTTCGGCAATACGGGCCGGAGGAGGTTCGGCGCGATAGAGCGAAGCCGTTCGAGCGGGACGGATAGGAGCGATGACCACCTCGACCTCCCGCCGATCGAATGCGTACCTTGAACAGCCTTATGGGACAGGGCGCGCGATCTACCCGGGCGCCCTCTTCGGCGCCTCGATCCCGGCGGCTACTTCATGAAGACCGCGGTCTTAGGCCGAGGCGAAACCGCTGAGAGCGGCCAGTCTTGGATCAGCGATCCCGATGGCCTGGAACAGGCTGCCCATTCCTCTTTTTTCCGACGCGGTCAGGCGATGGAAGGCGGCGTCGACCGCTTCGGCCTGTGCTTGGCTCGCCACGCCCTTCAGGCGATCCGCGCGCTCACGCAGGCCCAGGTTCAGGAGGAACCCCCGCTGGTCCAAGGGACCATCGACTCGGGCTCCCTCGCCGATCGCGGCCCTCCCGAGGGCAGCGAAATCGACATGGGTCGTCAGATCCGCCTCGCCGGGAGCCAGCAGCGGATCGGTGAAGCGATGGGCGGATACCGCCTGGAGCGTATCGCCGAATCCAGGCCGCACATGGCCGTAATCGATGGCCAGGAGCGCGCCGCCCTGAGTGACGATCCGGCGGCTCAAGCTCCGCACGATGTCGAGGGCCGGTCCCGGAACGGTCATCAGCGCCCCGACCGGCGCCTGGACCGCGATTTCCCGGTCGGGCTCCGCCGCGAGACCGAAGGCGAGGCGGCCGCCATCCGGAGAGAGGCCGACGAGGCGTTCGCACCAGCCGCGCTGCGTCCTCAGGAACTGGCGAACGGGGAGGGCGTCGAAGAACTCGTTGGCGATGACGATCATCGGCCCATCGGGCAGGGTCTCGATGCCATCGTGCCACGTGGGTGAAACGACGGCGAGACGGGACGCCTGCGCCGCCCGAAGAACGGGGCTGGTCTCGACGAGGTGAATGGCGGGCTTCCAATCGGGTGCCGCGCGGTTCAAGGCCCGCAGGGCGTCGGCCATCAGCGTGCCGCGACCGGGGCCGAGTTCCGCCAGGACGAGGTGGCTCGGTCCGCCCATGGCAGCCCATGTCAGGGCGATCCAGATACCGATCAACTCGCCGAACATCTGGCTGATCTCGGGCGCGGTGACGAAATCGCCGCGGGCGCCGAGCGGATCGCGGCTGCGGTAATAGCCGTGGACCGGATGTCCGAGGCAGAGCGCCATGTAACGGGCGATGCCGATGGGGCCGGTCTCGACGATCTCGTCGCGGATCTCGGCGAAGAGCGGCGTGGTCACGCTGCGTCGGCCCGTACGGTCTCCGCCTGTTCAGGGCGCGGCTGCGTCACGCCGCGGGCGGCGAGGACGATATAGGCGATGCCGATCAGGGCCATCGGCACGCAGAGCAGCATCCCCATGGTGATGCCGCCATAGCGCCAGTCCCCGGTACCGAAGAGGTATCCAAGCTGCCGGTCGGGTTCACGAAAAAACTCGCAGAACGTCCGGGCGAGCGCGTAGCCGAGGACGAAGAGTCCGCCGAGGAGGCCCGGCTTGCGGAAGCCGAAGGCGCGGACGGCGATGGCCATCACCACGAACAGGAGAGCCCCCTCCGTGGCCGCCTCGTAGAGCTGGCTCGGGTGCCGCGCCAGCGGGCCGCCCGAGGGAAACACCACCGCGTAGGCGAAATCCGGGGCGATCCGCCCCCACAGCTCGCCGTTCACGAAATTGGCGATGCGACCGAAGAACAGGCCGATGGGAACGACGACGGCGGCGAGATCGAGAAGGGTATAGGGAGACAGTTTTCGCGAGCGGGCGAACAGCACCATGGCCAGGACGGCACCGAGAAAGCCGCCGTGGAAGGACATGCCGCCGTTGCGGATCGCCAGGATCTCGAGGGGATCGTCGAGATAGAGCGGCAAATTGTAGAACAGGACGTAGCCGATGCGGCCGCCGAGGACGACGCCGAGGGCGACCCAGACGATGAGGTCGTCGATATCGTTGAGGCTCGGCCGCCGCACGACACCCCAGAACCGGTCCGCCGCCACCAGCCGGCGGGCATAGAACCAACCGCCGACGAGGCCGGCGATGTAGGACAGGGCGTACCACTTGATCGGGATCGGGCCGATCGCCACCGCCACCGGATCGATGGCGGGAAAGGGCAGGGCGAGCAACGGCGGCATCGGCTGGCCTCCAGGAATGGGGCCGGCTTTGGACGTGCCGGGCCTCCCGCGTCAACCCTCGGGCGACGCGGGAGGCCCATGACGGGTCAGGCGGCCCGCACCGTCGCGAGGAATTGACCGACTTCCGAACGCAGGCTGTCGGACTGGGTCGACAGATCTTCCGAGGCCGTCAGGACCCGGCCGGCGGAGGTGCCGGCCTCGGCCGCCGAGCGGGCGACCTCCTCGATATCCGTGGTCATGGCGCCGGTACCGGCCGAAGCCTGCCCCATGTTGCGGACGATCTCCTGCGTCGTGAGGCTCTGCTCCTCCACGGCCGCGGCGATGCTGCTGGTGACCATGCTCATGCTCTCGATCCGCGAGACGATGCCCTGGATCGCGCCCGACGCGCCGTTGGTCGCGCCCTGGATCGCCTCCACCTGCTGGTGGATTTCGGCCGTGGCGCGGGAGGTCTGCTCGGCGAGGCTCTTCACCTCGGCCGCCACGACGGCGAACCCGCGTCCGGCTTCGCCCGCACGCGCGGCTTCGATGGTCGCGTTGAGGGCCAGCAGGTTGGTCTGCGATGCGATCTGCTGGACCATGCCGACCACGTCACCGATGCGCGTTGCGGCGACCGACAGCGTGCGCATGGTCTCCGCGGTACGGCTTGCTTCCTCGACGGCGGAGCGGGACATGTCGGCGGCCTGCTCGACCTGACGTCCGATCTCCTGCACCGTCGCGCCGAGCTCCTCGGCGGCGGCGGCCACCGCGTTGACGTTGCCGGCGGTCTGGTGGGCGGTGGCGGCGACCGACGTCGAACGGCTGACCGTGCCGTCCACCGTCATGGTCATGCTGTTCGACGCATCGTGCAGGCTCGCCGAGGCGGACGACACGCCATCGACGATGCGGCCGACGGAGCGCTCGAAATTGTCGGCGAGTTCGTTGAGCAGGGCGCGGCGCTCGATCTCCGCGCGCATGCGGGAGGCCTCGGTGGTGCGAAGCTGCTGAGCCGCATCTTCCAGCGAAATGTCGCGGATGGTGACGACGGCGCGGGCGATGTCGCCGATCTCGTCGGCACGACGGCTGCCGGGAACCTCTTCGAGGATCTCGCGGCGAGCCAAGGCCTGGAGGGCACGAGCGAGGGCGCCGAGGGGCCGGACGATGCTGCGGGCGAAGAGCAGGCCGAGAAGAGCGGTGGCAGCGAGAACCGCGAGAGCCGACATGAGCAGCGACTTCGTCAGGCTATCCACGGAATGGAGCGCCTCGCCCTGGGCCTGCTCGGCGACGATGGTCCAGGGCGAACCCAGCATCGAGATCGAGGCGGTGGCGGCCAGGCGGGCCTTGTCGCCGCTGCCGTAGACGAAGGGCTTGCCGGACTTCAGGTTCTCGGCATCGAGACCCGTCGTCGCGACGGGCATGCCCGCCTTCGCGGATGCGTTCAGGGGCGGGTTGCCGCGCAGCAGGCCATCGGAGCCGACGGCCATCACCTGTCCGGTGGCACCCAGGCCGTTTCGCTCGGACAGCGAGGCGTCGAACAGGGCGGGCGTCACGCGCAGCACGAGAAAGCCGATCCGCGAGGCGGCCTGGCCGGTTCCCATGGCGACGTTGGCGCGACGGTAGATGCCGCGACCGAGGAAGGCGGAGGGACCGGAATCGGCGGGATAGGCAGTGAAGTCCTGCGTCAGAACCGTATCGGGCTCAGCGGTCTTCAGGCGCTCGATGAGTTTGGCGAGGCCGGTCTTCTGAAGCTCCGGCTCCGACAAGTTATGGGTGAAATCCGCACCCTTCGTGGTGGTGTAGACGATGCGCCCTTCTTCATCGACGAAGAGAAGGTCGGCATAGCCGGGACGCTCCACGAGCTTGCGCGCCACTTCCTGCACTTTCGCATGGCGACGGCCATACATGGTGCCGGTGCCCTCGACCGCCATGCGTTCCTGCGCGGTCGTCGGGCTGGTGAAGGCCTGCACGAGGCCGGCATAATCGGCCTTCGCCGGATCGAGTGACTCAACCAGATCGCCGACATTGCTCGAAACCTGATTGTTGCCGGCGGTGGCCGCCAGATCGCCGCGTGCCCGATCGGCGATCAGTTCCAGGCCGATCTTGCGGGCCGTGGCGGCGAATTCCAGTCGTTCCTGCACGGCGGAGATCAAGCCGGACTTGGCTGAGTACCAGCTCAGGCTGCCCATGACGGCGGTGCTGACCATCGCCAACCCCACGATGATGACGGGCAGGCGGACATTGAGACTGCTAACGATAGACATAAGAACGGAAGCCCCTCGATAAACTGGGGTGCAAATTATCCTATGACAAATTTAGAAAACGTTCCTCCGGGGCGGGGCTGCGTACTTTTCATGCTCGAAAAATGCTGTTTCGGCATTGCCCGGCCTCCATGAGGGAAGGCCGGGACAAGCATCGCCGACAATGCTCAATGGGCTGAAGCGGCTTCGGACGCTGCGAGCTCCGGCCGGGCGACCTCTCCTGTCGCCAGGAACAGGCGGTACGCGAGATTGTCCGTCTCATCGACGCAAGGGTATCCGAGAGCGTCCAGGGCGGCGTCGAAACGCTGGCGCTCTTCGGCGGGCACGCTGATCCCGGCGAGCACGCGGCCGTAATCGGCTCCGTGGTTACGGTAGTGGAACAGGGTGATGTTGAACCCGTCCGCGAGGCCGTCGAGGAATCGCAGGAGGGCGCCCGGCCGCTCCGGAAACTGGAACCGGTAGATGCGCTCATCGGCGAGTTCGGCCGAACGGCCGCCGACCATGTAGCGGATGTGAACCTTGGCCATCTCGTTGTCGCTGAGATCGACCACGCTGTAGCCGTCGGCCCGAAGGCCGGCGATGAGGTCGCGCTTTTCCGGGATCCCGCCGGGCAGGTTGATGCCCACGAAGATCTGCGCCTCGGCGGAGGGCGCGTAGCGGTAGTTGAACTCGGTGATCGCACGCGGGCCGAGATGGCGGATGAACGCGCGATAGGCGCCCGCGCGCTCGGGGATCGTGACGCCGAGGAGCGCCTCGCGCTGCTCGCCGATCTCGGCACGCTCGGCGATGTGGCGCAGACGATCGAAGTTGAGGTTGGCTCCCGACGAGATCGCCACCAGCGTCCCGGCCGAGCCGCCCTCGCGCGCCGCGTAGACCTTCGCACCGGCCAGAGCCAGCGCGCCGGAGGGCTCGGAGACCGCGCGGGTATCGTCGAAGATGTCCTTGACCGCCGCGCACATGGCGTCGGTATCCACGGTGATGACCCCGTCGAGATGCTCGCGGCAGAGGCGGAAGGTCTCCTCGCCGGCCTGGCGCACGGCGACGCCGTCGGCGAACAATCCTACGGTCGGCAGCACGACACGCTCGTCGGCGGCCAGGGCCGCCGCCATGCAGGCGGCATCGTCCGGCTCGACGCCGATGACCTTGGTCTCGGGCCGCAGGTACTTCACGAAGGTGGCGATGCCGGCGGCGAGACCGCCGCCGCCGACCGGCACGAAGATCGCCTCGATCGGTCCGGAATGCTGGGTCAGGATCTCCATGCCGATGGTGCCCTGGCCGGCGATCACATCGGGGTCGTCGAACGGGTGGAGGAAGGTGAGCCCCTGCTCGCCTTCCAACTGGCGGGCATGGCCGAGCGCCTCGTCGAACGTATCGCCGAACAGCACGACCTCGGCCCCGCGCGCGCGGCAGGCATCGACCTTGATGGCGGGGGTCGTGCGCGGCATCACGATGACGGCACGCACGGTGAGCCGAGCCGCGGCGAGAGCAACGCCCTGGGCATGGTTTCCGGCCGAGGCGCAGACGACCCCGCGCGCCAGCACCTCGGACGAGAGACCCGACATCTTGTTGTAGGCGCCGCGTAGCTTGAACGAGAAGACCGGCTGCAGGTCCTCGCGCTTCAGCAGGACCGGGCGCCCCAGGCGCGCGGACATGCGCGGCATGGGATCGAGCGGGCTCTCGATGGCGACGTCGTAGACGCGGGCGGTGAGGATCTTGCGGATGTAGTCGGTCAAGGAGACGCGTGCTCCGTCGCAGGTCTGGGATCGGTGTCGGATGAGCTTCGGGATACGCCCGTGGGACGGAAGAAGCGAGGGGCGATCCCCCGGCCCGGTGGGACAAGGCGCCGCCCGTCGCGGAGATGGCGAGGGAGCGACGGCTTTAGAAGAACCTGTCGATGGCGGCCGCCAGCCACACCAGTGCCACCAGAGCCTGCGCCATGAAGGCGCCCGCGGAGGCGAGGTCTTTCACGACGCCGATCCTGACATGGCGATCGGGGTGGAGGTGGTCGCAGAGCTTCTCGATCGCCGTGTTCAGAAACTCCGCCGCCAGCATCGCGAGCAGGCTCGCCAGCAGTGCCACGCGAACCCAGAGCGTCGACCCCATCAGCAACGCGGCGGGAATTCCGATCACCAGCAGGACGAGTTCAAGGCGCAGGGCTCGTTCGGTCCGGGCGCCGAAGACGAGGCCGCGCCAGGAATTGAGGAAGGCGAGATAGAGCGCGTGCATGGGGTCAGCGATCCGCGGGAGCGCCGCGGGCGATCCATTTCGCGAGAAGCGGGCCGGTGAGGAGCACCACGAACAGGCGCAGGGTCTGCACGGCCAGGACGAAGGACACGTCGGCCTTGGAGCCCACCGCGATGATCGCCACGGAATCGAGCCCGCCCGGACTGGTGGCGAGAAACGCCGTGAGGAAGTCCACCGGCAGCAGGAAGGTGAGGCCGTAGGCCCAGCCGCCGCACAGGGCGATGACGGCGAAGGTGGCGACGAGGATGCCCGGCAGGGCGGCGAATGTCTCGCGCAAGGTCTGCGCCGTGAAGCGCAGACCGACATACCAGCCGATACAGGCATAGGCGAGGTCGAGGAGCGGTTCGGGCAGGGCCATCGAGACGAGGCCCGTGGCGTGGAGGACGGCGCCCAGGATCATCGGCCCGACGAGGGCGCTCGCCGGCAGGCGCAGGAGCCGGGCCAGCGCGACGCCGATCCCGGCGACCGCGAGAGTGGCGAGAACGGGCAGGATGCCGGTATCGGCCAGGGCAGCGGCCTTCGCGGTGCTCGACGTATCGGTAAGGATGCGGGCGACCACGGAGGCCGAGAGGACGACGGCGGCGACGCGCACATATTGCATGAAGGCGACGAGGCGCGGGTCCGCGCCGTATTCCTCGGCCATGGCCGTCATGGCGGCGGCCCCACCGGGGGAGGAGCCCCAGGCGGCGGTGCTGCCGGGAAGGATCCGAAGGCGGGTCAATGCCCAGCCCACGAGGGCGCCGGCCATCACGGTGACGAGCACCACGGCGAGGATCAGCAATCCGTCATCGAGGAGCGTCCCGACGATATCGGCGGTGACCGCCTTGGCGACGAGGCAGCCGATGATGGCCTGCGCCGCCTGGAACCCGGGCCGCGCCAGCGACAGGCTCGCCCCGCCGACCCCGAAGGCGATGGCCACGAGCATCGGCCCCAGGAGGAGCGCCGCCGGGAACTGTGCCAGCGTGAGGCCGTAGGCGATGGCGGCCGAGGCGGCGACGAGCGCCGTCCAGAGGCCGAGGGAGCGCGGGCTGAGCACGGGAAACCGATAGTTGGGAAGTGCCCGCCGTTACACCGGATCGGCGCCACTGTCACGGTTCGCCCCGGCATCGTCGCGAAACGCCGCGGTCCCGGCGGGGGCATGCGCCCTGAAGAAGCCCGCCAGATGCGACAGGCCGGCGGCGCGCGGATCGCTGGACCGCCAGGCGAGCGCGATGGTGCGGCCCGGTCCATCCACATCGAAGCTGCGCGTCACGGTGAGGCCGCTGGCATCGGCCCCGGCCGGCACGGCGAGGGCGGGGAGGAGGGTGTAGCCTGCGCCGGCGGCCACCATCGAGCGCAGGGTCTCGAGGGAGGTGGCGTGGCGGCCCGCCGCCGAGCCGGCGCCGCACGCGGCGACCGCCTGATCGCGCAGGCAGTTGCCTTCGTCGAGGAGAAGCAGGTCCGGCCCGGCGATATCCGTCGCCCGCAACGCCCCACCCTGTGCGAGGGCATGGTCGGAGGGGCAGGCCAGCAGGAACGGCTCGATGAACAGCGGCGAGACGGTGAGACCGGAGGTCGGTACCGGCAGGGAGATCAACGCGGCATCGATCCGCCCGTCACGCAGGCCTTCCAGGATCTCCGCGGTCCTGGCCTCGCTCAGCGCCAGGGACAGGACGGGAAATTCCTGCCTCAACGTCCGAAGCACGAGGGGGAACAGGTAGGGGCCGAGGGTTTGGATCGCCGCGAGGACGAGGCGGCCGGTGAGCGGCGCGCCGCGCCCTTCGCTCGCCAGGGCCAGCAGGCGTTGCGCCTCCGCCAGAACCGTGCGCGCCTGCCGGACGATGCTCTGTCCCGCCGGTGTCAGCATGACCCGCCGGTTGCCGCGCTCGAACAGGACGACGCCCAGGGCCTCTTCGAGCTTGCGCACCTGCACACTCAACGTGGGCTGACTGACGTTGCAGCGTTCGGCCGCCCGGCCGAAGTGGCTCTCGTCGGCCACGGCCACGGCATATTCCAGATCCCGGAGGGACAGACCCGATACGTTCATAGGCTCTATCTATCGCAGCCTTTGCGACGATGCATTAGCCAAACGATCCGGCGCGGTTCATAAGGGTGTCTCAGAACGATTCCAGGATGGCGTAGCGGCGCCGCATGCCCGATCCGGATCGTCCCGACATTTCAGGAGAGAGTCCCGCATGAGCGATCAACGCCCGATACTGACCACCCGCCAGGGCCATCCGGTCCGTGACAACCAGAGCACGCGCACGGTCGGCGAGCGGGGACCGGCGACCCTCGAGAACTATCAGTTCATCGAGAAGATCACTCATTTCGACCGTGAGCGTATTCCCGAGCGCGTCGTCCATGCCCGCGGCGCCGGCGCCCATGGCTATTTCGAAGCCTACGGCAAGATCGGCAACGAGCCGGCTTCCAAGTATACCCGTGCTCGCGTGCTGAACGAGACCGGCGTGAAGACGCCGATGTTCGTGCGCTTCTCCACCGTGGCCGGCGCCAAGGAGAGCCCCGAGACCGAGCGCGACCCGCGCGGCTTCGCGGTGAAGTTCAAGACCGTCGACGGCAATTGGGATCTCGTGGGTAACAACCTCAAGGTCTTCTTCATCCGCGACGCGATCAAGTTCCCCGACATGATCCATGCGTTCAAGCCGGACCCGGTGACGAACCGCCAGGAGCCATGGCGCTTCTTCGACTTCGTGGCCCAGCACCCTGAAGCCATCCACATGGTGACGCATCTGAAGTCGCCCTGGGGCATTCCCGCCAACTATCGCGAGATGGAGGGCTCGGGCGTCAACACCTACAAGCTGGTCAACGACCAGGGTGAAGCCGTGCTCTGCAAGTTCCATTGGGAGCCCAAGCAGGGCATCCGCAACCTGACCTCGGCCCAGGCGTCCGAGATCCAGGCCAAGGATGTCGGTCACGCGACCCGCGACCTCTACGACAACATCTCCAAGGGTAACTTCCCCGAGTGGGAATTCTGCGTGCAGATCATGCCGGACGGCCCGAACGACCACCTGTCGTTCGATCCCCTCGACGACACCAAGCTGTGGCCGGTCGAGGACTTCCCGCTTCTGCCCGTGGGCCGCATGGTGCTGGACCGCGTGCCGGACAACTTCTTCGCGGAAGTCGAGCAGTCGGCCTTCGGCACCGGTGTGCTCGTGGACGGCATCGACTTCTCGGACGACAAGATGCTCCAGGGCCGGACGCTGTCCTACTCGGACACCCAGCGTTACCGCGTCGGTGCCAACTACCTGCAGCTGCCGATCAATGCGCCGCAGCCCGGTGTGAAGGTCTATTCGAACCAGCGTGATGGCCAGATGACCTATTCGGTCGACGGCACCGGCCCGAACCGGCACATCAACTACGAGCCCTCCACCCTGGCCGAGGGCCTGCGCGAAGCTCCGAAGCCCGCCAAGGACTATCACCAGCCGGTCCAGGGCCAGCTCGGCCGCTACCAGACCTCGCGCACCGAAGACGATTACACCCAGGCCGGCGTCCGCTACCGTTCTTTCCAGGATTGGGAGCGTGACGACCTGATCGCCAATCTCGTCGGCGACATGAAGCAGTGCCCGGAGCCCATCCAGCTGCGGATGGTCTGGCACTTCTGGCATGCCGACGAGGATTACGGCCGTCGCGTCGCCGAAGGTGCCGGCATCGATCTGGAGAAGGCCAAGGCCCTGCCGCCGCTTCCGGGCCGCGCGGCTCCGGGCAAGCGTCTCCAGGCCGAGACCTATACGGACGGCAGCCAGGCGCATCGCGTCGCCGCCGAGTAAGCTCCGGTCATTCGGACTGAGCCATGACCTCTCCGCGATCTCCGTGATCGCGGGGATTTTTTTATGGGGTCATTCCGCGGCGGGAGGCGCTCCGACCTTCCGGTCGCGGCCCGCGCCGAGAGCGAAGATTCCGGACGCCAGGGCGATGGCGCAGAACAGACCGGCCGAGACGCGCCAGCCGCCGAACAGGTCGTGCGCCAAACCGAATCCCAGAGGGCCGAGGGCGGCGATGGAATAGCCCACCGCCTGGGACATCGCCGAGAGGTCGGCCGCGCCGACCGCGTCGCGGGCACGCAGCACCACGATGGTGAGGGCGAGGCCGAACAAGCCGCCGATTCCGAGACCGAGCCCGATGCCGAACGGGAGAACGAGTGCGACCGGTCCATCGACAAGGGCGAGGAAGCTCGCCGCCGACAGGATCAGAAGGGCGATCGCGATACCGCGCTGGTCCCGCAGCCGCGCGGCGAAAGCCGGCACGAGGAGGGCACTCGGCGCCTGCCCGATGCTCATGATGGAGGTGACGAATCCGGCCTCCACCGCCGACAGGCCACGGCTCTGCAGCACGACCGGAAGCCAGCCGAAGGTGATGTAGGCGAGGGACGATTGCAGGCCCATGAAACCGGTGACCTGCCAGGCGAGGGAATCGTGCCAGAGCGGGCGGCGGCGGGCGGGCGGCGGCCCCTTCTCGCGGTGCGGCACGAAGACGATCCAGGCGATGGCCGCCGCCACGGCCGGCACGGCCCAGACCGCCATCGCCCGCGTCCAGCCTCCGAAGGCATCGGCCAGGGGCACCGCCGATCCGGCGCCCGTCGCCGCGCCGAGGCAGAGGACCATCGTGTAGAGTCCGGTCATCAATCCGGCCTGCCCGGAGAAGTCGCGCTTCACCAAACCGGGCAACAGGACGCCGGCAAGGCCGATTCCGACGGCCGCGATACAAGCCCCGGCAAAGAGGGGAGGGAGCCCTCCAAGCCCGCGCAGGGCCGAGCCGAGGGCGATGACCAGGATCGCGACCAGCACACCACGCTCCGCCCCCGTCCGCCGCACCACGACCGGGCCGAGTACGCAGGCGAGGCCGAGGCACAGGACCGGCAGGGTCGTCAGGAACGCCGCCCCCACGGCGGTCAGGCCAGTCTCGGCGCGGATGGAATCAAGCAGGGGGCCGACGCTGGTGAGGGCAGGGCGCATGTTGAACGCGACCAGCATCATCCCGAGCCCGATGAGGACGGGGCGGGCGTTTCGGAATGTGGGTTCGGTCACGCGATGCGGCGCCTTACCAGGAGGGCGATGAGGCCGAGGCCGGCAAGCATCCCGGCGAAGGGCAGGTCACGCAGAACGGCGTAGACTGTGCGGCCGGGCAATCGGACGGGGAGGTCCGCGTCGAGGATGCCTTCGACACCCACGGGCAGGCTCGCGGTGATGCGTCCATACGGGTCGACCACCGCCGAGATGCCGGTATTGGCGTCGCGCACCAGGGGCAATCCTTCCTCCACGGCCCGCAACCGCGCCTGTGCGAAGTGCTGGCGCGGACCCGGCGTATCACCGAACCAGGCGTCGTTGGTGAGGTTCAGGATCAGCCCCGGCACGGGCGCCGGACCGTCGGGCGCGTGTCCGGGCAGTATCTCGCCGGGAAAGATCGCCTCGTAGCAGATGGTGGCGACGACGGGGGGAAGCCCGGTCACGTCGAGGAGACGCTGGCCGGAGCGGCTGCCGGGCGTGAATCCGCCGGGGATCGATACGAACTGGCGCAGGCCCACTGCCCTCAGGGCGGCGTCGAGGGGACCCGGCAGATACTCGCCGAACGGGACGAGATGAACCTTGTCGTAGATGTCGCCGAGCTTCGGACCGGACGAGATCGTCAGGATCGAGTTGAAGAAGCGCGGGCGCTCGTTGGGCAACGGCTCCTCGGCGCGGGCCGCGCCGGTGATGAGTTGCCGCCCGGCCGGAAAGGCGGCGGCGATTCTTGCCAGGGATTCCGGGTCGCGCTGGATCAGGAAGGGAAACGCCGATTCCGGCCAGATCAGATGGGTGACGTCGGCGATGCCGCTCCGGTCCGGGGCGGCGGCGCGATCACTGAGGCCGATGTACCAGTCGATGATGTCCGCCCGGTTCTCGGGCCGGAACTTGGCGTCCTGGTTGAGGTTCGGCTGCACCAGCCGCAGACGCACCCCCGGCACCGTGGCCGTGGGGATGGTGGGCAGGCGCGAGGCGCCGATGAAGGTCATCACCGCCAGTCCGGCACAGGCGACCAGGGCCGGACCGTAGCGCCCGCGCGCCGTCTCGCCCGTGGCGAGGGTGGCGGGCGCGGCTCCGATCAGGACGGCCAGAAGCGTGAGTCCATAGAGCCCGATCGCCGATGCGGATTGCATCAGCCACAGGTTCTGCCCGAGCGCCATGCCGAGCGTGTTCCAGGGAAACCCGGTGAAGAGGTGGCCGCGCAGCCATTCGCAAGCGGAAAGGCCGATGGCGAGGGCGGCGATCCGCGACAGTCCAGGCGACCAGAGGAGCCGCGCCAGTGCGAACCCCGCAGCATAGAACAGCGCCAGTACGGCAGGCAGGCCGATGACACCGAGGGGCAGGGCCCACAGGAACTCGTCGGCTTCCACCAGGAAGGCGGAGCCGAGCCACCACAGGCCTGCGGTGAGATAGCCGAAGCCCCAGGCCCAGCCGATGACGGCGCAGGCGAGGACGGCACCGCGATTGCCCCGCCGCCCCGTCGCCGCCCCGTCGATCAGCCAAACGGCGATGCTCAGCGAAACGACGAGGGCGGGCAGGGCACCGAAAGGCGGCATCGCCAATGCGCCGACGGCGCCCGCAGCGGCCGCAACGAGCAGGCGGCGCCAGCCGGCGGTGAGCATGATCCATTGCGCGAGGTGAGCGAGCGGCCCCGTCGCGCTTCCGCGCAGGGGCGCTTGGGGCGACCCGGCACCGTCGAAGGCGTAGCTCATCTTCGGGTCATCCCGGCTGAAGCATCAGCCCGAGACGTGACCGTCACGTTTCGGGAAAAGCTGATGTGAGACGAAAACCTGGCGCAGGATCCGGGGCGCTCGATCCGGAACGAGGCGCTACGAGGCTTCGGCGATCGGACCGCTGCTCGGCGGCGGAAGGGCCAGGGGTATCAGTGGAGCGATCTTCATCGGGCCGCGATGCAGCCGCAGCCGCTTCACCCGGCGCGGGTCGGCGTCGAGCACCTCGAATTCGAGGTCGCCCGGCCCGGTGATGAGTTCGCCCCGCGAGGGTACGCGTCCGGCGAGCGTGACGATGAGGCCGCCGATCGTGTCGATCTCCTCGGCCATCTCGCCCACCGCGGCGACCAGATCGACGCCGCTCACCTCGGATACCTCGGCGAGTCCGGCGCGGGCATCGGCGATGAACACGTCGGCATCGCCCTCGACGCGCTGAACCAGATGGCCTTCGGCCACGTCGTGCTCGTCCTCGATATCGCCGACCACCATCTCGATGAGGTCTTCGATGGAGATGAGCCCGTCGGTCCCGCCATATTCATCGATGACGAGGGCCATATGCGTGCGCGTCGCCTGCATCCGCACCAGGAGATCGATGGCGGGCATGGACGGCGGAACGAACAGGACGGGACGCTGGATCCGCGTCGAAGCCAGGGTCGCCGAGAGATCGACATTGCCGAGGTTGAGCGCCTTCAACGCGCGGGTGCTCCGGCGCGGGCGCGGGGGCACGACGGCGACGACATCGCCCGACGTGTCGGGGAGGGCGCTGGCGACGGCCGCGCTCGGACGACGGGGGGTCGCTTCGGCCCTGGCGGCGATGTGATCGACGAAGTCGCGGATGTGGACCATGCCGCGCGGGTCGTCGAGGGTCTCGCCGTAGACCGGGAGCCGCGAATGGCCGGCGGTACGGAAGAGCTTGAGCAGATCGCCGAGGCTCGTCTCCATCGAGACGGCGACGATGTCCGCACGCGGAATCATCACGTCGTCCACCCGAACCTTGTGCAGGCCGAGGACGTTCTTGAGCATGGCCCGCTCGAGGGGGGAGAACACGTTCTCTCCCGAATCGGGTTCGGCCAGTGCATCCTCGATGTCGTCGCGCAACGAATCGCGCGGCCGGAGATGGAAGGCGTGCAGCAGGCGGTCGTACCAGGGCTCGCGCGCCTGCGCCTCACCGTCACCGCTACTGGGCGCAGCCAGAGCCGCGCCGCGACTTCGATCGTTCGTCATGTCTCTCTGATCTGGGATTGCGGGCGGAATCGCCCCTCAGTCGGCATAAGGGTCGGGAATACCGAGGCCGTGCAGGGCTTCGGTCTCCAAGGCCTCCATGGCGTTCGCATCCGCGTCGCCGGTCTCGTGGTCCTGGCCGAGAAGATGAAGAGTGCCATGGATCAGAAGGTGCGCGAGGTGGTCTTGAAGCGGTTTTCCCTGCTCGGCACTCTCGCGCAGCATCGTGTCATACGCAAGAACGACATCGCCGAGGGGCACCGCGACACCCGCATGGGCGGGTTGCGGCGGAGCAGGAAAAGACAAGACATTGGTGGGCTTGTCCTTGCCGCGCCAGGTGCGGTTCAGGTCCTGGACCACGGCATCGGTGGTGAGGAGCACGCTCACCTCCACCGGATGATCCGGCGCGTCCGGGGCGATGGCGATCCCCGCCTCGACAGCACGGACGACGAAGGCTTCGAGGTCCGGCACCACCGATTCCCAGCGGGGGTCCTCCACGGCGACGTCGATCTCGGATTCGATCTCGGGCATCGACGTCAGGCCAGGGGACGGCGGCGGGACGTGGGCGAGCGATCCGCACCACCCTCGCCATGGGCGGCGGTTTCATAGGCCGTCACGATACGGCGAACGAGGTCGTGGCGCACCACGTCGACGTCGCGGAAGGTGACCCGGCCGATCCCCTCGACGCCGTCGAGGATGTTCACGGCCTCGACGAGGCCGGATTTCTGGCCCGGCGGGAGATCGACCTGGCTCGGATCACCGGTGATGATCATGCGCGAGTTCTCGCCGAGACGCGTGAGGAACATCTTCATCTGCATCGAGGTGGTGTTCTGCGCCTCGTCGAGCAGGACCACGGCGTTCGTCAGGGTCCGGCCGCGCATGAAGGCCAGGGGCGCGATCTCGATGACGCCGGTCTGCAGGCTCCGGTCCACGTGCCGTGCCTCCATGAAGTCGTAGAGCGCGTCGTAGATCGGGCGCAGGTAGGGATCGACCTTCTCGCGCATGTCGCCGGGCAGGAAGCCGAGACGCTCGCCGGCCTCGACGGCGGGGCGCGACAGGATCAGACGTTCCACATGGCCCTGTTCCAGCAGGGACACCGCGTAGCCCACCGCGAGCCAGGTCTTGCCGGTGCCGGCGGGGCCTTCGGCGAAGACGAGTTCGTGGTTGCGCAGGAGCTTGATGTAGGTGTCCTGAGCCGCGTTCCTGGCTCGCACGGCGCCGCGCTTGCGCGTGGCGATCTGGTCGAAATGCGGACGGTCCGGCTCGGCACTCACTTCGGCGGTGGGGAAGAGGTTGCCCTGGAGCGTCGTCTCCTGGATCGCTCCGTCGACATCGCCGAGGGTGAGGGCGGTACCGCTCGCCGTCACGCGGGCATAGAGCCGCTCGAAGACTTTGCGCGCCTTCTCGGCGGAATCCGGCGGCCCCTTCACCACGAGGTGGTTGCCCAGGGCCGTGGCGGTGACGGCGAGGCGCCGCTCGATATGGGCCACGTTCTGATCGTACTGGCCAAAGACGAGGCTCGCGAGCCGGTTGTCGTCGAAGGTCAGCGATACGTCCACCGTCTCCACGATCTCACCTATCCGCGCCGCTGGCCCACGCCCCCGCAAGGGCGCCCCCCGTCCACTCAGACCGTCAGATGCCGGCACGCAGAGTCTCCTTGCTGTGGGTCTCGCGAGCGTTGCGAGTGAATTGAGAACGGCATGACGCGGCCGGCCCGTCGCCCGGGGCGGAGGTGCGATTCCGTGGCATGCGCGCTTTCAAGCGGCCGCCGCCTCGTCGGTGACGGCTTCGCCGAACAGGCTGTTCGACCCGGCCCGGACCACGCGCACGGGCACGACCGTACCGATGGTAGCGGCCGGAGCATCGAATTGGACGGGCAGAAGATGCGGCGTCTTGCCGGCGACCTGCCCCGGATGGCGGCCGGCCTTCTCCACCAGCACCTCGACGACATGGCCCACGGCGGACGCGTTGAAGGCGTGGCGCTGGTCATCGAGCAGGGCCTGGAGGGCTGCGAGGCGCTCGGACTTCACGGCCTCGGGCACGGCGTCCTCGCGCTCGGCGGCCGGCGTACCGGGGCGCGGGCTGTACTTGAACGAATAGGCCGACGCGAAGCCGATCTCGGCCACGAGGCGCATCGTCTCGTCGAACTCCACGTCGGTCTCGCCGGGAAACCCGACGATGAAGTCGGAGGACAGGGCGATATCCGGCCGGACCCGGCGCACGCGCTCGATGAGCCGGCGATACTCGTCGCCCGTATGTTTGCGGTTCATCGCCTGCAGTACGCGGGTGGAGCCCGACTGCACCGGGAGATGCAGGTAGGGCATCAAAGCGGCGATTTCCCCATGTGCCCGGACCAAGTCATCGGCCATATCGTTGGGGTGGCTCGTGGTATAACGCAGGCGCAGGAGGCCGGGGATCGACTCGAGAGCGCGCATCAGAGCGGGAAGCGTCACCGGAACGCCGTCGGCGCCGGCCCCGTGATAGGCGTTGACGTTCTGCCCGATCAGCGTGAGTTCGCGCGCCCCGCCCCGAACGAGTTTGCGCGCCTCGTCCAGGATCGCCTCCACCGAGCGCGAGACCTCGGCGCCGCGCGTGTAGGGCACGACACAGAAGGCGCAGAACTTGTCGCAGCCTTCCTGCACGGTGAGGAAGGAGGATACGGCCGCCGTCCGCCGGATGGGCAGATGGTCGAACTTGTCCTCGACGGGAAACTCCGTGTCGACAACGCGCGTCGAGGCGGAACGGGTGAGGAGATCGGGCAGGCGATGGTAGTTCTGCGGGCCGACGACCACGTCGACCGAGGGCGCCCGCGCCAGGATCTCCTTGCCTTCGGCCTGCGCGACGCAGCCGGCCACCACGATCCGGGTGTCGAGGCCGGCCTCGGCTCGGGCCGTCTTCAGAACGCGCAGGCGCCCGAGTTCGGAATAGACCTTGTCGGCGGCCTTCTCGCGGATGTGGCAGGTGTTGAGGACGACGACATCCGCCTCCTCGACGCTCTCCGTGGCGGCATAGCCTTGGCTGGCGAGCAGGTCCGACATGCGGCCCGCATCGTAGGCGTTCATCTGGCAGCCATAGGATTTGACGAAGGCTTTCTTCAACGCGACCGTTCCAGCACCGTATGAACCCCGGGCGTCGCTCGGACGCCCATTGCTGTCGGCGGTGCTACCACGTTTCACCCGGCCCGTCGCTTCCCCACGACACTCTACGCGCGACCGCGACAAAGACTGACCTTGGACGAACGCCGTGACGTCTTGCTGCGCCGCAAACACGCATGGCGACCATCAACATCGTTGGCCGAATGATCTCGGGATGCCGACGCTTTTGCGGCCATCGAACCGTCGATCATCGCCGCCTGAAGGGTTTCAGGCGGCGATATTCGAGGCAGGCAACGTCTCCGTGCCGGGTGGCGGAACCGACCGAACCGCCGCCCCGCTCTCCCACCGTCCCGTCACCGAGGCCTGCATCGCCCTGCGCACCGAGGCTTCGGCCATGGCGGTGGCGCGCTTGCGGTCGGTGCCGGCCTCGAAGGCGATGGGATCGCCCCAGACGACGTGGACGTCGATCGGACCGTCCCGGAGGAAGACCGCGAGATGCGGCGCGAGCTCCATGTCGCCGTACCAGGCGATGCCCGGCCGCTCCGAGCGGACCACGGGCAGGCCGTTGCGGCGCGGATAGGTGAGGGCGAGGGGCTGGAGCCGCACCCTGTCGCGCGTACCGCCCTCGGCATCGATGGCGGCGCGGGCGGCCCCCACCAGGGAGGAGCGGAACGGCAGCAGCCGCGTTCCATCGCCCGTGGTGCCCTCGGCAAAGAGGACGATGAGATCGCCGTCGGTCAACCGGCTCGCCACCGTGGCGTTGACGCTGGCGGTGGCCGCGCGGCGCGCCCGGTCGATGAAGACCGTGCGCTGGAGACGGGCCAGGGTTCCCACCACGGGCCAGCCGGAAATCTCCGATTTCGCCACGAAAGAGAGCGGCCGCAGCGACCCGAGGACGAGGATATCGAGCCAGGAGATGTGGTTGGACAGGACGAGGGCCGGCTCGCCGAGGGCCGGCGGCGTGCCACTCTGCGTCACCCTCACCGAGAACAGCGCCAGGAAGATCCGGTGGAAGTAGGTCGGCGTATGCGCGGCGATGCGCCCCCGCCCGAACCTGAGGCTGAGGAGGTGCGGCCCGACCAGCACCGCGAAGGCGAGGACGCAGATCAGGAGCCGGAAGACGGTGCCGAGACGCGTCATCGCCCGCAGCCGATCACGAATCGCGGCTCACGACAGGGTCGCCGTCATGGTGAAGGCGGTGGCGCGGCTGCCATCGGGGCGGGCATAATACCCCGTCCGCTCGCCGACCTGCTTGAACCCGTGACGGGCATAGAGCTTCAGGGCGGCGGCGTTGCCCTCGTCGACCTCGAGATGGACGTTGCGCACGCCGCTCAATGCCAGATGCCCGAGATGCTCGCGCACGAGCTTGTGGCTCAGACCCCCACCGCGCACGGCAGGCGCCAGGACGACGGTCAGAATCTCGGCCTCGTCGGCCACGCGGCGCGAGAGGATGAAGCCCTGGATCGAACCGGCCCGCCACAGGGCATGGGCCTCGGTGGAGCGCTCGCACAGCATCCGCTCGAATTCGTGGGCGTCCCACGGCCGCGCGAAGGCGGTGGCATGGAGGCGGGCGAGGGCGGCGGCGGAGGAGGAATCGCGCAGGGGCGTGACATAGGGCTCGCCGCCCCAGGCGTCCCACCAGGCCAGCCACCAATCGAGAGCCCAGAGCGGAGAGACGGGACGAATCATCGACGGGCCAGCCTCGCGTGATCCTGTGGAGTGGCATCCGGTCCGCGCAGATAGAGCGGGCGTGCCAGGGCTTGGGCTGGGTCGGCCAGCATGCCGAGGGAGGCGATCCAGGCGATCTGCGGCGGGCCGGCATCGCTGACCGTCGCGGCGATGCCGCGGGACCTGAGCAAGCCCGACAGAGCGGGCGCACCGGACCCCACGAGGGTGACGGCATCACGGCCGACGTGATCGGCCGCTTCCTCGAGCCGCAACAGGCTCGGAGGCACGACGATGCCTTCCGCCATGTTCATGGCCTGAAAATAGACGGAGCCGTGCCGGGCATCGATCGCGGCCGCGATCAGGCCCTGGCCGTTCGTGGCGAGGAGCGGTGCCAGGAGGCCCGAGAGGGTGGTGACGCCGACCACCGGAATCTGTGCCGCGAGCCCGACGGCCCGGGCGGCAGAAAGGCCGACGCGCAAGCCGGTATAGCTCCCGGGACCGACGGTAACGGCGACCCGGTCGAGGCTCTCGAACCCGCCCTCCACCCGCGCCATCACGCGTTCGAGCATGGGAAGCAGCGCCTCGGCATGGCCACGGGCCAGCGTCATGGATTCTTCGGCGAGGAGATCGTCGGAGAGATCCGTCGCGATGCAGACGGAACAGGCGTCGAGCGCCGTGTCGATAGCCAGGATACGCAACGTCACTCCAGATCGGGATGCCCGTCGGGCGCATGAGTTTACGACGGAAAAGGCCGCCCCGTCAGCGCGGGGCGGCCTCGAAAGAGACGAAGGACGCGGGGTGTTGCGCGCTTGCGACGGCGATCAGACCGCCTGGACCTCGCGCACCTCGGGGAGGAAGTGCTTGAACAGGTTCTGCACGCCGTGCCGGAGGGTGGCGGTGGAGGACGGGCAGCCGGAACAGGCGCCCTTCATTTCCAGGTAGACGACGCCCTCCTTGAAGCCGCGGAAGGTGATATCGCCGCCATCGCTGGCCACGGCCGGGCGCACGCGGGTCTCAAGCAGGTCCTTGATGGTGACGACGGTGTCGTGGTCCGCCTCGTCGTAGAACTCCTCCGCATCGTCGCCGCCGAGGACGACGCCTTCGGCCAGGACCGGGGCGCCCGACTGGAAATGCTCCATGATCGCACCGAGGATCGCGGGCTTCACCTGCGGCCAGCCATGCTCGTTCTCGATCTTCGTCACCGAGATGAAGTCATGGCCGAAATACACGCCCGCGACGCCGGGAACGTCGAACAGGCGCTGCGCGAGGGGAGAGCGCGCGGCGGATTCGACGTCGCGCGCCTCGAAAGTCGATTCGGGCAGGACCACGCGGCCGGGAAGGAACTTCAGGGTGGCGGGGTTCGGGGTGGCTTCGGTCTGGATGAACATGGCTTTGATGTATCCTCGTCCACTGCGCCGGTTCAAGGCCGGCCGGGAAGGGCGCGGGGAATGGCCCGCGCCTCTGTATTCATGTGGACCGCGCGCGGGATTTTCTCAACCTGCACACCTCCGCGGTCATGCCCGCAGACGCGCTTTCGCTGTGTGGGATGTCGACAAGCCTCGATGCTTCCTGTATAGCCCGCGGCAACTCAAAACAGGATGCCGAAATCCTGACGCACGCATTCCCCTCCTGGGATCGCGGGCGCGCACCGGCAGGAACTTGACCATGAACATCATCCAGCAGCTCGAGCAGGAGCAGATCGCTGCGCTCGGCAAGACCATTCCCGACTTCCAGCCCGGCGACACGGTGACCGTGAACGTGAAGGTGAAGGAAGGCGAGCGCACCCGCGTGCAGGCCTATGAAGGCGTGTGCATCGCGCGCTCCGGTGGCGGCCTCAACGAGAGCTTCACCGTCCGCAAGATTTCCTACGGCGAGGGCGTCGAGCGCGTCTTCCCGGTCTACTCGCCGATGATCGATTCGATCGCCGTCGTGCGTCGCGGCAAGGTGCGTCGCGCCAAGCTGTACTACCTGCGCGACCGTCGCGGTAAGTCGGCCCGTATCGTCGAGCGCGCCGACCGTCCCGCCGAGAAGGCCGCAAAGGCCGACGCCTCGAAGGCCAACAAGGACGCCCGCAAGGCCGAGAAGGCCGCGAAGTCCGCGGCAAAGACCGCTGCCGAGTAAGATCTTCGGCGCGATTCTTCAGAATTGCGAAAGGCCGGGCATTGCCCGGCCTTTTTCGTTGGCGGATGGACGCCGCATCGGCATCCATCCCAAAGCAGTCTCGTGTCCCGAGACATGCTCGACCCGTCGCGTCCTCGATGCAACATCTAGGAGGATGGATTGGCCGGCACGAGGATCATTTCCATCCGCCCGCCACGGGGGAAGGGGATCATTTTCATGTCCTGCTTCGGCGCAGGGCTCAACATCCGCGACGGCTCATAGCGCTGGTCGATCGCATGAGTCGCGTCGATATCTTGGTGACGCTGTTGAACGCCGCGCTTCCCCGCCGTCTGGGCAACAGCAGCCGAGGAAGCCGTCGCTAGAATGAGCACGGCGGCAATTGCTACATTTTTATACAACATGATTTTCCTTAGTGCATGTTTCAGCTACATAAGGATCAACGTGCGTCCAATAATGCCTAATCCTACGCCAAACAGCCCAGTCCGCGAACAGGGTGCGGCGTCACACGGGCCATGAGGAAATGCGAGACATTGCGTTCGGAGAGGCGGATTAACCGCATGACTCGATCCGAACGTGGTCCCGCCAAAGCAAAATAAAAAAGGTCATCGGTAAGATGACGGCACATAGCAAAGTAAATCGAGTTTTTACTTCCGGAAGCGATCTCGATAAATAACGGCAGATATCGGCGTCATCTTACAAAAGCGATCACGCCGCTCGAGTTCAAGTGATGAGAAGATGTCGTCGGAAACATTCCTTCCGGCCGAAGCCTTGGGCGTCACAGCCCGAGGCAGCGACCGGCGCTGCCTCGGATGAGGGGTCAGCTTCATCAGCGTCCCAGAAAGAGCGGATTGGAGGTCGGGTCGGCCGATCGAACGAGGACGTCCCGACCCCTTCGCACCACTACCCCCGGCGCAGGGCCTCGAGCACCTTGCCGCCCGGTCGCCCGGTCTGCGGCATGCCGAGCTTGCGCTCGATGGCCTTGATCGCGTCGCGGGTCTTGGCGCCGACCTTGCCGTCCGGTTCGCCGACATCGTAGCCCTGGGCCGCTAATCTGGTCTGAAGGTCGCGGCGCTCGGCGCGCGACAGGGGCGGATCGTCGGTGGGCCATTCCGCCTGGACGCCCGAGCGGCCGCGCAGGCGGTCGGACAGCACCGCGATGGCGAGACCATAGGATTCGGCGGCATTGTAGGAATAGAGGGCGTCGAAATTCCGGGTCACCAGGAAAGCCGGGCCGTTGATGCCGGCCGGGAGCAGGATGCCGGCAGGGCCGTCTCCGGAAAGCGGGCGTCCGTCGATCCGGGTGACCCCCATGGAAGCCCAATGCGCCACGGCGTGCTTGTTCTTGCGCCCGGCGGCCCCGGCATTGAAGCCCTTCGGTACACGCACCTCGTAGCCCCAGGGCTGGCCGTTCGACCATTTGGCCACGCGCAGGAAGTTGGCGGTGGAGGCCACCGCGTCGGGCACAGAATCCACGAGGTCGCGGCGCCCGTCGCCGTCGCCGTCGACGGCGA